>CALIKX010000013.1 GCA_938017905.1 uncultured Thermoleophilia bacterium | reverse complement strand
TCTTCGCCGCTGCGGTGGTCGCCTTCTTGGCCGCCGGCTTCTTGGCCGCGGTGGTCGCCTTCTTCGCCGCCGGCTTCTTGGCCGCCGCGGTGGTCGCCTTCTTCGCTGCCGGCTTCTTCGCCGCGGGCTTTGTGGCGTCGGGGGCGCTCTCGCCCTTCGTCTCGGCGGCCTTCTCCATCGCGGCCCGGGCCATGGCCTGCACCGACTGCGGCGTGGAGGACAGTGGAGGGCGCACGGTGGCGCGCATGGACGACCGCGACTGCTGCGCGGCGGCGGCGCGGGCCGCGGCGGCGGCCTTGGGGTCCGCCTTGGGCGGCGGCTTGGGCGCCACGCGCTTCGCGCTGGGCTTGTGCTTGATCTTCAGCTTGCCGGCGAGGGCGTCGTCGATCAGCTGGTTGGCGGCCTCCTCCTCCACGTTCCGGGCGTACATGAGCTCGCTCACCAGCACGCGGCGCGCCCGCTCCAGCATCTGCATCTCACCGGGGGACAGGCGTGCGTCCTGCGCCCGCCGCTCCAGGTTCCGCACCACCTCGGCCAGTTCGAGGATGTCGCCGCTTCGCAGCTTCTCCTGGTTGCGCTTGAAGCGCTGGTTCCACTGGGCCGGCATCTCGCTGCCGTCGGCCACCAGTACGGCCAGCACCTCGTTCACCGCGCGCTCGTTGATGACCGGGCGGAGCCCTGCGGTCTCGGCGCTCTCGCACGGCACCATGACGGTCATCTGCGGCTGCAGGATCTCGATCGTCAGGTACTCCCGGCGCTCGCCGCGGATCTCGTGGAACTCCCTGGCCAGAACCGTGCCCGCGCCGTGGTGCGGGTAGACGACCTTGTCCCCAACCTCGAACATTCACTCTCCTCGTGCCACCGGAACGCGTCGCCGGGTGCGCTGCACCGGACGGCGACGCCGTGGAAGCCCCCGCCGCGGGGTCCGGATCCGGCGTTATTGACCCCGCATTGTACCGCGCCTGCGGGTGTGCCCCCGCGAGGCAGGGCTACCAGTTGGCGGGCCAGCGCTCCAGCACCTCGCTGTGGCGCTTGGCGCGGTCGCGCCGGGCCTGCTCGGCGGGGTCGTCCGCTGACTCCTTGGCCCGTCGCAGCGCCTCGATCATCTCGTGGCGCCGCTGCTCCTTCTCCTTCGCCTCCTGCGCGGCCTTGCGCTTGGCGCGGGCGAGGGTGCTGTCGTGATGTGCTCCGAACACGATCCGTGAGGATAGCGCCGTGCGGCGCGATCACTCACGAGATCGCGCCGCCTGATGCTAGGGCCAGGACGATCACGCCCAGGGCCACCCGGTACACCACGAAGACGTAGAGGGAGTGGCGGGCCAGCCAGCGCAGCAGGAACGCGATGGAGGCGTATCCCACGATGAAGGCGGCGATGGTGGCGATGATGATCGATCCCAGCCCCACGCCGCCGCCGCCCGAGCCCAGCTCGCCGTACAGCCCGTATAGGCCCGACAGCACGATGGCGGGTATGGACAGCAGGAAGGAGAACCGCGCGGCCGCCTCGCGCGTAAGGCCCAGCAGCAGGCCCGCGCTGATGGTGGCGCCGGACCGCGACACCCCGGGGATGAGGGCCAGTGCCTGCGCGAAGCCCATGACGATGGCGTCGTTGCGGCCGACCGAGGTGACGGGTCGCGTCTTGCGGCTGAGCCAGTCGATGAGGCCGAGGATGATCCCGAACACGATCAGCGCGGTGCCGACGATGTACAGGCTGCGCGCGGCCGTCTCCACCTGGTCCTTGAAGATGAAGCCGAACACGACGATGGGGATGGTGCCGATCACCAGGTACCACCCCATGCGCGCATTGAGGTCGGACCGCAGCGCGGGGTTGGTCCACGAGCGCACCCATGTGGTGGCCACGGCCACCAGGTCGCGCCAGAAGTACAGGACCACCGCCAGCATGGTTCCCAGTTGCACCACGGCCGTGAACAGGGCGCCGGGGTCCTCCCAGCCGAAGAAGGCGGGCACCAGCAGCAGGTGGCCGGAACTCGAGATGGGCAGGAACTCCGTGAGCCCCTGCACCACGCCGTAGACGATCGCCTCGTACCAGGTCATCGGCGGGCACCATATTCAGCGCCGCGGCACGCGTGGGGACCGCCGCGGGCGGGGTTCGGCGTGGGCATGGGAAGGATTGGGTAAGGGCTAGGAGGCGTCGGGGCGCGCGAGCAGGATGTCGCACGGCGCGTGACGCGCCAGGTGCAGCGCGAAGCTGCCCAAGAGCAGGCGCTCCACCCGGCCGCGCTCGGCACCCGCGATCAGCAGGTCCACGGCGTTCTCGCCGGCCCACACGCACACCGCCTCGGGCGGATGGCCCTCCAGCACGTGCGGCTCCGCGCCCGGGATGTCCTGCAGCATCTCGCGCAGCCACGTGAGCGCGGCGTCCTGCATCACCTCGGGGTCGGGCAGGAACACCCCGCCCTCGCCCATGTACGGCGGCGGCAGCGGGATGGTGGTCACATGCAGCACCGACAGGCGCGCACCCGTGAGCGATGCCATGCGCACGGCCTCGTCCAGGGCCTTGTGCGATCCGGGGCTGTCCTCCACGGCCACGGCCACATGACGGTAGGTCTCCATGCGCCCATCGTAGGGGCCCGGGTAGCATCACGCCATGACGGGCACGCCCCCGATCGCCTCGCGGTACGCCGGACTCATCCTCGACCTGGACGGCTGCCTATGGGTGGGTGCGCATGCGGTGCCGGGCGCGCCCGAGGCGGTCGACCGCTGGCGGGCATCAGGCAAGCCCTTGGTGTTCCTGACCAACGACCCGCGGTCGGCACCCGAGGACGTCGTGCAGCGGCTGTGGGGCCACGGGGTGCGTGGCTCGGCGCATGAGGTGGTGACATCCGGAGTGGTCATGCAGGGGTACCTGGCCGAGCGCTTCGCCGGTGGCGTGGCCGTCGTTGTGGGGAGCCCTGCGATGGTGCGCCACGTCCAGGCGGCGGGCCTGCGCGTGGTCTCCCGCGAATCGCACGTGGCGGATGCCGACGTGGTGGTGCTGGCGGGTCACCCCGACCTGTCCTACCGGGAGCTCACCTGGGCGGTGCGCGCCGCGCACCGGGGAGCACCGGTCATCGCGACGGGTCGTGACCGGCTGGTGCCGTCGGAGAACGGGGTGGTGCCAGGCACCGGGGCGGTCGTGGCCTATGTGGAATACGCATCCGGCGCGGAGGCCGTGGCGGTGGGCAAGCCCGGCCCGGACGCCTGGCGCATCGCCCGTGAGCGGCTGGCCGTGGACGGGCCCGTGCTGGCCGTGGGCGACCGTCTGGACTCCGACGTGGGCGGCGCGGTGGCCGCCGGGCTGGATGCGGCGCTGGTACTGAGTGGGGTGACCAGCCGCGATGAGGCCGACGCCTGGCGCGGTGCGCGCCCCGTGGCCGTGGCGGACGACCTGGGCGCCCTGCTCGCGGACTAGGCCTGCAGCAGTACCAGCGACGCGGCCATCACGAACATGCCGGCGACGGCCCCGTTGGTGGCCAGCAGCGGACGCCCGTGCTCGCGCGCCGCGGGCAGCAACTCGTGGATGGAGATGAACACCATTACCCCCGCGACGCCGGCGAACACGAAGCCGAACACGGCATCCCCGAGCACGGGCCCGAGCACTGCGTAGCCGGCCAGCGCCCCGACCGGCTCGGCAAGGCCCGCGACCAGGGATGCCCCGACCGCGCGGGCGCGGCTGCCGGTGGCCTCGTGGATGGGTGCGGCGACAGCGATGCCCTCCGGGATGTTGTGGATGGCGATTGCCACCGCGATGGCCAGCCCCACCTCGGGCTGCTCGATCAGCACCAGGAACGTGGCCAGGCCCTCGGGGAAGTTGTGCAGCGCCACCACGAGGCCGATGAGGATCCCCATGCGCAGCAGCCGGTTGCGCGCGGAGCCCTCCTCGCGCGCGGCGCGGGCGCGGCCCCGCGCCTGCATGCGTGCCAGCAGGCGATCCAGCAGCGCCACGGCCGCGATGCCGGCGAAGAACCCGGCGCTGGCCACGGCCAGGCCCCGGGATCCGGTCCCGCCGCCCAGCGCGTCGATCGCCTTCGGCATGATCTCGGCGAACGACACATACAGCATCGCCCCGGCGCTGAAGGCCAGGGCGATGGCAAGGAACGCGGGGCTGCCGCGCCGGCCCGACACGGCGACGAGTCCGCCGAGCCCGGTCGCCAGGCCTGCCAGCAGAGTGATGAGGAGTGCCACGGCGACCGTCGACATTGAGGCGACGGTATCAGCCGGGGCGCGCCGACCCGCCCGCCGTTTGGCGGCGCGTGGACCCCGCGTTTTCTAGGAGTCTGAAGGGCCCGTACCGTCGCGCAGGGCGCGGCGTGCGACCTTGCCCGACGGCAGCCGGGGCAACCCGTCGCGCCACTCGATCTCCGCGGGCGCGCAGTGCGGACCCAGCGCATGGGCCACCGAGCGCCGGATCTGATCGTCCGCGCCCTCGCGATCCGCGCCGTCGCATGCCACCACCACCGCCACGGCGCGCATCAGGCCCCGCGTGTCGGCACGCCCCACCACGGCGGCCTCGGCCACGGCGGGGTGCTCCAGCACCACGGCCTCCACCTGCACGGGGCTCACGAACATGGCATCCACCTTGAACAGGTCGTCCGCGCGCCCTACGTGCCGGTATACCCCGTCGTCCTCCACCAGCATGTCGCCCATGCGCACCCACTCGCCGTGCAGCAGGTCGCGGGTCAGGTTGGCGCGCCGCCAGTACCCGGACGTGTTGCTCTCGGACCGGATCCACAGGCGCCCGGGCGTTCCGGGCGCCACCGGCGCACCGTCCTCATCGCGCAGCGACACCTCGGCGCCCGGAACGGGGTGACCCAGGCACCCGGGCAGGTGCTCGCCCTCCCGCGTGGACAGCACGATGTTGGACGCCTCGGAGCACCCGAACCCCTCCAGAACGTCGAGGTCGGGCAGCACCTCGGCCAGCCGCTCCAGCACCGGCCCGGGCAGGGAGTCACCCGACGACACCCCCAGTCGCAGGCCCCGCAGCGTGGCGCGCTCGCCGGGGTGGCGGTCGAGGAAGGCGGCCAGCTGCGACCAGAACGTGGGTACGCCGGAGAGCACCGTCACCCCATGCGCGGCGCACGCGCGGGTGACGGTGCGCACGGTCGGGCGGGTGGGCAGGTGCACCACATGTGCTCCGCGCCCGAGGGGCCGGAAGAACCCATTGCCGAATCCCAGCGAGGTGAAGCCGCGCGACACCGCATGGCAGGTATCGCCGGGGGCGAGGCCCAGCACCTGGTCGGCGTAGCCCTCCACGGAGGTCCGCATGTCGCGATGCGCGTGCATGGCGCCCTTCGGCCGCCCCGTGGATCCCGACGAGTAGATGATGTAAGCGAGGTCCTCCGGGTGCACCGGCGCGATACCCGCGGCCCGCCCTGCGTTCAGCACGTCGCTGCCGACCACCCGCCATGAACCGCCGGGCACCGTATGGTCGGCCAGCACCATCGCCACCGCGGCGTCGCCCAGCACGTCCTCCAGTGCCCCGGGGTCGGTGTCGGGGTCAAGGGGTATCGCCACGCCCCCCGCCGCGGCCACGCCAAGCACGGCCTGCACCCAGGGGCGTCCGTCGCGCATGACCACGGCCACGTGCTGCCCCGCGCGCAGTCCGGCTGCCCGGAGCGCGGCCGCCGCCCTCCGCATGGCGAGTGACAGCGCGTCGTAGTCCCAGGTGCCGTCGTGGTCGCTGACCGCGGGGTCCCCGCCGCGCCCCGCGCGACGGTGCTGCTCCACCAGCAGGTCCACCAGGTTGTGGCGCGCGGATGCCACCCGTCGCGCGTCGCCGCTCGGGGCGGGGTGCTCTGCGCCGCCCTCGTCGGGGCTCACGGTGCGCACCTCGGCCAGGGCGTCGACAGCCTCCGGGGGCACGCGGTTGGGCAACACCAGCACGGCGTCGGTGGCCCCGGCGTCGGCGTAGCGCGCGAGCGCGGCCGCGATTGCCGCGGGCGGTGCCACAAGGCCCCGGGTGCCGAGCCACTTCAGCAGCGACCGCGGTGACGACCCGAGTGCGCGCGCCTCGGGGGCGATCCAGCCGAGGGCCTCGTCCTCGTCGCGCATGGGCAGCGCGTACAGGTACACGGCCACGCGCAGGTCATCGGATCCGCCGGCCTCGAGCCGCGCATTGCGGGCGATGGCGACCCGCTCCCGCAGGTCCTCCGGCGTCAGGAATGCGGCGAACAGCCCGTCGGCCCGTGCCCCTGCCATCCGCAGCAGGCCCGGCCGGTGGGCGGCCACCAGTACCGGCGGCCGGGGGAGGGTGATGGGCGGCGGATTGCACGGGGCCTCGTCGATCGATCCCGCGATCGAGGCGCCATCGGGTGATCTCCACATGGCCTCCAGCACGTCGAGGGCCTGCACCAGGCCGGCGGTGCGCGCGCGGGCGGGCGGAAAGGGGTATCCATAGGCGCGGTGCTCGGCGGCGTCGGATCCGGTCCCGATGCCCAGCACCAGCCGTCCGCCGCTGATGACGTCCAGCACCGAGGCCATCTTCGCCGCCAGGGGCGCGGGGCGGTACGAGGCCGACAGCACGGCAGTGCCCAGCGTGATGCGGTCGGTGACCGCGGCCACCGCCGCCAGCCCAGTGAAGGCATCGACGGCGTCATCGCCGTGCAGCCGCCCGGGCGTCCACAGGTGGTCGTTCAGCCACGCGGAGTCGAATCCCAGTGATTCCGCCCGGATGGCGGCATCACGCAGGTCAGGCCATGACGACGCGTACTGCGGCAGGCGGAGGCCGACCCTCAGGCCGGGCCCCGCGACGAGGCTCATCCCCCGAGCACGAGCACCACGTCGACGTCCGGCTGCACCGTGACGGCGGCCGACTCGATCGGGCTGCCGTCGGTGAGGGCCTCCTCGGTCTGCGCGCCGAGGTCGGCGGCCACCTGCTGTGCGGCGGCCTGCTCACCCGTGCGGTAGTAGGCAACGGTGGTTGCCTGCGTCTCGGGTGCGTCACCGATGCCCACAGTGGTGTAGCCGATGGACTCGGCCTGGGTCTGGGTCTTGCCCGCCAGGCCGGCGGTCTCGGTTCCGTTGAGGATCACCAGGTTGATCTGGTTGCGCGCCGGGGCCCCCGTGACCGTGCTGCCGGTCGTGCCGGTCGTGCCGGTCGTGCCCGTGGTCGCCGTGGTGCCGGTGGTGTCGAAGGTGGTCGAGGTGCCGGTGGTGTCCACGCTCGCCACCGTCGCGGTGGTCTCCACGGCGTCCGCGACGGTGGGCAGCACCACGCCCCCGCCGTCACCCCTGGCGAACCATCCGATGACGAAGCCGATGACGATGCACGACACGGCGAGCAGTACGGGACGTGCCCACTGATTGGCGCCGCCGCCCGAGGATCCGGTACCCATGCAGGGCACTGTAGCGATCGGCATCGGCGTCCTGCCGCATTGGGGCCCGCGGAATGACTGCCTCCGCGTGCTGGTGCTATGGTTCCGCGCGGTTCATGGGCCGTCCGGCGCCTCGACAGAGCGCCATGCCGACCGCCTCGTGATCCCCCGAGTCCGCATCGCCCCCGCAGGGGCCTGCCGTGCATGGGTTGCGCCATGCGCTGAGAGGTGCGAGATGGCATGAGCACGCACACAGAGACCACCGAGGCGCAGGCGCCCGCCGAGCGCCTGGAGGCCGCCCTGGCTGATCCGGCCGCCTGGTGGCCCAACGTGGTGCTGCGCGAGCATCAGATCGAGGCCCTCGATGAACTCGCCATCCGCCTCCGGTCCGGGGCCTCACGTACGTGGGTGGATGCCCCCACCGGGTCCGGGAAGACCATCACCTTCTGCGCATTGGCCGCGGCGCTCGACGGCTCGGCTGTCATCCTCGTGCCCCGCCGCAACCTGGCCGAGCAGACCGCGCAGGCCCTGTCCACGTTCTTCCGGGATGTGCACTACGTGGCCGACGGGGTGTCCGGCATCGGGCGCCCGGGCGTGGCCATCTGCACCTATCAGGCGGCGCTGCGCAACCAGGAGGACGCCGACTGGGAGTCCGTGTCGCTGCTGGTATGCGACGAGGCCCACACCACGCTGGGGGCCCAGACCCGGCGAATGATCGACCGCGCCGCCGACGCGGTGGTGGTGGGGTTCACGGCCACGCCCGCCACCACAACCGGTCACGTGGAGCAGGTATTCGGACCGGTGGCGGCCACGCTGGACCGCCAGTCGGCCATTGACCGCGGCATCCTGTGTCCGCTCCGGTCGCTGCGCGTGGAGCGGTCCGTGGACCTTTCCGACGTCACGCGCGTGCGCGGTGACTTCGACCAGGCCAGCCTGGGTCGCGCGCTGGACCGGGCTCTGTGGCACCGGGCATGCGCCGAGGTGTGGGCCGAGCACTTCATGCCGATGGATCTGGCGGGCGTGGCCTACACGGCCACCGTGGCGCAGGCCCACGCCCTGGCCGACGAGATGACCGAGCGCGGTGTGAGGGCTGCGGCCGTGTCGGGGCAGACCGCGGCCCGTGACCTGCAGCGCATCCTCGCCGACTTCGGGGCGGGGAAGATCGACGTGCTGTGCAATGCCGACCTCCTCACCGAGGGGTGGGACGAGACCCGGGCGTCCGTGGTGATGCACCTGGCCCCCACCACCAGCGAGCGCGTGTTCGTGCAGCGCCTGGGACGCGTGATGCGCCCGGCCCCGGGCAAGGAGGCCGTGTCGGTGGAGTTCCTGCCGGCCGGCGATCCCATGGGCGTGCAGACCAGCCACGACCTGTTCGGCATGGGGTGGTACAAGCCACTGGGCCGGGTGGCCGGTCCGCCGGAGGGCGGCGAGCGCGGCAAGCTGGCGCGCGCGGCCGAGATCCTGGCCCAGCAGGACGGTGGCCGCGCCAGCCTGGTCAACCCCAGCGCCTCGCCGTCGGCGCTCGTCGCGGGCTTCCGCGACGGGGGGTGGCGCGAGGCCGACCCGGCCGAGATCCCCGTGAGCGTCATGGAGGAGTGGGTTGAGGCTGCAGGGCGCGACAGTGAGTGGGGCGATGTGGCCGAGCGACTGGCCGAGGGCATCGATCCCCTGGGGGCGCATGCGTGGTGGGCGCTCTCGGGCGTGGTGGCGCGCAAGGCCGAGAACGGCGATGAGCAGCCCATGTGGCGGGCATGGGCGCTGGCGCTGCTGGTGCAGCCCGAGCTGCGCCAGGCGCTTCCGGCCGATGCGCCGCGGGCGATCCTCGACCGCCTGCGCATGACCGCCCGGGAGCGCATCCGGGCACTGTGGTTCCACGCGGATGAGGCCGGCAAGTGGGAGAACGTGGCGTCGCTCGAGCAGCAGGGGCGCTCTGCCGAGCGCCGCCGCCGGTGGTCGGCGCTGGACAGCGCATCGTCGTGGGCACCCGCGTGGGCGTGGGAGGTGTCGCGCGGCCTCGCCGACGCCAGCCGCCCGGGCCGCAACCAGGAAATCCACCGCATCGCCAAGTGGGAGTCGCAGCACCTCATCGAGAACGGCGGCGAGGTGGGCCTGATCGGCACGTGGCTGCGTGCCGTGGGCGCCCCGGCACCCGATGCCATCGCCCCGCCCGAGGGCGGCTCGCCCCTGCGCGTGGGACAGGCCGGACGCGTGGTGCTCGCCCTGGGCCCGGGGGATGTACCCCTGAAGAGCGAGGACATCCGCGTGGCCAGCCGTGCCGCGGGTGCATGCGGCGGGTGGGCCGCCCTGCGCGGTGCCCTCGACGCCATCGACTGGACGGCCCCCGACGCGCGCCGCGCGCTCCGCGCCGCGGTGGGCACCCGCAGCCCGCGCGCCCTGCAGAGCGCGCGCGCGTGGAACCAGCTGCAGGGCAAGGCCCCGCGCCTTCCATCCGCCGAGGACGTGGGCGTGGGCCGTTCGGCCTCGGGCGATGGGGGATCCCCGCGCAAGCGCCGGCGCCGGCGCCGGAAGATGTCCACCGCGGAGGTCGCGGACACCGGTTCGACGCCCACGCCGACCGCGGAGGGCGATGGGTCCGGGGGCGATTCCCCGGCGCAGGGCACGGCGTCCCGTCGGCGCCGCCGGCGCCGGCGCAGGCGGTCGGGCGGCTCCTCCACCGGCACTGCATCCGGTGGCGGCGCCCCGGGCACGGAATCCGCAGGGGAATGAGCGTGCCCTCCGCCGGCGGCGCGGACGAGGTGGCCGATCGCCGATGGGAGCGCGTTCGCGGGATCGCCGCGGACATCGCCCGGCTGGAGGCGCTGGACCGCCGCGAGGGGCTTGACGACGACGCCCGCATGGAACTCGCCCGTCTGCGGATACAGGCCGAGCGGGCCAGCACGCGGGCGATGCTGGCCGATGACCTGGCCGACCGCATCGGGCAGGCCGAGCGCTCGCGCGGGGGGCGTGCCGCGGGAACCTGACCGCGGATTCTTCACGTCCTCTTAAGGGTCGTTACCCCGGCCTTCACACGGCCCGCTTAGGGTGCCCGTCGTGCACGATGACGAGATGACCCAATCGCTTCCGCCACTCGGCCCGCGTCCCGATCGCGCCGATGGCCTTCCACCGCTGTCGCCCCGCGCGGCATCCCGCGGTGGCGGACTGCCGCCACTGGACGCCGCGGGCGCACCACGGGATGAGGCTCCCGTGGAGCAACGGCCTGCCGCTGATGCGCAGGAGGGGGCCCCGCCGCCGCCACGCCGGGGACGCGCGGGGCGCATCGGCCGGGCACCGCGCCAGCCGCGACGCGGGGGCCGGGCACGCCGGGCCACGGCAGGTCTGATCGTTGCGGCGGCCCTTGCGGGCGCCATGGCGGGGGGAGCCACCACGTATCTGCTGGATGACGACCCGCAGTCGGGTGTGGTCGCGGCATCCGGCGCCGCGGGCGAGGCATCGACGCCGGGCGCGCTGCAGGACGCCATCGCCGCCGTAGACGGCTCCGTGGTGCAGGTGCGCACGGCCGGCGGGCTCGGCAGCGGGGTGGTCACCGCGCCCCGTGGCCTCATCATCACGAATGAGCACGTGGCCGGTTCGCGCGGCGACGAGGTGATGGTCATCACTGCCGACGACCGGCGCGTGCCGGCCACCGTGGTGGCGTCCGATGCCAGCCGTGACCTGGCCGTGCTGCGGCCGAAGGGATCGGTGGGCCAGGGGGTGCAGATCGCTCCCGAGCCCGATGCCGCACTGCGCCCCGGCGACCAGGTGTTCGCCATCGGCAGCCCCTTCGGGTTGCAGGGCACCGTCACGGTGGGCGTGGTGAGCGCCGTCGCGCGCAGGGGCGAGGGCGGTGCCCCGATGATCCAGACCGATGCCCCCATCAACCCCGGCAACTCGGGGGGCGGGCTGTTCGACCTGCGCGGCCGCCTGGTGGGCGTGCCGACATCCATCAACTCCCCGGTGCCCGGCAACGTGGGCATCGGCTTCGCGGTGACCGCCGACGAGGTGCGCCGCATCCTCGGGAGCGTCAACTGATGAACGAAGGAGAGACCGTGGCTGACCTGAGCGACACGTCCGTGACGCCCGTGGGGAGCGATCCCGACGTGGTGCCCGTGCCCGCCCCGGGGGCCACCCCGCGGGATCGGCTTGAGGCCGTGCTGTACGAACTGCGGCGGGTGGTGGTGGGGCAGGATCAGCTGCTCGACCGGATCCTGGTGGCGCTGCTGGCCCGCGGGCATGTGCTGCTGGAGGGCGTCCCGGGCCTGGCGAAGACCCTCACCCTCGAGACCGTGGCGCGCGTGTCGGGCGGCCGGTTCAGCCGCATCCAGTTCACGCCGGACCTGGTGCCGAGCGATGTGGTGGGCGGACAGGTGCTCGACCGCGCGGGTGAATTCACCACCCGCCTCGGCCCGGTGTTCGCCAACTTCGTGCTGGCCGACGAGATCAACCGTGCTCCCGCCAAGGTGCAGTCCGCGCTGCTCGAGGTCATGGCCGAAGGTCACGCCTCGATCGCCGGCGAGACCCACCCGGTGGACAAGCCCTTCTTCGTGCTGGCCACGCAGAACCCCATCGAGAGCGAGGGCGTGTACGCCCTGCCCGAGGCCCAGCTCGACCGTTTCATCTTCAAGCTCGTGGTGGGCTACCCCACGGCGGCGGATGAGGAGGAGATCGTGCGCCGCATGGCGTCCGACCCGCCCGAGCCGCGCCGGCTGCTGGACCCGGACCAGATCATGGATCTGCAGCGCCGGGCGGATGACGTGTTCGTGGACCACCGGGTGCGGGCGTATGCCGTGCAGCTGGTGACCGCCACGCGCGATCCGGCCGAGGCGGGCCTGGCCGACCTGGCGCCGTACCTGGAGCTGGGCGGATCGCCGCGCGCGTCGCTGTCGCTGATCCGCGGCGCCCGCGCGCTGGCCGTGATGCGGGGCCGGTCCTATGTGCTCCCGGAGGACGTGGCCACGCTGTTCCACGATGCCCTGCGGCACCGCGTGGTGCTGAGCTACGAGGCTCTCGCCGCCGAGGTGCAGCCCGATCAGGTGCTGGACCGCATCGTGTCGGCCATCCCGCAGCCCGAGGTGGAGATCGGTGGCGGTCGCTCCGTCGCCTGACCCGTCGCCGGGCGCATCGGCGCGGCGGGGTGCCGCCGCGCTGCTGCGGCAGGTGGAGGTGCGCGTGGGGCGCCGCCTCGACGGCCTGCTGCAGGGCGAGAGGCGCGGTCGGCGGCCGGGCCCGGGCGGGGAGGCATCCATCACCCGCGGGTACGAGCCGGGCGATGACGTGCGCTGGATCGACTGGCCGCTGACCGCCCGCACGGGCGAGCCCATGGTGCGGGTGCCCGAGCTCGAGCCCGTGCTCACCACCTGGGCGCTGGTGGACATGTCGCCGTCCATGGCCTTCGGGACGCACGGCGGTACGAAGATCGCCCAGGCGCGAGAGGTGGTCGCGGCACTCGGCGTGGTGCTGCGCCGACGCGGTGACCGCCTGGGGCTCGCCGTGACCACCGACGGCGACCTGGACCTGATCCATCCGCCCCGCGGGGACCGCCGTGGCCTCATCGACGCGGTGGCCGCCGTGGATTCCGTGGTGCCCGCCGGCGAGGGACGTACGGACCTGGCCCACGCGGTGGGCCTGATCGGCCGGGTGGCCCGGCATCGCGGCATGGTGGTGATCATCAGCGACATGCCCTGGGCCGAGGGGCTGGAGCGGGCCATCGGTGGCCTCGGCCGCCGGCACGACGTGGTGGTGGTGGAGATCCGCGACAGGCGCGAGCGGGAGATTCCGCCGGTGGGGATCATCCCCCTGCGCGATGTGGAGACCGGTCGCACGCTGATGGTGGATACCTCCGATCCGGCCTTCCAGCGGCGGTTCGCCGCCGCTGTGGAGGATGCCGAGCGCCGTCGCCGGGGGATGATCGCCCGCACCGGCGCCCGCTACGTGGTGATGGAGCCGGGGCGTGACTGGCTGCTGGACCTCGCGCGCAGCCTGGGCACAGCCCGCCCCGCACGGAGGGCGGCGTGAGCTTCGCGAGTCCATGGGCGCTGCTGCTGCTGCTCCCGCTTGCGGCGGGCGTGGCGTGGTGGGCATGGCGCGAGCGCCGCGGCACGCGCGCCGCCGCCGTGCCGTTCGCCGACCTCGACCTGGTCGCCATCGCCGCACCGCGTCGCCGGTGGACCCGATGGCTGCCCGCCACGCTGCTGGTGCTGGCGCTCACGGGCTTCACCGTGGCGCTGGCCCGCCCCGAGGCGGTCACCTCCGTGCCCCGCGAGGAGGGCACGATCATGCTGGCCATCGACGTGTCGGGCTCCATGGCGGCTGACGACGTGGCGCCCTACCGGCTCCGTGCCGCCCAGGACGCCGCCAAGACGTTTGCGGAGAAGGTGCCGCGGCAGTTCCAGGTGGGCCTCGTGGCCTTCAGCGGTCAGGCCGACGTGCTGCTGCCGCCGTCCACGGATCGCGCGGCCTTCGCGCGCGCGGTGGATTCGCTGGTGGCCGACGGCGCCACCGCCTCGGGCGAGGCCATCCTGTCGTCGCTGGACGCCATCCGCTCCACGCAGCCCGGCTCGCAGCAGCTGCGCAGCGGTCGCATCCTGCTGCTGTCCGACGGCGCCAACACCGTGGGCACCATGCCCGAGGAGGCCGCCCAGCAGGCCAAGCAGGCCGGCGTCCCGGTGTACACCGTGGCCCTGGGCACGGCCGAGGGCGTGCTGCCCGATGGCCGCGCCGTGCCGCCCGACGCGGCGTCGCTGGCCGCCGTGGCGGAGATCACGGGTGGCGAGGCGTTCGAGAGCACCGACGCCGAGTCGGTGCGCACGGTGTATGAGGATCTGGGGACGTTCATCGGCACCCGGCAGGTGATGGCCGAGGTGACGGCGTGGCCCACCGGGATCGCGGCCCTGCTGCTGGTGCTCGCGGGCGTCGCCGCGTGGCGCGTGGGGCCCCGGCTGTGACGTTCCTGTCGCCCATATGGCTGTGGGGCCTGTTTCTGGTGCCCGTGCTGGTCGCCCTGGCGATCGCGTGGGAGCGCCAGCGCGGGGTGGCCGCACGCGCCTTCGCGGATTCCCGCGTGATGTCCGTGGGCGCCGACCGCCCCGGCCGCCTGCTGCGCCGGAGCGCCCTGGCGTTGGCCGTCATTGCCGTTGCCATGGGGCCCATCGCCCTTGCCCGCCCGGCTGTGGACACCACCGAGGAGAAGCGCCAGGGCGCGGTGGTGCTGGCCATCGACACCTCCCTGTCGATGAACAAGGACGACCTGAAGCCCTCGCGGCTGGCCGCGGCCCGCGAGGCGGCCAACCGGTTCCTCGACGCCGCTCCGGATGAGGTGCGCGTGGGGCTCGTGACATTCGACGAGAAGGCCGTGGTGCGCGTGGCCCCCACGCTCGACCGCCCGGCGGTGCGCGCGGCACTGGACGACATGCCGACGGCCGAGGGCACGGCGCTGGGGTCCGCGGTGGTGGCGGGGCTCGGATCGCTGGCCGGAGCGGGCGTGCTGGACACCCTGCCGCCCACGCCCCAGGAGTCGGCGGGGCGCATGCTCATCCTCACGGACGGCGCGGGGAACGTGGGCGTCAGCCCGGAGGAGGCCACGCAGCGGGCACGTGACAAGCGCGTGCCCCTGTACACGGTGATGCTGGGGGACGACCCGGGCCGACCGGATCGGCCCGCCCCGCCGGTGACGCTGGCGTCCATGGCCACGCAGACGGGCGGGGTTTTCGCGCAGACGGCCTCCACCGACGACCTGGTGAGGATCTTCGAGGACATCGGCGGCGCGTTGACGCAGGTGTCCACCGTGCGTCAGCTGACGGTGCTGGCCCCGCTCATCGCGCTGCTGTGCCTGAGCGGCGCGGGGGTGCTGATGTCCGCTGTCCGCCGTCGGCCCATCGCGTCGGGTCCAGGGGCCGGGCCCTCGGCGGGCCTGCCGCCGCTCACCCCCTAGTCCAGCCGGGAGAACCTCTCGACGTTCTCCTTCTCGCCGATCACCAGCAGGGTGTCGTCGGGCTGGAGGATGGTGTCGGGGCCGGTGAGGCTGAAGGTGCCGCCCGGCGGCTTGGTGCACACCACGGTGACGTCGTACTTGCGGCGCAGGCCGACCTCGGCGAGCGTGCGGCCCAGGGCTTCCTTGGGGGCCGTGGTCTCGGCCATGGCGAAGTCGGCGCCGATGAGCACGAAGTCGATGGCCAGCCCCACCAGGCCATGAGCGACGCGGTCGCCCATGTCGCGCTCGGGGAACACCACGCGGTGCACGCCCAGGCGGCCGAGGATCTGTCCGTGCCGGTCGCTCACGGCCTTGGCCCACACGCGGGGTACTTCGAGCTCCAACAGCACCGACGCCGCGAGGATGCTGGCCTCGATGTCGTTGCCGATGGCCACGACCGCCGTCTGCACCTCCTCCGCGCCGATCAGTCGCATGGCGTCGATGTCGGTGGCATCCACCTGCACGGCCTCGGTGAGCAGGGGGGCGTGCCGCTGCACCAGCTTCTCGTCGGAGTCGACGCCGACGACATCCTGTCCCAGGTCCATCAGGCTGGTGGCTGCTGCCGAGCCGAACCGGCCCAGGCCCACGATCATGATTTCGGAACGGCTAGCCAACGATCGGCCTCTCCTCGGGGTAGCGGTAGGTGGAACCGGTCTCGCGGAGCACGAGCGATGCCCCGAGCAACTGCGGTGCGAGGCGCCCCACCACCATGAGCACGATCAGTATGCCCTCGCCGACCGCGGGCAGCGATGAGGTGATGCCCGTCGAGAGCCCAGTGGTGGTGAATGCCGATGTCACCTCGAACAGCGCGGGCGTGAGGCCGACGTCCGAGGCGATGAGCAGGGCGAGGGTGCCCACCAGGATGGCGCTCGCGAAGATCACCGTCACCGAGAGCGCCTGGCGGATGGCCGCGGTGGGCAGGCGGCGTCCGATGAACTGCACATCACCCGCGCCGCGCAGGGATGCCACGGTGGCCAGCGCGAGCACCAGCATGGTGGTGACCTTGATGCCTCCTGCGGGGGACACGCTGCCGCCGCCGATGAGCATGAGGAAGTCGGTGAAGAACAGCGTCTCGTCGCGCATTCCCGAGTAATCCACCGTCGAGAATCCCGCGGAGCGCGGGGTGACCGCCTCGAACGCCCCGTTCAGGACCCGCTCGCCCACGGGGAGGTTGCCGAGGGTGGCCGGGTTGCTCCACTCGAAGGCGGTGATGACGGCGAAGCCCAGCACCAGCAGGATGCCGGTGCCGAGCAGCGTGAGGCGGGTATGGAACGACCATCGGCGGCGTCCGGTGCGCAGCCTGCGGCGGCGCGTGAGGTCGGCCCACACGGGCACGCCGAGTCCCCCGGCGATCACGCCGATCGCCACGGTGGACAGCAGGATGATGTCGCCGCTGAACGAGGCCAGGCTGTCGGGGAAGAGCGTGAGGCCCGCGCCATTGAACGAGCTCACGGCCTGGAAGAGGGCGTTCCAGGCAGCCACGCCGGCGTCTTCGCCCATGGCGAGGAAGCGCCCGTAGAGGACGATGGCCAGGATCACCTCGACGGTGACCGACAGGATGGCCACGCCGATCACCACGCGCTTGATCTCGCCCGGGTCCAGCACGCCCTGCTCGGCCTGCGCGGCCTGACGTCGCCGCATGCCGAGGCGGCCACCGATGATCATCACCAGCAGCGCCGTGAAGGTCATGATGCCCAGCCCGCCGATCTGGATGAGCGCGAGCAACACGGCTTCGCCGAAGCCGCTCCAGTAGGTGGCGGTGTCCACCACGGTGAGGCCCGTGACCGTCACGGCGCTCGAGGCCGTGAACACCGCGTCGCTGAAGGGCGCGGACCCCGGCGCCGCGCTGCTCACCGGAAGCATCAGAAGGATGGTCCCGAGCGCGATGACGCCCAGGAAGGCCAGCAGGAGGGGTCGGGTGGGGCGCACCCGGCGCCTCCGGGCGGGGCTCCGCGGGAACCACTTCATGGCGCGCCGTGCCCCGACATCCCGCTGATCCTCGCAGATCGCCGCGACGCGCGGGAGTAGCGTGCCGCGCGTGCCCGGGCTCACGAAGTTCATCCCCTCGCTGCCCGGCGGCATCGGCGGCGTGCAGGGCCTGGCGATCGGCGTGCTGGTGGCCGGGGGAAGTCCATCAAGAGGTGGCAGGCCGAGGATGCCGCCGGCCCGGACGCCCTGGTGCCAGGCACACAATCCGGACTAACAGGGAAGAAACCATGTGCTCACGCATCACACTGCATCGGCGCGGCGGCATCTCCGTCTTCTGCCGCACCCTTGATTGGGCGGTGAGCGATGAGCCACGCCTGTGGGCCCTTCCGGCCGGGATCGAACGCCGTGGCACCCCGGATGGCGATGGGCTGCGATGGACGTCCCGGCATGCATCGGTGGTGGTGAGCGGGTGGGACCTGCTGACGAGCGAGGGGATGAACGATGCCGGGCTGGCGGCGCACCTCCTCTACCTGGCGGACACCACCCTTCCGCCCGCCGATGACCGGCCCGCCCTGGGCAACACCATGTGGGCCCAGTGGGTGCTGGACACCTGCGCCACCGTGGATGAGGCACTGGATGCCTTCACCGGCATCCGCATCGTCGATATGCCGGCCCGCGGCCAGTCCCTGCCCCTGCACCTGGCGCTCGAGGACCGGAGCGGTGCTGCGGCGGTCATCGAACTGCTCGCGGGTGGCCCCGTGATCCACCGCGGCGACGACGCACGCGTGGTGACGAACGAGCCGCCGCTCACCGAGCAGCTCGCGAACCTGCGGAACTATGCGGGGTTTGGCGGCGATCTGCCGCTTCCGGGGGATGTCGACCCCGCCTCGCGCTTCGTGCGCGGCCGGTACTTCCTGGACCACCTGCCCGCGGCCGCGGATGCGGACGAGGCACTGGCCGATGCGGTCAGCGTCATCCGTTCCATGTCCGTGCCGTTCGGTGCGCCATCCGAGCCGTTCGGCACCTACCCGACGTGGTGGATCTCCGCGGGGGATCTGGTGGGCGGTACCTACCTGGTGCAGTCGACGCGGTCGCCCTTCGCCACGTGGCTCGCGCTACCCGCGGCCTGCCGCGCTGCAGCTGCCGACGGACCCCTGTGCGTGGACCCCTCGGACCCCACCACGGCCGGGGATGTGCTCGGGGCGCTCACGCCCGCCGACCTTCCGTACTGAGGGCCGCTCCCGGCCGCGCCCCTAGGGCGCGGCCGTATCCGGCGCCCGGGCAGGGCGCGGGGCACCCAGCGAGATGATCGCGCCGAGCAGCAGTACCCCGGCGGCCACGAGCACCGCGGGGTTCAGGCCGTCCACGTAGGCCTGTCCCGATGCGTACGAGCCCGTGGCGGTGAAGATGGCGGTCATCACCGCGATGCCGAGGGCGCCGCCCACCTCGCGCACCGTGTTGTTGGTGCCGGAGGCCTTGCCGATCTGCACCTCATCCACCGACTGCACCAGCAGGTTGGACACCGGCGCGAACACCATTGCCATGCCGAAGCCCGCGAGCAGGAACCCGCCCACCAGCCCGGCGTAGGAGATGCCGGGGGTGATGGTGAGGCCCATCCACAGGAAGCCGCCGGCCATGATGGTGAGTCCCGCCGCCATGAATGGCCGCGCCCCCACCCGGTCGCTCAGCAGTCCCGCCACCGGGGCGATGAACATCGGCATGATCGTCCACGGCAGCACCTTCAGCCCGGCCACCAGCGGGCTGTCGCCCTGCACCGTCTGCAGGAACTGGGCGAGGAAGAAGACGGCGCCGAACAGGCCGAAGTACAGGCACACCGATGCCGCGTTCGCCACGTTGAGGCCGCGATTGCGGAAGAACGCCAGCGGCAGCATGGGGTGCGCCGCGCGCGACTCCCACCACAGGAACGCCACCACGAACCCCACCCCGCCGACGAGCGTGCCGAGGATCTCCGGCGAGGACCATCCGGCCTCGTTCCCACGGACGATTCCGTAGACGATGCCGAACACGCCGATGCCGGCCAGGAGGATGCCGGGGATGTCCAGGCCGGTGTCCGGGCCGAACGACTCCCGCAGCTTCCACATGGCGATGGCACCGCCCAGCAGCCCGATGGGCACGTTGACCCAGAAGATCCAGTGCCAGGAGATGCCGTCGACGATGGCGCCGCCGATCACGGGCCCGGCGGCCACGGCCAGGCCGCTGATGCCGGACCAGATGCCGATGGCCAGGCCCCGCTTGCCGGGCGGGAATGCATCGGCCAGCAGCGTGAGCGAGAGCGGCAGCACCGGGGCGGCGCCCAGGCCCTGGAGGGCCCGGAAGAAGATGAGCCATCCGATGTCCGGCGCCAGCGCGCACCCCACCGAGGCGAGCGAGAAGATGACGAGGCCGGCCGCGAACACCCGGCGCCGGCCCAGGCGGTCACCGAGTGCCGCGCCCGTCAGGAGAAGCACGGAGAACGCGAGGGTGTAGGCGTTCACCACCCACCCGAGGGTCTCCACCGAGGCGCCCAGGTCCACGCGGATCACCGGCAGGGCGGTGGTGACCACGAGGTTGTCGAGCACCACCATGAACAGCCCGATGCCCGTGACCACCAGTGCCCAGATGTGCGCGCGGGATGACCCGGCAGGGGGCGGCTCGGGGTGGGGCACGTGGGGGTTCCGCATTCAACGCAACGTAGCCGGTACGCGCCGGCTGATGCGCCTGTACGAGCGTAGGGTCGGTAGCCGGCATCCGATGTGGTCGCATGCATATACTTGCAAGCGCAAGCACATTATCGAAGGAGACCCTCCATGGCAGATGGCGCGGAGATCAGCCTCAAGGAAAATGGCCCGATCCTGGTGACCGGTGAGTTCACGCTCACGGGCGAGGACGGCCAGCCCTTCGCGGACCTCAATCCCACCATTGCGTTGTGCCGGTGCGGGCTGAGCGCGAACAAGCCGTTCTGCGACGGCAGCCACTCGCGTGAGGGGTGGACCTCGAAGTAGCGGGGGCGGGGCCCGGGCGACCGGGTCCCGTCGCCTACGCGTTCGCCGTGAGGCGGGCGATCTGCGACAGGCCCTCGGCGGCAACCGAGGCCTGGCCGATCTCGTCCGCGTCGTGGACCGGGATCTCCCCGTGCTCCACCGCCCGTGCGAGGTCCAGCGCCGCTTCAATCGCGCGCAGGTGGTCCGCCGTCAGTGCCACCACGACCGCGTGCTCATCGTGTTCCGTGCGGTTCTCCATGCCCCGTATGGTCGCCCATGTGCCCGCGCGCATGCCACCCAACGGTCGGACGGTGACGCCTCTCAGCGCATGTCCGTTTCGTCACGAACCCACCCGACCCGGTAGGTTGCCGGCATGCCTGAACGACGCCGATTCGGATCAACCGACCTCATGGTCTCCCCGCTGTGCCTGGGCACGAACGTGTTCGGGTGGACGTGCGACGAGGAGACCTCATTCGCCGTGCTCGACGCCTACGTCGAGGCCGGCGGGAACTTCCTCGACACGGCCACGGTGTACTCCACGTGGGTGCCGGGGAACTCCGGAGGCGAGTCGGAGGCCATCATCGGCCGCTGGCTCGCCGCGCGCGGCCGGCCGGACGATCTGGTGATCGCGACGAAGGTGGGGTATCCGGGTGACCCCCACATGCGTGCGGGCCTGGACCGCGAGAACGTGCGCGCGGGCATTGACGGCTCGCTGGCCCGCCTGGGCGTGGACGCGATCGACCTGTACTACGCGCACAAGGATGATGAGTCGATCCCGCTCGAGGAGGCCCTGCGCAACCTGGACGCCCTCACGCAGGAGGGCCTGGTCACCTACCTGGCGGCGTCCAACTACACGCCCGGGCGTTTGGCCGAGGCCCTGGCGGTGTCCGAGCAGCACGACCTGGCCCGCTTCCAGGGCTTTCAGCCGCACTTCAACCTGCTCGAGCGCGCCGAGTACCAGGGCGACGGCGAGGAGATCTGCGTGCGCGAGCACATCGGCGTGGCGCCGTACTTCACGCTTGCGCGCGGGTTCCTCACGGGCAAGTACCGCCCGGGGGAGGACCTGCCCGCCACCCCGCGCGCGGCGGGCATCTCGCAGGCCTACCTGAACGACCGCGGGTGGGGAGTGCTGGCGGTGCTCGACGACGTCGCGGCCGCGCATGGCGCCACCCCGGCGCAGGTGGCTCTTGCCTGGCTCATGCGGTACCCCGGCGTGGTGAGCCCCATTGCCAGCGCCACCAGCCCGGATCAGGTGCGGGAGATCATGGGCGCCGTGGGCCTCGCGCTCACCGATGACGAGTTCGCGCGCCTGGACGCCGCCGGTCGGTGAGCGGGCCCGCCGCGCAGGCGGGCCCCGCCCTGCAGGTGCAGGTGTGGGCCGACTACTGCTGCCCCTTCTGCCATGTCGCGCGCGAGCGGGTGTCTTACCTGCAGGCGCACCACGGCGCGGAGGTGGAGTGGTTCCCCTTCGATCTGCACCCGGAGTACCCGGGTGATGGCCTGCGGCGCGCCACGCTGGAGGCCCTGCACGGGGGCCCCGGTTTCGACGCCCCCGTCCGGGAGCTGGCCCAGCAGGCAGGACTTCCGTACCGCCCGAACCCCGATGTGGTGCCGCGCACGCGTCGTGCGCTGGAGCTGACCGAGTGGGCACGCGCGCAGGGCGGCGGGGCGCATCGTGCGCTGCACGCGGCGATCATGGATGCCTGCTGGCGGGATGGGCGCGACATCACCCAGCCCGCGGTGCTCGCCGACGTCGCCCGCGCGGTGGGTCTGGATGCCGACGCCGGCATGGCTTCCGTGGAGGCCGGGGAGTGGGCGGCGGCGGTGGACGACTCCACCCGGTGGGCGCGCGCCGCGGGCATCTCCGGGGTACCCGGCATGGTGCTGGACGGGCGTCTGCTCATCAGCGGCCTGGTGACGCACGACGACCTGGACGCCGCGGTTCGGGCGCTGCGGGATGGCCGTGAATAGGCCTTGCGGGTTTTCCGCATGCGGATACAGCGCGCGGCATTCGGGCGCACCCGTTGACCTCTCCGTTTCGGTCATGTACCAATCCCCATCCTCCCGGGTCGGGAAGCGCGACGAATGCTGCCCCGGGAAGTGCGTGACGCGTCAAATGATCCACCGCCCGACAATCACCTCGACAACGCCTCACCCGGCGACGCGCGCCTAGCGCGTTCGGGGTACGGGACCGACCGGAAGAGCGAGATGGCGACAACCGACACGCCGCGCATGGTGGTTGGGGTGCCGCGGGAGAACCGCGCCGGAGAAACGCGCGTGGCGCTCTCCCCCACGGCACTGCCCCAGCTGACCAAGGCGGGCTTCGACGTAGTGATCGAATCCGGGGCCGGTGACCTGGCCGGGTATCCGGATTCCGCATTCACCGATCGTGGTGCGCGCATCGGCAGCCGCGACGAGGTCTTCGCCGCCGACGTGCTGGTGCAGGTGAACGTGATGGACGCCGATCCCGCGAGCGGTGATCTGTCCCGCCTGCGCGCAGGCCAGGTGGTGGTGGGATCGGTCGCCCCGTTTGCCCGTCCGGAACTCGTGAAGGCCATCGCGGGGACCGGCGCCACGCTGTTCGCGCTGGAGCTGGTGCCGCGCACCACCCGCGCCCAGTCCATGGACATCCTGTCCTCGCAGGCCGCGGTGGCCGGCTACAAGGCCGTGCTGCTGGCCGCGGACAATCTGCCGAAGATGTTCCCGCTGCTCACCACAGCCGCCGGCACGATCGCCCCTGCCAAGGTGTTCATCATCGGGGCCGGCGTGGCAGGCCTCGCGGCCATCGCCACCGCGCGCCGCATGGGCGCGCTGGTGGAGGCCTACGACGTGCGCCCTGCCGCCCGTGAAGAGGTGGAGTCGCTGGGCGCCCGGTTCGTGGAGCTGCCGCTCGAGACCGGTCAGGAGGAGGGCTCCGGCGGCTACGCCAAGCAGCTCTCCGAGGAGACCATCAAGAAGCAGCAGGAGCTGATGGCCAAGACGGTCGCGGCGAGCGACGTGGTCATCACCACCGCGCAGGTGCAGGGCAGCACCGCTCCGGTCATCGTCACCACCGAGATGGTGAAGGGCATGGCGCCCGGGTCGGTGATCGTGGACCTGGCGGCCGAGCAGGGCGGCAACTGCGAGCCCACGGTGGCCGGTGAGACGGTGGACGTGGACGGCGTGAGCGTGATGGGCGTGGTGAACCTGCCCGGCACGATCCCCGTGCACTCCAGCCAGTTGTTCGGCAAGAACGTGGCGAACTTCCTCGGCCTCATGGTGGTCGACGGCAGGCTCGACACCGACGTCGACGACGACGTCATCAAGGAGAGCGTGGTCGCGAAGGGCGGCGACGTGGCAAACAACCGCGTGCGCGAGGCCCTGGGCCTCGAGAAGCTGCCGGAGCCGGAGCCCCCGGCCCCGGAGCCCGAGCCCGCGGCGGACGACGCCCCGGCTGCTGAGGAGGCCGCCAAGTGAACGTCAGCACCGAATTCATCATGACGGGGCTCTTCGTGTTCGCCCTCGCGGGCTTCCTGGGCTTCGAGACCATCCGGCGCGTCCCGCGCCTGCTGCACACGCCGCTCATGGCGCTCACCAACGCCCTCTCGGCGATCTCGCTGGTGGGCTCCATCGTGGTGCTTGGCGGTCAGTACTCCACGTACTCCACCATCCTCGGCTTCATCGCCGTGATCGCGTCGATGATCAACGTGGTGGGTGGCTTCCTCATCACCGACAAGATGCTGAAGATGTTCAAGCCGCGGCAGAAGAAGAAGCCTGAGCCGGCCGAGGCGGAGGCGGGCGCATGAGCACGTTCCTCCCCATGGCCTCGTCGTTCTTCGTCGATCCCGACACCGACACGGTCCGCTACGTCATCATCAGCCTGCTGTACCTGGTGGGCGCAGTGGGCTTCGTGCTCTCGCTGAAGTGGATGAGCGACGCCAAGACGGCGCGCAAGGGCATCTTCGCCGGCGAGATCGGCTTCGTGCTGGCCATCATCGGCACGCTGCTCCTGCCGGTCATCACCACCACCGGCTACATCTACATCGCCATCGCGATGCTCATCGGTGCCGCCATCGGCGTGCCGCTGGGCCTGCTGGTGCCGATGACCGCCATGCCGCAGCGCATCGCGCTGTCGCATGCCTTCGGCGCCCTGGCCGCCGGCCTCGTGGGTATCGCCAAGTTCTACGAGAACCAGCCCGACATCGGCTGGTTCGTCATGGCCGTGCTCGGCATCGAGATCGTGCTGGGGTCGCTGGTCTTCACCGGTTCGCTGATGGCGGCCGGGAAGCTGCAGGAGGTCAAGTGGCTCGCGCAGCGGCCCATCACCTTCCCGCTGCAGAAGACGCTCAACTTCGCCGTGCTGGCGGTGGCCGTGGCCGGTGTGATCGCACTGGTCATCGACCCCACGCAGATGTGGGCCATCCCCGTGATCATCGTCGCGGGCCTGGCGTTCGGCATCCTGCTGATCATCCCGATCGGCGGCGCCGACATGCCGACGGTCATCGCGCTGCTCAACTCCTACGCCGGCATCGCGGCGGCGCTGCTCGGATTCGTGCTGTCGAACAACCTGCTCATCGTGGCGGGTGCCCTCGACGGCATGTCGGGCCTGATCCTCTCGATCATCATGTGCCGCGCCATGAATCGATCGTTCCGCAACGTGTTGTTCGGGGCGTTCGGTTCCGCCGAGCAGGCCGCGGGCGACCAGGAGGCCGGGTCCATCCGGTCGGCGTCGTTCGACGAGGCCGGGGACCTGCTGAAGATGGCGCGCCTCGTGGTGATCGTCCCGGGTTACGGCATGGCCGTCGCCCAGGCCCAGCACAAGGTGCGCGAGTTGGCCGACGCACTGGGCAAGGAGGGCGTGGAGGTCAAGTATGCGATCCACCCGGTGGCGGGCCGCATGCCGGGGCATATGAACGTGCTGCTGGCCGAGGCGAACGTGCCGTACGAGCAGTTGATCGACATGGAGGAGATCAACCCCGAGTTCCCGCAGGCCGATGTGGTGCTGGTGCTGGGCGCGAACGACGTGGTGAACCCGGCCGCGCGTCACGACCAGAGCAGCCCGATCTACGGCATGCCGATCCTTGATGTCGACAAGGCGGCCACCGTCATGGTGGTCAAGCGCTCCATGCGTCCGGGCTTCGCCGGCGTCGAGAACGAACTCTTCTTCAACGAGAAGACCCTCATGGTGTTCGGCGACGCCAAGGACGTCATGGGCGAGCTCATCACCGAGGTCTCGGGCAACCGCGACTCGATCAACGTCTGACCGGTTCCGGCGCCTCGCTGCGCCCCGGTTGTTCCATGCGACGCCCCGGCCATCCGCCGGGGCGTCGTCGTTTGGTACCACTACGGCATGACCGGGAACGAATCCATCACGCACCTGATGAGGCTGGACGGCAGGGTGGCCCTGGTCACCGGAGCCGGGCGGGGCATCGGACGCGCCATCGCCATGCGGCTGGCCGAGGCCGGCGCCGCGGTGGCGGTGGCCGACCTCGACGCCGAGGCGGCGCTGCAGGTGACCGAGGCCATACGTGCCGCCGGGGGCACGGCCGAGGCCGCTCCCGCGGATGTATCGGACGAGGCCGATGTGAAGACCCTCGTCCGGGCCTGCGGCGAGCAGATGGGCGGGCTGGACGTACTGGTGAACAATGCCGGGATCTTCCCGATGCGACCGGTGCTGGAGATGGCCACCGCCGACTTCGATCGCGTGGTGTCGGTCAACCTGCGGGGAGCCTTCCTGTGCACCCGGGAGGCTGCGCTCGCCATGGTGGAGCAGGGCAGGGGCGGAAGCATCGTCAATGTCACCTCGGTGGATGCCCTGCACCCGTCCATGGTGGGCCTGGCCCACTACGACGCCTCCAAGCACGGCATGTGGGGGTTCACGAAGAACGTCGCCCTGGAGTTGGCGCCCCACGGCATCCGCGTGAACGCCGTCGCGCCCGGGGGCGTGCTGACGGAAGGCGTGCGGGAGATGGGCGCCGGCACCGACGAGGCCGTCGCGGCCTTCGCCGAGCGCGTTCCGCTGCAGCGCATGGGCGACCCCGACGACATCGCCCGCGCCGTGCTCTTCCTGGCCGTGCCGATGTCGGGATACATGACCGGCAGCCAGGTGGTGGTGGACGGGGGGCTCCTGCTCCGCTGATCCCCCCCGCGCCCGCATACCCGATCGCCGCGGACTACGTGACTCTGGAGATCCGGCCCGACCGCGACCCGGCGCACCCCGGGGGCCGCCTGCTGCTCATGGATGGCGTGGAGGCCTCGCACGTGGACCTGGCCGATCCCACGCGCATCGCGTTCGAGTATCTGCGCCATCTGGTGGGGGTGATCGACGCGGTGTTCCCGCCGGGCGAGTCGCTGGACGTCCTGCAGGTGGGTGGCGGCCCATGCACGCTGGCGCGGTACGTCACGGCAACCCGCCGCCGCGCGCGTGTCCGGGTGGTGGAGCGCGACGGGGGCGTGGTGCAGGCGTCGCGCGACCACCTCATGCTCGACGAGGTCCCCCGCCTGCAGGTGGAGATCGGCGATGGCCGCGCAGCCATTGCCGCCCTGCCCGATTCCTCGCTGGACCTGGTGGTGGTGGATGCCTTCGTCGGCTTGATGGCCCCGCATGCGCTGTCCACCGCGCAGTTCATGGAGGATGTCCGGCGCGTGCTGCGGCCGGGCGGGCTGCACGCGATGAACCTCATCGACGTCGAGCCGCTGGAGCTCGCGCGCGCGGTGGCCGTGGGCATGCGCGATGCCGGGGGCGAGGTGGCACTGGTGGCCGACCCCGCCGTTCTTCAGCACCGTACCTCGGGCAACGTGCTGCTGCTGTCCGCGGATGTCCCGTTGCCGCCGCAGGCGCTTGGCCGCGCCCTGGCGCGCGACGACGCACCGTGGGAGGCACGGACGGGCCGGGCGCTCGGGCGCATGCTCCAGGGGCACGCCCCGCTTCACGACGATGTTCCGCCCACCCACGAACTCGCCCGCCTCGCGCCGCTGTGGGGACGCGTGTCGCAGTCCCGGCCCGATCAGCCCGTGCGCTGAGGAACGGTTACGTGCCTGACGCCGGGGCGTCGGCGGGCGGTCAGGCGGGGCGGCCGGCGGAGAACAGTTCGCCCAGGCCCACGGGCCGGAGTCCCTTGGCCTTCAGTCCCCGGATGATGGCCGGCATCGCGGCCGCGGAGTTCGGCTTGGTGTGCATGAGGATGATCGACCCCTTCCGGGCGCCGCCGACGGCGCGCTGCGTGATGGCCGATGCGCTCGGGCCGCGCCAGTCGTTCGTGTCGACATCCCACAGCACCGTGTAGCGGTACCCGGTTGCCCCGGCCGCCGACAGCAGGCCGGCGCCGTATGCCCCGTAGGGCGGCCGGTAGAACGGCGCGGTGGCCACTCCCACGGCCCGGTCGAACCCCCGGTTGCGGGACAGATCCGTGATGCCTGCGGCGCGACTGGTGCCCGTGCCGGTGCGGTGTGCGTAGCCGTGGCTGCAGGTATCGAGGTGGCCCGACCGCACGGCGGCGCGCATGGCCGACCGCAGCGATGCGTTCCACATGCGCGCGTTGATGGCGTTGAAGCAGAAGGTGATGGTCACGTCGGCGTCCCGGGCGGCGGCGATCATGCGTGCAGCTTCGCGCGGGCCGTATCCGTCGTCCACGGTGATGCCCACCAGCGGGCGGCCAGTGCGCACCCGGCGCACCACCCTGGTGCCTGACCCCCGCGGCTGGACGGACCACACCACCGGCGCGCCCGCGCCCGTGTTGCCAGCGGCATCGCGTCCCTCCACCGTCACCTCGACGGTGCCCACGATTCCCTTCGATCGCAGGGCGGCGGGCAGCACGATCTCAGCGCCGGCGGGCTTCCATGCGCCTGCGACCAGCACGGCGTCGCGCCCCGGGCGCCGGACCACGGCCCGCACTTCCGCGGCGCCTCCCGCGCGCAGCGGCAGTGAGCGGCGCGTGCTGGCGGGGATCGTGGGCGCCGGCGGGCGGAGCATCGGGGCCGGGGGCGTGGTGTCCACCTCGATCAGGGGCGGGTCGGCCGGAAGGGGGGTCACACCGTCGGGGGCCAGGCCCTCCACGCGGTAGGTGCCATCGGGCACCACGGGGCCACTTCCGCCCGGGCCGCGCCCTCCCGCCCAGGGCAGCACCACGGGGATGGCGGCCCCGGTCGCGGGGCCGAGCGTGGCCACCGTCCGGCCATCGGACACGCGCACGATGCGCGCACCCACGCCGTACCCCAGGGGCACGGGAACCGTCACCTGCACGGGCGTCATGACGGGGTTCACCGGCGCGCCCGCCAGCGCCGCCGGTGCGGCGCTGGCGATGATGGCCAGTGCGGCCAGGGTCGTGGTTCGCGCGGTCGTCATCGGTGCGGCATTCCCGGCGACGCGCCAACCCCCTGCCGCGGCGGATCACCCGGCAACGGCTCTTCCATCCCGGGCCGGGGCCATGTCAGTGCCAGCAGCGCGATCAGCACCGCATTGCGCAGCACCAGCAGCCCCATCTCCGGTTGCTGCAGCGCCACCAGATCCCAGTACGCCTGCGGGAAGTACGACTGGGTGAGCAGCAGAGCCAGTGCCGAGGTGATGGTGGCGCCCCACCCGAAGCGGCCACCCACCAGCACGGCTGCGGGGATGATCCAGGCGAGGAACTGCGGGGACAGCACCTTCCCGGCCACCAGCAGGGCCACGGCGGTGGCCGCGATGCCGGCGACGAAGATCGCGGAATCGGCGGACGGGGGTTGCGTCACCAGCAGCCGCTGAACGGTGAGCGCGATGGCCAGCACCAGCACCACCAGCAGGATGCTCGAGAGCAGGGCCATGAGATCGGGTGCGTCGCCCTGCAGGCCCTGCGAGCCGAATGAGGTGTCCACGGACAGGGGGATACCGGCCAGCAGGCGCATCCCCATGAGGTACGCGGATCCGGTGGACTCCAACTGCAGGGGGCGGTCCAGGTGGTAGGCCACGCTGTCCCACAGGCCCGAGGGCGCCACGAGCGCGAGCGGAACGAGCACCAGGGCCACCAGGGCAAGCCCGGACAGCGCGCCGCGCAGGACATCGCGGCCACCATGCCTGCGGGCGTGCACCAGCACCAGTGCGGGGATGAACGCGAGGGGCACGAGCTTGACCAGCACGGCGGCGCCCAGCAGCAGCCAGGCGGCCGTCATGCGGTCGGTCACCACGGCCCAGAGGATCCACGCGATCAGGGCTGCCAGGACCAGGTCGAACCGTGTGGATACGAGGCCGCCCAGCAGCACGGGGATGAACGCCGTGATCACCCCCGCGGCGGCCTGGCGAGCGGTGCTCAGCCCGAGCGCACGCGCGGTGAGGGTCACGGGCACCACCGTGAGCACCAGGGCGATCATCATGAGGAACGAGAATGACGCCGCGTACCCACCGGGCAGCACGCCCGCGAACCAGAAGAGCGCCGCGGCAAGCGGGGGGTACTCCAGGGCGAAGTCCCGGTAGGGCAGTGCCCCGCCGGACATCTGGCGGTAGGCCTCCTCGTACACCGGGATGTCGGAGATCTGGGCCACCGAGGCGTTGACCCACTGCATGGGGCCCACCCACACCAGCACGGCGGCGATGCCCATGATCCACGGCAGCCACCGCTCCAGCAGGGCGTCGTGGCGCATCAGGCATCACCCCCGGCGGGCGCGGCGCTTCGGGAGCCCCGTCGGAGCATCCGCCGCGTCGCGGCCATCAGTCGCCCATCGGGCGGGTTGGGCTGCGGGTCCGGGTCCGGCCAGTCGGGCACCACCACCAGGATCACCAGGGGGAGGAACCACGGGATGTACAGGTAGAACCAATGGGTGAGCACCAACTCGAAGCCGATCAGTAGCGCCGCCGAGATGGCGGCCCACTGGACGATGTCCAGGCGGCGGGGCCACCGGAGCACCAGCAGCGCCGCCAGTACCACCAGCACGCCCACCGCGATGTGCACGGGGCGCAGCCCGTCGTACTGGCCCCAGATGGAGAAGGGTGATTCGCGGTCGGCCTGGTATCCGATGGTGCGCGACCAGAACGCGCGGATGCCGTCGGTGCCATCGAGGAACAGCACCCATCCCGTGAGCAGCGCCGCGAGGGCCAGCCCACCCAGATAGGCCAGCAGGCGCCGGGGCCCGGAGGCCGGGTCGCGGCGCGGGAACGGGTGGCGCGCCCATAGGGGCACCAGGATCGCCGGGGCGACCTTCGCGGCCACCCCGAGCCCGATCATGGCCCCGCGGCCCAGGGGCCGCGCGGCCAGTACCAGCCCCCACGCCACGCACGCGGCGATGAGGGCGTCGTTGGAGTTGCTCGACAGCGTGAAGGCCGTGAACGGGAACGCCGCCCATGCGATGGCGAATGTCAGCCCCATGCGTCGTCCGGCAAGGCGCCACCCCAGCACCAGCAGCGCGAGCAGGGTGAGGCCGTCGAAGAGCACCGCGGCGCCGTGCGCGGCGGGGAGATCGTCCCACTTCCCCGTGTAGGGCATGGCGGCCTCGAATGGCACGTACGCCAGGTAGTTCAGGGGGCCGTAGGTGTCGCACTGCCCGCAGTCCGAGGGAAAGTTCCCGTAGGGCGTCTCGCCATGGACGATCAGGTCGGCGCCGATCACCCCCGCATAGCCCACGTCGATCACATTGCTGTTCAGGCCGTTCAGGCCCCAGCGCAGGGCCATGAGCACGATGAGCACGGTGACCAGCAGCCACGCCGGCATCCACCCGGGCAGTCCGGGAGCGCGGCCCGGGCCCCCGGGGGAGGGACTGTCCCCGGGGTTGGCATCCGGCGTCGCCCGCCGCACGCGTGCCCGGCGCACCGTGATCCATGCCATGCGCGCCAGCAGGTACAGCAGCGGCGGGTACTGCAGCGGCACCGACGTGAAGATGTCGCCCTCGTTGAACCATGCCCACGACACGGTGAACGACAGCAGCGCGAGCAGGTCGAGGGTGCGCCAGGAGAGCAGGTGGCGTGGCCGCGTGATGGGTAGCAGCACCAGCAGGAACACCAGCGACAGCGGAATCCAGATGCGCCACCGGTTCACCGCCCGCCCGAAGGCCCCCTCGTAGCCCCGGGCCATCATCCAGGCCACCTGTGGCCCGGTCCGCACCTCGGCGATGTCGCCGGTCTCGTCCGCGACGTACACCTCGGCCTCGACCGCCTCGTCATCGGCGGTGCCACCCACGAACGAGACCTTCCAGCGGCGGTCCTTCTCCTGCAGTTCGGCGGTGGTCCGCCGGATGGGGTGGTCGGCCACCCATGCGGCCAGGCGCGGGTCGGCCTCCGCCAGCGAGATGGCCTCATCGCGCGAGAGGGCCGGGGAGTACGGCGTGTCCGCCCGGTCGGTCTGGTCGCGGCCCGCTACCTGCTCGCGCAGGTCGGCCGCGCCTTCGGCCACCCCGTCGATGACGCCCCCCGCGGCGGCGAGCGCCTCGGATGGCGTGGTGACCGCAATGCCCGGCCCCGGCGCCTGCTGTGCCGCGGCGGCGAGGGGCAGCGCCAGCGTCGCGGCGGCGGCGAGCGCGATCACCACGGAGCCGCGCCGACCGATCATGGGCCCGTCCGGCCGCCTAGCGGAAGGACCAGCGCCGGCTGAGCAGGTAGTTCAGCGGCGTCACGAGGATGATGGCGATGGCCTGGGCGTACAGCTCGCCGAGCCCGGCATCCACCAGCACGTGCAGGATGATGAGGTTCGCGCCCAGCGCCACCAGGCACACCAGCAGGTAGCGCACCCCCTGGGCCATGAGGCCCTCGCCGGCTGCGCGGAAGGTCCAGTGGCGGTTGAGCAGGAAGTTGTTGAGCCACGCGACCACGAATGCGACGGTCGCCGCGGGGATGTAATGCATCCCGCCCGCCGTGGCCAGCCAGAACACCAGCAGGTTGACCGCATAGCCGGACAGGCCGACGGCCAGGAACTTGGCCAGTTGCAGCCAGTCGGATCGCGCCACCCGGCGGGGGTCGGGAAGGCGGAGCATCGCGAGCGGTGAACGCCCGCTCGCCGGTGTCTGGTTCGCAGGCAAGGCGGGTGAGGCTATCAGAGGGGGTGCGGCCTCCTGCGTGCGGTCGTCACGTGCGCGGCAGGTGCGGGCGCCGCCGCGGCGTATCATCTTGCACAGCCCCGGTGGGCCCTATCCCATGAGCACCAGTGACGTGACCGACAACACAGGCACAGGGGCCCCGATGCCCCCGCAGACGCCGCTCGTCGGACCCGCTGACGCGGCCCGGTACGACTCCCGGTTCTCGGCGCTGGCGTCGGGCACGACGTCGTCGGTGATGCGCGACCTGATGGCCATCACCGAGAAGGCCGACATCATCTCGCTGGCCGGCGGGCTGCCCGACACCGAGACGTTCCCGCGCGAGATCTTCGACGAGATCGTCGGGGAGATCGGCACGGACTTCCTCGCGGCATCGCTGCAGTACGGACCGACCGACGGCATGGGCGACCTGCGGGAGCAGATCGTGTCGGTGATGGCCGATGAGGGCGCGCGCGCCCGCGCGGACGACGTGCTCATCACCACGGGCGGGCAGCAGGCCATCGACCTCAGCATCCGCACCTTCGTGAACCGCGGTGACCCGGTGCTGGCCGAGGGCCCCACGTACCCGGGCGCTGCACCGTGCTTCACGGCGTACGGCGCCGACGTGACCCATGTGCCCATGGATGACGACGGCATGCGCGAGGACCTGCTGGAAGAGGCCTATCACCGGCTGGCCGCTGAGGGCCGCCCGCCCAAGATCCTCTACACCATCCCGAACTTCCAGAATCCCGCAGGCGTCACCATGTCGCGGGAGCGCCGCGAGCGCCTGGTGGAGTTCGCGCACCGGGTGGGGCTGCTGATCATCGAGGACAACCCCTACGGGCAGATCCGGTTCGAGGGGGATCCGCTCCCCACCCTGTACGAGTTGGACGATGGCGCCGGGTGGGTGGTGTACCTGGGGACGTTCTCGAAGATCCTCGCGCCGGGCGTGCGCGTGGGCTGGGCGGTGGCGCCCCCGCAGGTGCTGCGCAAGATGAACCTGGGCAAGCAGGCCGCGGATCTCTGCTCCAGCACCCTCACGCAGCGGTTCGTCACCGAGTACCTGCGCCGCTACGACTACCGCGAGCACGTTGCCCGGGTCACCGGCATCTACCGCAGCCGGCGCGACGCCATGCTGTCGGCCCTCGAGGCCCGCTTCCCGGAGGGCGCCACCTGGACCCGCCCGCGCGGCGGGCTGTTCGTGTGGGCCACGCTCCCGGACTTCCTCGACACCACCGCGCTGCAGGCCAAGGCCCTGGAGCGCCAGGTGGCGTTCGTGCCCGGCGAGGGTGCGTTCCTCGACGGCCGCGGCCGGAACTCCATGCGGCTGAACTTCTCGGGCGTGCCCGAGAGCATGATCACCGAGGGCATCGGGCGGCTGGGTGACGTGGTCACCGACTTCATCGCCCTGCACCAGGCCCTCAACCCCGGCGCACGATGAGCCGCGTTGCCGTCCTCAAGGGCGGTCCCTCGCTGGAGCGCGAGGTGTCGCTGCGCTCGGGCACCAACGTGGAACTGGCACTGGGCCGGCTGGGGCACGAGGTGGTGCCCATCGATGCCGATCAGCACCTGGTGCGCGCGCTCCGCGACGCGCGACCGGAGGTGGCGTTCATCGCGCTGCATGGGCGTGGCGGGGAGGACGGCACGGTGCAGGAGATCCTCGAGATCCTGAAGATCCCCTACACCGGGTCGGGCGTGCTGGCCAGCGAGCGGGCCATGGACAAGGTGGTGTCCAAGGCCCTGTTCCGCGCCGCGGACGTGCCCACCCCGCACGGCTATGCCTTCTCGAAGGAGGCCTTCAGCAAGATGGGCGCCGCCGAGGCGCTGCCCGAGATCCAGCAGGCGCTGGGCCTGCCGCTGTGCGTGAAGCCGGCGCGGCAGGGGTCGGCGCTGGGCATCTCGATCGTCCGCGAGCCGGGTGACCTGGGCGGCGCGATCCTGAACGCCATGGGGTTCGACGACCGCGTGCTGGTGGAGCGGTTCGTCCCGGGGCGTGAACTGGCCGTGAGCGTGGTGATGGCCCGCGACCCGTGGGCGCTGCCGGTCATCGAGGCCGTCCCGCTGGGGCATGACTTCTATGACTTCGAGGCGCGCTACACGCCCGGCGAGACCGAACTGCGCCCGCCGCGGGACCTGGACGAGGCCACGGTGCAGGAGGCCGCCGCCGTCAGCATCGCTGCCGCCCATGCGCTCGCGTGCCGGGGCATTGCCCGCGTGGACCTCATCCTCGACGATGAGGGCCGCCTGTGGGTGCTGGAGGTCAACACCATCCCGGGCATGACCGACACCAGCCTGCTGCCCAAGGCCGCCGAGGTCGCCGGCATCGGCTTCGACCGCGTGGTGGCCGACATGCTCGACCTGGCGGCGCTCGACACGTGAACGGCGACATCCCGGGCGCACGCCGCGAGCGGATCGACTGCGGTGGGGCCGTGCTGTCGGTGCAGTTCATGGGGCCCGACGATGGCGAGCCGGTGATCATGTGGCACGGGTTCCCGGAGATGGGGTACTCATGGCGCCACCAGGCCGCGGCGCTCGCCGCGGATGGCTATCGCGCGATCGTCCCGGATCTGCGCGGCTACGGGGAGAGCGACCGGCCGACGGGGACTGATGCCTATGCCTTCCCCCAGTTGGTGGGCGACGTGGTGGGGCTCATCAACGCCCTGGGGCACGGATACGCGCACCTCGCGGGCCACGACTGGGGCGGCAGCCTGTGCTGGGCCACGTCGGCGCTGATGCCCGACACGGTCCGCTCGCTGATGATCCTGAACGCCCCGCATCCGGTCGCCAGCGCGGAGTGCCGTCAGGTGCCCGAGCAGCAGCAGAAGAGCTGGTACATGCTGCTCTTCCAGTTCGAGGGCGTGGCCGAGGAGTGGCTGCTGAAGGACGGTGCGGCGAACCTCTCGGCCTTCGTGTTCGACACCGCTGCACCGGGGACATTCGGTGACGAGGAGCGCCGGGTGTTCACCGATGCCCTGATGCGTGAGGGGGCCATGACCGCGGCGCTCGAGTACTACCGCGCCAACATCCCCCCGGGGAACTGGCTGAAGCCGCCGCCCGACCTGCCGCCCGTGACGGTGCCCACCACCATCATGTGGGCGGACGCCGACGCCTACATGACCCCGCTCCTGCTCGAGCGCTCCATCACCAAGGTGGAGGGCCCCCTCGAGGTGGTGATGCTGGAGGGCGTGAGCCACTGGGCGCAGCAGGAGGCCCCGGACCTGGTGACCGCGGCCATGCGGGACCACCTGGCGCGCACCCGGTGAGCGCGGGTCGTATCGACACCGTGCGCGACGGGTGGGTGGCCGTCGTCACCATCACGAACGAGTCGCGGGCCAACAGCCTGGACGACCCGATGCTGGATGCGCTGGTCGCGGCACTGTCGGCGGATGCGCTGGAGGGCGCCCGGGCCGTGCTGCTGACCGGTGCAGGCGACCGCAACTTCTCCGGCGGTGTGGACCTGCAGGCCCGTGATGGCGCGGCCCTCACGGACGCGGTCCGCACGGGCGAGCGACTGCTGGGCCGCGTCGCCGACGCGGTGGAGGACTGCCCCGTGCCGGTGATCGCGGCGCTCAACGGCAATGCGTTCGGCGGGGCGCTGGAGATCGCCATGGCTGCGGACTGGCGGCTCGCCACCCGCGGGGCCCGGCTCGGCATGCCCCCGGCACGCCTGGGGTGGGTCTATGCGGCACCGGGCATCCGGCGGTTCGTGCGGGTGATCGGTGCCCCGGCCACCCGGGAGCTGTTCCTGACCGGCCGACCCATTGATGCCGAGGCCGCACGCCGCATCGGCCTTGTGAACCGGGTGGTGGACCGCCTGGAACTGCGTGCGCTCGCGATGGCCGATGCCCGGGCGATTGCCGCCAATGGCCCCATTGCCGTGGCCGGCATGCGGTCCATCATCCGGGCGATCGAGGATGACCCCGATCCTGCGCGGGCGGAGGCGGTTGCCGACGAGTGGCGTGACCGGGCGTTCGCCAGCGACGACATCGCCGAGGGCCTCGGGGCCTTCCGCGAGAAGCGGGACCCCGACTTCCGCGGCGCGTGAGCGCCCCGTGATGCGGGCGTTTGCGCATGATCGGTTCACCTATCCGCTGCCGGAGGGCCACCGCTTCCCGCTGGGGCGCTACCGGATGCTCCGCGAGGCCATTGAGTCCACGGGGCTGGCCGAGGTCCTGGAGGCGCCACCCGCGGACGACGCGGATCTGCTCCTGGCCCATGATCCCCGCTATCTCGAGCGCGTCGCGCATGGGCGCCTGACCGACCGCGAGCAGCGTGGCCTGGGGCTGCCGTGGTCGCCGCAGCTCGTGGAGCGCGGGCGCAGGAGCGTGGGTGCCACCCTCGCTGCCGCCCGCGCCGCCTGCGTGGAGGGTGCGGCGGTGAACCTGGGTGGGGGCACGCACCATGCCTTCGCGGCATCGGGCCGGGGGTTCTGCACGTTCAACGATGTCGCGGTGGCGGTTCGGCGCCTGCGCGGGGACAGCACCGTGCGACGTGTGCTGGTGGTGGACCTGGACGTCCATCAGGGTGACGGCACGAATGCGCTCCTGGGCCCGGACCCGCTCACCACCTGCGCCGGCATCAACGGCGGGGCGAACTATCCATTCCGCAGGGTGCCGGGCGACGTGGAGGAGGACCTGCCGGATGGCACGGGCGACGACGCCTACCTGGAGGCGCTGGGGCGCCTGCTGCCGGCCGCCCTTGCCCGGGGCGCACCGGACCTGTGCATCTATTTGGCCGGGGCGGACCCGTATGAGGACGATCGGCTGGGTCGCCTGGCGGTGACGCAGGCAGGCCTGGCCGAGCGCGACCGGATGGTGCGGGACCGCATGCGTGCGGCCGGGGTGCCCGTGTGCGTGCTGCTGGCCGGGGGCTACGGCCGGCGCATCGAGGACACCGTGGCCATCAACCTGGCCACGGTGTCCTCGTTCGCGCGGTAGTCGCTAGGCGATCGGCCCCGCGGCCACGACCTCGGGGCTCACCATCGACGTGTACTGCTGGAAGTTCTCGCGGAAGGCGGCCGCGAGCTTCTTGGCCGTCTCCTCGAACTGCGCCGGGTCCGGCCAGGTCTGGATGGGGTCGAGCAGCTTCGGGTCCACGCCGGTGACGCTCACCGGCACGTGAAGGCCGAAGATCGGGTCCTGGCGGGTCTCCGCCGTGTCGAGCTCGCCGTTGATGGCGGCGCGCACCAGCGTGCGGGTGGCCTTGATGGGCATGCGCGAGCCCACGCCGTACTGGCCGCCCGTCCATCCGGTGTTGACGAGGTAGGCGGTCGCGCCGGTGCTGGCGAGGCGCTCGCCCAGCATCTCGGCGTACACGTTCGGCCTCTGCGGCAGGAACGGTGCGCCGAAGCAGGTGCTGAACGTGGTCTGCGGCTCGGTGACGCCCACCTCGGTGCCGGCCAGCTTGGCGGTGTAGCCGGAGAGGAAGTGGAACATCGCCTGCTCGGGCGTGAGGCGGGCGATGGGGGGCAGCACGCCGAAGGCGTCTGCTGTGAGCATCACGACGGTGCTGGGGATGCCCGCGCGCTTCTCCGGGACCGACCCCGGGATCTGCGTGAGCGGGTAGGCGGCGCGGGTGTTCTCGGTGATGCTGTCGTCGTCCAGGTCAAGCACGCGGGTGGCGGGGTTGGCCACGGCGTTCTCCACCACGGTGCCGAAGTGGTGGGTGGTGGCGAAGATCTCCGGCTCGGCCTCGGCCGAGAGGTTGATGATCTTCGCGTAGCAGCCGTTCTCGATGTTGAACACGCCGTCGTCGGCCCAGCCGTGTTCGTCGTCACCGATGAGGCGGCGCTCGGGGTCGGTCGACAGCGTGGTCTTGCCGGTGCCCGAGAGCCCGAAGAACACCGCAACGCGGCCGTCGTCGGCCACGTTGGCCGAGCAGTGCATCGAGAGGATGCCCTCTTCGGGCAGGCGGTCGTTCATCAGGGTGAAGATCGACTTCTTGATCTCACCGCCGTAGCGCGTGCCGCCGATGAGGATCTCGAGCTCGGTCAGATTGAGGGTGACGAACCCGCTGGCGTTGGTGCCGTGCGTGGACGGGTCGGCTTTGAACTCGGGCGCGTGCAGGATGACCGCGCGCGGCTGGTGCACGGCGATCTCCTCGGGCGATGCCGGGATGAACATTGTGCGGGCGAACAGCGTGTGCCACGCGGAATCGCTCACCAGGCGCAGCGGCAGGCGGTGCTCGGGGTGGGCGCCGGCGAAGGCGTCCAGGACGAACAGCTCACGGCCGTCCGACAGCCATGACACCAGGTCCTTGCGCAGGTGCGCATTGTGCTCGGGGGAGATGGGCTGGTTGGGGCCCCACCACACGCGGTCGTCGCTGCCGGGCTCCTTGACGGTGAACTTGTCCTTGGGGGACCGCCCGGTGTTGGGAGCGGTGTTCACCAGGAGGGGACCGCCGGCCGAGATCTCCCCCTCGCCGCGGCGGAGGGCGTGCTCGTAGATCTCTTCCGTCGTGGGGTTCCAGTGGATGGTGCCCGAGGTGGTGATGCCGTGGGCGTCCAGGCCGACGGGGCCGCTGCCGTTGCTCATGCAATCCCTCCGATGGGGTTATTCAGCCGCGTAAAAGTACCTGTTCGGCCCGGTGTACGGGGTTCCGGGGCAAGGGCCATTCGTACCGCTGGTAGCGTCGGCCCATGCGGCGGGATGAACTGGAGATGGCCGGGATCAACGTTCCGGTGCTGGCCACGGTGTGCGCGGGGCCCCTCCCGCAGCCCGGGGAGTGGGCCGCGCGCCTCGAGCGCGCAGGACTCGACGTCATCACCACCGGTGCCGAGGTGGATCACCCGGAGATAGTGCAGGAGGCCGTGGCCGCGGTGCCGTTCCGTCCGGTGCTCGCGCGTGGGGCGGATGTGGACGCCCTGGTGGCCGCCGGGGCACGGATGGTGGCCACGGATGGTCCGGTACCCCTTGGTGCATATGCCTTCCGCCCGGATGAGCAGGTGGTGGTCGCGGTATCGGCCGACCGTCCCGCGGAGAACGCGAACGACGTGGCGCGCGTGGTGCTGGAGGCCGCCCGTGGGGGCCGGGCGTCGGCCATCTGGGTGGCGGCCCCCGACCTGTCCCCGGTGCCCGAGGACGTCGTGCAGGCCAAGCTGGAGGCCATGTGCGAGGGCACCCGGATGGCGCGCTTGTGGTTGTCGAAGCAGCAGAGCGACCCCGACTGACCCCGGGGGCTAGGCGGCGCCCTCCGGCAGGCGGTTTCGGCGCCGTGCCGAGAAGTAGGTGGCCTGTGGGTGATGCATGATGATCGCCGCCGTGCTCTGCTCGGGGGTGAGCTGGAATGCGCTGGTGAGGCCCATGCCCATCTCGTCGGGGTGCGGCGCCAGCAGGCGCAGCACGTCCACGTGCTGCTCGATGTCCGGGCAGGCCGGGTAGCCCCATGAGTACCGCCGGCCCTGGTCGGTGCCCAGGCCGAGTTCGCGCTTGATGCGCGCGTGCACCAGGTCGGCCATGCCCTCGGCGGCTTCCACGGCGAGCCCGTGGGCGAAGTACGCCTCGGTGTACTCCTCCTCCGCCTGCAGGCGGTCCAGGTACTCGGTGGCCTCCTGCCCCACGGTCACGGCCTGCAGCGCGATGACATCACGCACTCCGGAATCCACGGGGCGCACGTAGTCGGCCAGGCACAGCAGGCGCCCCTCATCCTGGCGCGGGAAGTCGAACCGGGCGGCCTCGTCCCCCGTCTCCGGGTCGAACACCACCACGGCGTCGCCGTCGCGACCGGCGGGGAAGTAGCCGTAGGTGGCCCGCGGGACGATCCAGCCCTCCTCGATGGAGCGCCTCTCCATGTCGGCGCGCCGGGGCTCGAACTCCTCGCGCACGATGCGCTGGAACTCGGCGTCATCCTGTCCACGCCCGCCCCACGACATCTTGTAGAGCGACTTCTCGTCCATGCGGGCGAACATCTCGTCCACATCGAAGTCCGTCACGCGCACGGCGCCCCAGAACGGCGGGCCGGGAACAGGGGCCTCGTCGAGCTGCACCGGCTCGGCCGCCGGACGCGGCCGCGCCTTGGCCTCGGTGACCTTCTCGGCGCTCTCACGCGCCTCGTCCAACTGCTCCTGGCGGAACACCGGGCGATCGTCGGGGTCCTGCAGGCGGTCCACCGCGGACAGCCCGTCGAAGGCGTCCTTGCAGTAGAACACCCCACCGGCGTACGGGTCACCATCCTCCAGGAAGAGCGTGCGCCGCCCGAACTGGCGGTTGATGGCGGCTCCGCCGATGAGCACGGGGTAGTCCATGCCGCGCACGGCCAGCTCCTGCACCAACAGGGGCATCTGCTTGCTGGTGCTCACCAGAAGCGCCGACACTCCGATCACATCGGCGCCGTGCTCCTCGGCAGCGTCGATGATGGCCGTCACGGGGACCTGCCGGCCCAGGTCGTGCACCGTGTAGCCGTTGTTCTTGAGGATGGTGCCCACGAGGTTCTTGCCGATGTCGTGCACGTCGCCGAACACGGTGGCCATGATGACCGTGCCCTTGGTGTAGCCCTCCACCTGGTCGAGGAACTGCTCGATGTGGGCCACGCTCTTCTTCATCACCTCGGCGCTCTGCAGCACGTAGGGCAGGATGAGTTCACCCCGGCCGAAGCGGTCGCCCACCTCCTTCATTGCGGGCAGGAGCACCTCGTTCAGCACGGCGATGGCCGGGTCGTTGGTGCGTCCTCCACGCTGGTCGAGCGCGGCGTCGATGTCCTCCTCCACGCCCTCGGGTACGCGGTGCAGGATGCGCTCGAAGATGATCTCGTCGGGCGGCAGGCCCTCGAAGCGCGCGGCGGGGTCCGGTGCGGCCTCGGCCTCCACGCCCTCGTACTTGGCGATGAAGCGCGGCAGGGCGTCCTCGCGGCGCGCGAAGATCAGGTCGTCGGCCAACTCCACCTCGTCGGCGGGGATCTCCCCCAGCGGACGGTTGTGCGTGGGGTTGATCATCGCTAGGTCGAGTCCGGCGTCCACCGCCCGCGCCAGGAACACGCTGTTCAGCGTGGCGCGCGCCGGCGGGGTGAGCCCAAACGACACGTTGCTCACGCCGAGGCTGGTGTAGACGCCCGGCAGGTTCTCCTTGATGAGCCTGATGCCCTCGATGGTGGCGGCGCCGGAATCGCGGTACTCATCCTCGCCCGTGGCCAGTGTGAACGTGAGCGCATCGAAGATGAGGCTCTCGGGGGGCAGCCCGTACTCATCCACCACGATGTCGTGGATCTTCCGGGCGACGGCGAGCTTGGCCTCGGGCGTCTTGGCCATGCCGTCCTCGTCGATCGTCAACGCGACCACCGCGGCACCGTGCTTCTTCACGATGGGCACCACGCGTTCGATGCGCTCGCGACCGTTCTCCATGTTGATGGAGTTCACGATCGCCCGACCGGGGTAGGTATCCAGCGCGGCGGCGATGGCGTCGGGCTCGGTGCTGTCGATCATCAGGGGCGCTTCGACGCCCATGGCCAGCTTCTTCGCGAGGATGGCCAGCTGCTCGGCCTCGTCGGTGCGCTCGGTGAGGGCCACGCACACGTCCAGGACGTGGGCGCCGAACTCCACCTGCTCGCGGGCCACGGCGAGGGCGCCGTCGAAGTCGTCGGCGAGGATCATCTCCTTGATCTTGCGGCTGCCCTGTGTGTTGACGCGCTCACCCACGATGGTGGGGCGGGGCTCCTGCCCCAGGTCGACGCCCCGCATGGCGCTGGCGATCCGTGGCTCGGCGGTCACCTCGTGCGCGTGTGGGGTCACATCCCGCAGCGCGGCGACGAGCGCGCGGATGTGGTCGGGCGTGGTGCCGCAGCAGCCACCCACCACGTTGGGCCCGTAGTCGCGCACCATCGCGGCCATCTGCGCGGCCATCTCGTCCGGGCCCAGGTCGTAGTGCGCCTCGCCGCCCACGTTCCGGGGGAGTCCCGCGTTCGGCACCACGGAGATGGGCTTCCGCGAATGGCTGCACATGTACGACACCGGCTCGCGCAGGTGCTCGGGGCCGACGGAGCAGTTGGTGCCGATCACATCGGCACCCATGCCCTCGAGGATGGTGACGACCGCGCCCACGTCCGTGCCCAGCAGCATGCGCCCGGTTTGGTCGAACGCCACCTGCGCCTGGATCGGCACGCTGGCGCCGAGGTCGTCGAACGCCAGCCGGATTCCGTGGATGGCCGCGCGCGTCTCCAGGATGTCCTGCTGGGTCTCGATCAGCAGCACGTCGGCGCCGCCCTGCATCAGGCCCGCGGCCTGCACGCGGATCTGCTGCGCCAGCTCATCGAAAGTGATGCCCGACAGCTTGGGGTCGTCGGTGCCGGGCAGCATGCCGGTGGGCCCGATGGAGCCGATGACGAACCGGGGGATGCCGTCGGCCGCCTCGAAGTCGTCGCATGCGCGACGGGCGTTGCCCGCTGCGGCGACGTTGATGTCGGTGACGAACTCGGCCAGATTGCCGCCGTCGGGCCGTTGCCACTCCTCCAGGCGCAGGGCGGTGGCCTGGAACGAGTTGGTCTCCACCGCCTGCGCACCCGCCTCGAGGTACGCGCGGTGGATCTCCTCGATCAGGTCGGGACGCGTGATGGAGAGGTAATCCACGGCACCTTCCAACGCCCCGCCCCCGTAGTCATCGGCGGTGAGGTCGCGTGCCTGGATCTGCGTGCCCATCCCGCCGTCGAAGATCACGACGCCATCACGGAGGGCCGGTAGGTAGAGGCCAGCGTTCTTCACGTAGGGCTCAGGCTATCGCGCATCGGCGTTCGGTGAAACCGCCGCCCGTGCGGAATCCACGACCGACCCGGTGCTGATGGCCGCCTGCCCCCGCGCCACCACGGGATCTGCACCCGCCACGCGTGCCCGATCGAGCAGTTCGGTATTGGTGTGTCCGGCGAAGGCGGCCAGTGGGATATCGCGCGATGCCGGGTCGGCGCGGAGGGCCTCGATCACGGCGATCGCGCCGCCGCCGGCCTCGAGGTCAACGAGGATGCAGGCCGGCGTGTCCTCGCCCAGTGCCTCCATGAGCCGCGTGGGCCCGCCGGCAACCCGCAGCCGGTACCCGGCGATGTCCAGCCCGCTCTCGATGCGTGACCGCATCATGAGGTCGGGGCACAGCGCGATGACAAGCGGCCGGTCGTCCACGCGCCCGACGCTAGCAAGGGGACAGTCCCTCCCCCCTGTGGCACAGTGGCGCGCGTGATTCGCGTGTTCATTGCCACCTCGCGGGACGGCTTCATCGCGGGGGTCGATGACGATCTCTCCTGGCTGCCTGACGGCCACGCCGGGGAGGACTACGGCTATGAGCAGTTCATGGCCGGGGTGGGGGCGATCCTCATGGGCCGCCGCACCTACGACGTCGTCGAGGGCTTCGGCACCGGCTGGCCGTATGGCGACACGCCCGTGCTGGTGGCCACCACGCGGCCGCTCGATCCCGTGGAGCCCAGCGTGCGGGCGGTGTCAGGCACGCCGGAGGCGATGCTCGCCGAGGCCCGGGAGGTGGCCGGTCGGCGGGACGTGTACGTGGACGGCGGTCAGCTGATCCGGCAACTGCTCGATGCCGGACTGATCGACGAGTTCATCGTCACGGTGATCCCCGTCGATCTCGGGGATGGAATCCCCCTGCTCGCGGGGGCGGACCAACGGGACCGGCTCAGCCTGGAGGCGTCACGCGCATTCCCGTCGGGGGTCGAGCAGCGGCGGTATGTGCCGGCCGGCTAGGCGGCGATGAACTCGGCCTGGTGCATGGGCTCGGGAACCGCCATGCCGGCTTCGCGCAGCGCCTCGATGTGCCCGGCAAGGGCCTCGCGCATCAATGCGGCGGTCTCCTCACGGGTGCCAGCGCCGGCGTAGACGGGAAGGTCGAGGCAGTACGCGCCCCACGTGCTGTCGTCGCCCTGCTCATAGATCACGAGGTACTCCTTCATCGAAGATCCTCCAATCCCGTCTGGCGCCGGATTGCCGCAAGAGTTCCGCGCATGACTGTAGTGGAGTCCTTGCCCGCCACGGTCACGCGCGATCGACCGCCGGGGCTGACCCACACCTCGTGGGAGCCACGCTGTCGCGTCGGGGCCCATCCCGCAGCGCGCAGGGCGTGGCGAACCTCTCGATACGTTGGCGGCATGTGGCCGAACGTATGGAAGCGGTGCACGCGCGAGGTGCGCCGATCGCGCCGCAATGCGCCTGTTGGGGTGCCAGTGTTCACGCCATGACACAGCCCCGCCTCATCCCGCTCGGCGAGTTCTTCGACAACCCCGAGCGCGCCCTGGCCAAGCCGTCGCCCGACGGCACCATGCTCTCGTGGCTCGCGCCGCTCGACGGCCTGCTGAACGTGTGGGTGCGGCCCATCGCGGGTGGTGAGGCCGTGCCGGTGACCCGCGACACCGACCGCGGCGTGATGGGGTATTCGTGGACCCGCGACTCGAAGCACATCCTGTACAGCAAGGACCAGGGAGGGGATGAGAACCACCACGTGATGATGGTGGACGTTGCCGGCGACGGCACGGCGCGCGACCTCACGCCCTTCGACGGCGCGCGCGCGAGCATCGTGTCGGTGCCCAGGGCCACTCCCGGCCAGATCATCGTCAGCACCAACCGGCGCGACCGCTCGGTGTTCGACGTGGAGCGGCTCGACCTGGCAACCGGCGCCCTCACGCCCGTGGCGGAGAACCCCGGCAACATCATCGGCTGGGTGGCCGACCGCCACGGCGCAGTGCTCGGTGCCTACGCGCAGACCCCCACAGGCGACTACGAGCTGCTGGTGCGCGACACCGAGCAGGACGACTTCCGCGTGCTGGCCGAGTTCGACAACGAGGACGGCGGCCAGCCCTACGGGTTCGATTCCGATGGCGGCGTGATGTGGGTGGGCAGCGCCCGCGGCAGCGATCGCTCGCGGCTGGTGGCCATCGACGTCGCCACCGGCGCGGAGACGGTGATCGACGAGGACGAGGTGGCCGACCTCGGCATGCCCATCATCAGCGACCGGGACCGCACGCTGCTGGGGGCCGCCTACCTGCGGGATCGCCTCGTGGTGCACGCCTTCGACGACCGCTTCGCCCGCGACTTCGAGAAGGTGCGGCAGATCGCCGACGGCGACCCGCGCATCACCGGCAGCGATGCCGACGAGACGATGTGGACGGTGGCCTTCGACAGTGACGTGGACCCCGGGGCCACGTACCTGTTCAACCGTGAGACGGGGGAGAGCGAGTTCCTCTTCCGCCCGCGCCCCTGGCTCTCGCCGGACGATCTCTCACCCATGCGCCCCGTGCAGATCGCGACGCGCGACGGGCTCACGATGTACTGCTACCTCACCGCGCCACGCGGGCTCGAGCCCACCGGGCTGCCGATGGTGCTCTACGTGCATGGCGGTCCGTGGAGCCGCGATGCCTGGGGGTACGACGGCGTGGCCCAGTTCCTCGCCAACCGCGGCTACGCCGTGCTGCAGGTGAACTACCGCGGATCCACGGGCTTTGGCAAGCACTTCATGCATGCGGCCGAGCGCGAGTTCGCAGGGAAGATGCATGACGACCTCATCGATGCGGTCGACTGGGCCGTGGTCGAGGGCGTGGCCGATCCGGATCGCATCGCCATCTACGGCGGCTCCTACGGCGGCTACGCCACCCTGGTGGGCGTCACCTTCACGCCTGACCGGTTCCGCGCGGCCGTCAGTTTCGTGGGGCCGTCCAACCTGGTCACGCTGGTCCGGTCGTTCCCCGACTACTGGCGGCCCTTCCTCGCCAGCACCTGGTTCCGGTTCGTGGGCGACCCGGAGGTGGAGGCCGACCGCGAGGACATGTGGGCGCGCTCACCGCTCTCGCGGGTGGACGCCATCACCACGCCGCTCATGGTGATCCAGGGGGCGAACGACCCGCGCGTCACCAAGCACGAGAGCGATCAGATCGTGCAGGCGCTCGAGGACCGGGGCATCGCGGTGGAGTACATCGTGGCCGACGACGAGGGCCACGGCTTCGCCAAGCCTGCCAACCGGATGCGCGCCTACCGTGCCATGGAGGCCTTCTTCGCCGAGCACCTCGGGGGGCGTGCCGAGCCCGGCGCCGCCTAGTCCCTAGGGGTCGTCCCGCGGATCGGCGTCCTGGTCGAAGGGTGCCTTCCGGTCGCGTGGCCCCAGCACCCCCGGGGCACGGTTGACGGCCTTCCACAGGAGCACGGCCAGCACCGCGGCGATCAGCAGCGCGGTGATGCCCGCGGCCACCAGGCCGCCGCGGTACCACGGCTCGCCGGCAAGGGCCAGGCGGGCCTCGCGCAGGTCCCCGATGCGGGCGATCTCGTACCCCGCGAACCCATGGCCGGGGTAGCTCGCCAGCGTGCGCCGCAGGTCGGCGCGCGCGCCATCCAGGTCGAAGCGTGACAACCGGTCGAGCGCCTCGCGGTAGGTCAACTGCGTGCGCCCCTCCCAGCCACGGACGTTCGCGCGCCCCAGCACGCGCAGCAACTGCTCGGTGGGTGCCATGGCTCCGCCACCCGCGGCGCGCTTGATCAGCACGATCCCGCGCACCCGGCCATTGCGATCCACCGCCGGGCCACCCGAGTCGCCCTTCTGCACCTCGTTCGTGATGAACGTCAGGATGCGCAGCGGCTCGTCCTCCAGCGGGCCGGTGCGGCCGATGGTGCCCAGGCGCACCGAGGGCACCATTGCGCCATGCGGCGGGGTGGCGAAGGGGTTCTCCGACCCGTAGCCCAGCGTGGCGATGGGGGTGCCCGTGTCCAGTCCGCGGTCCAGGCCCAGGGACGGGGCGTTCCGCTGGCCCGCCACGCGCAGCACTGCGATGTCGCGCAGCTCGTCGGTCTCCACCACCTCGGGCACCAGGCCCCGGTCCACCTTCGCGGCCGCACCGGCGGCGGCGGGTCGCACCACGCGCTGCAGTGGCTCCAGCCCCACCGGGACCGGCTCGTTCTCCTCCACCCACCGGGCGGCCACCTCTGCGCTGTGCGGCTTGCCCGACACCGCCAGGTACGTGAAGTACGCGACCTCCGACAGGTCATCGGCCGATGGCTGGATGACGTGCGCGGCGGTGGCCAGGTAGCCGTTGGGGGTCACGGCGAAGGCGGTGCCCTCGCGGCTGACCTCACGGGCCGCCTGCGGGAGGCGCACCACCGTGCCGTCCTTCGTGCGCAGGGCCTGCATGCGGGTGGTCACCTGCACCTGCCACACGGCGGGCATGGCGATGAGTGCCCCGCGATCGAGCGGCTCGGGCGACAGCGCATCGGGCACCCCGGTGGGGATGTCCGCCGCCGCGGTTCCTGCCGTGCCGAACACGGTTGCCGCGCCCAGGATGAGAGTGGCGATGACGGTGCGGATGCGCATCCCGGTCAAGGCTAGAACGCCCCGGCCCGCCCACCGGGCCGAACCGGTGGCTACCGCCAGCCGCCTCCCCGCGGGCCGCGCAGTGCGGAGTCCACCGTCATCGCCCCGTACAGGAGGCCCGCCATGGGCAGTGCCAGCCGCCAAGGCCAGGCCAGGCCGAACGCGCGGGTGGCGGGCCCGGCGGCCACCGCCATGGCCAGCCACCCGGCGAGCCCCAGCCCCAGTGCCCAGGCACCCATGGGGACGGCACCCATGGTGATGCCGATGCCGCCCGCCACCAGCGCCGCGATCGGCCCCGCGAACATCAGCAGCAGCGCCAGGGCCACCAGCACCACCAGCACCCACGACCGCCGCAGCTGCGTGAAGGCGCTGCGGCGCACCATGGTCCACACCGATGCCAGGTCGTCGTACGGGCGGGTGCTGGTGACGCGTCCACGGCTGAGCGCGAGCCGCGTCGGCATGCCCGCCCGGAACTTCACCAGGCGCGCCACCGCCAGGTCGTCGATCAGGGCGTCACTCACCGCGGCGAACCCGCCGGCACCGCGCAGGGAGTCGCGGCGCACCAGGTTGCAGCCCCCGGCGGCTGAGGCAACGCGCGATCCGGCCCGGTTCGCCCAGCGCGGGGGGTACAGCAGGAAGAAGAACAGCACGAAGGGCGGGATGAGCAGCTTCTCCGCAGGCGACTGGCAGCGCAGCCGTGCCATGCGGCTCTCCAGGCCGGTGCCACCCGCCATGGCTGCCGCCACCAGCCGGCGAAGCGAATCGGGCGCATGATGGATATCGGCGTCGGTCAGCAGCACCCACGGGGGCGCCGACCCGACTGATTCCAGGGCCCGCACCCCCTGCTCCATTCCCCACACCTTGCCCACCCATCCATCGGGCAGCGCCGCGCCGGTGACCACCTGCACCCGCCGCGAGGCCGCCCGCGCCGCCGCCCGTGCCACCTGGCCCGTGCCGTCGGAGGAGCGCTCGTCCACGACCACCACGCGCATTGCGCCCGGGTAGTCCTGCCGATCCAGCGCGGCAAGGGTGGGCCCGATCGCATCCGCCTCGTTGCGGGCCGGGATCACCACGCCCACCTCGGGCCATTTGCCGGGGTCGGGTGGCGCAGGCCCGTCATCGTCGGGGCGGAGGTCCCACGGCCGGGCGGGGTGCAGCAGCACCCCCGCCCAGCAGGCCAGGGCCAGCGCCCCGATGACGACGGCCCAGATGGGAACCGCCTAGTGCCGGAAGTGCCGGTGTCCCGTGGTCACCATGGCCGCGCCCAGGGCGTTGACCGCCTCGATCACCTCGTCGTCGCGGATCGAGCCGCCCGGGTGGGCGATGGCCGTGGCGCCGCCCTCGATGGCCATGACCGGGGCATCGGGGAACGGGAAGAAGGCGTCGCTGGCCATGGCGCTGCCCTGGATGGGCAGGTCGTTCTCCTTGGCCTTCGAGGTCGCGATGCGCACCGAGTCCACGCGGCTCATCTGCCCGGCGCCGATCCCCACGGTGGCGCCGTCCTTCGCGAAGACGATCGCATTGCTCTTCACGTGCTTCGCCACCTTCCAGGCGAACACCAGGTCGGTCCACTCCTGCTCGGTGGGCGCGCGCTCGGTCACCACGCCCATCGTGTCGCGGCCCTCACGCACGTCGTCGGCGTCCTGCACCAGCACGCCGCCCAGCACCCGGCGGTACACCGGCTCGCCCGGGTTGCCCGGCCGCACCTGCCCGCCCGTCTCCAGCAGCCGCACGTTGGGCTTGCGCGTAAGCACCTCGAAGGCGTCCTCGTCGTAGCCGGGTGCCCACAGCACCTCCACGAACATCTCGGCCAGGTGCTCGGCCAGCGCCAGGTCTACCGTGCGGTTCACGGCGTACACGCCGCCGAATGCCGACACCGGGTCGCAGGCCTTCGCCCGCAGGTACGCCGATGCCAGGTCGTCGCCCAGGCTGACGCCGCACGGGTTGTTGTGCTTGATGATCACCACGGCCGGGTCGTCGAACTCGGCCACCAGCCCGCGCGCCGCGTCCACGTCCAGCAGGTTGTTGTATGAAAGCGGCTTGCCGTGGCGCACGGCCACCCCGCCCAGCAGGTGCTGCGGCGCGCCCACCTGGGAGTAGTAGGCGCCGCGCTGGTGCGGGTTCTCCCCGTAGCTGCACTCGAGTTCCTTGCGGAACCCCACCGTGAAGCGATCGGGGAAGTCCTCGTCCGCATCGCCCTCGGACGCCATCCATGCAGCGATGGCGGTGTCATAGGCGGCCGTCTTCCGGAACGCGGCGGCGGCCAGCGCGCGCCGGGTCGTCTCGCCCACCCAGCCCCCGCCCGTCACCTCGGCCAGCACGGCCTCGTACTGCGACGGGTCGGTCACGATGGCCACGCGCTCGTGGTTCTTCGCCGAGGCCCGCACCATCGCCGGGCCGCCGATGTCGATCTCCTCCACCACGTCGGCGCGCCCCAGGCCCTCCCTGGCCGCGGCCTCCTCAAAGGGGTAGAGGTTCACCACCACCATGTCGATGGCCTCGATGCCGTTCGCGGTCATGTCGGCGTCGTCGCCCGCGTGGTCCTTTCTGGCCAGGATGCCGCCGTGCACCCTGGGGTGCAGCGTCTTCACCCGGCCGCCCATGATCTCGGGGTGTCCGGTCACCTCGCTCACGTCGGTGACCTCCAGGCCGGCCTCGCGCAGCGTGCGCGCGGTGCCGCCCGTGGAGATGAGCTGCACCCCCTCGGCGGCCAGCCCGCGGGCCAGGTCCACCAGCCCGGTCTTGTCCGATACCGACAGCAGTGCGCGGCGTGATGCCACCTCATGAACCTCCGTCGTCGACGATCATCCGGCGCGGGTGCGCCGGATCCCTGTGAATGCGCCCCTGCGCGTACAGCGTGACGCAGTGGCTGAGCAGGCGGTGCTCCACCCCGTGAATGCGCGCGCCCAGTGAATCGCGGGTGTCACCGTGCAGTACCGGCACCGGCTCCTGCAGGATCGGCGGCCCGCCGTCCACGGCCTCCTCGGCGATGTGCACCGTCACCCCGGTGAGGCGCACGCCCCAGTCCAGCGCCTGCCCGATTGCATCCAGCCCGGGAAACGCCGGCAGCAGAGACGGGTGAAGGTTGATCACCTGGTCAGGGAAGGCATCCAGCAGCACGGGCGTGACGATGCTCATCCACCCCGCCATGACCACCAGGTCCGGCGCTTCCAGGCGGAGCAGGCGCACCACCTCGCCATCGCGACGGGCGCGGTCGCCGCCGTGGGCGTGGAGCGTCACCACCTCGGCGCGGATGCCTGCCTCGCGGGCCCGTGCGATCGCCGGGGCGTCCTCCTTCGAGCACACCACCATCACGATCTGCGCGTCCACCTTGTCGTTGCGGTGGACGTTGTCGATCAGCGCCTGCAGGTTCGATCCCGTCCCCGAGACCATCACGGCCACGCGGTACATCACACCTCCCAGGCCAGGCCAGGCGGCCCCGGCTCCACGCGGCCCACCACATGGCTGCCGCGCACCATGGACAGCGCCCGGTCGGCCGCCGCGTGCGGCATCACCAGGCACATGCCGAGCCCCATGTTGAAGGTGTCCCACGCGGAGTCGTCGTCCACGGCGCCCGCTGCCAGCACGTGCGCGATGGCCGGGGCCTGGGGCCAGGAGCCCCGCCGCAGCACCGGGCGCAGGCCGTCCGGAATCGCACGCGGCAGGTTCTCGGGCAGGCCCCCGCCCGTGATGTGGGCCGCGGCGTGGATCTCCACCCCCGACGAACGGAGCGCGTGGATGTCCTCCGGGTACAGGCGCGTGGGGTCGAGCAGCGATGGGTCCGCCGTGATCGCGCCGTCGTCCACGAGCTTGCGCACCAGGGAGTACCCGTTGCTGTGGATTCCACTGCTCTCGATGCCCACGATGACATCGCCGTCCACCACCCGCTCGGGGCCCAGCATCTCGGCGCGCTCCACGGCCCCCACGGCGAACCCGGCCATGTCGAAGTGCCCGTCGGCGTACAGGCCCGGCATCTCGGCGGTCTCACCGCCCAGCAGCACGCACCCGCTGTCGAGGCAGGCACCGCGCACCGCCTGGACGATCTGCGTGGCCTCGCCCGGGTCCAGGCGTCCCACCGCCAGGTAGTCCAGGAAGAACAGGGGCGTCGCGCCCGAGCACACCAGGTCGTTGACGCTCATGGCCACCAGGTCCTGGCCCAGTCCGGAGATGTCGCCCATCTGCCGTGCCAGCAGCACCTTGGTGCCCACGCCGTCCGTGCAGGCCACCAGAACCGGGTCGCGCATGGGGGGCATGGGCAACGTGCCGGCGAATCCCGTGGTGCCCCCGTGCACCAGGTCGCGGATGCCCTGGGTCAGCGCCCGCGCGGCGTCCAGGTTGACGCCCGCGTCGTCGTACGAGATTCCCCCCTCGGCCACGGGGGCAGGCTACCGGCTGGGTGCGGCGCCGGCGCCGGCCTCGAACCGCTCCTTGCCGGAGGCGTCGGGCACCGGGATGGGGTAGTCGCCCGTGAAGCACGCACGGCAGTAGCCGTCGGCCGGTCGGCCCATCGCGCGCTGCAGCCCCTCCAGCGTGAGGTAGTGCAGCGAGTCGGCGCCCACCGCCGCCGCGATGCCCGGCTCGTCCTGCCCCACAGCGATCAGCTCGTCGCGGTCGGCCATGTCGATGCCGTAGAAGCACGGCCAGGTGATGGGCGGTGACGAGATGCGCAGGTGCACCTCCAGGGCGCCGGCGTCCTTAAGCATCTGCACGGTGCGCCGCGTGGTGGTGCCCCGGACGATGCTGTCGTCCACCACCACCAGCCGCTTGCCCCGGATGACCGACTCCAGCGGGTTGAACTTCAGGCGCACGCCGGTGGCGCGCAGTTCCTGGTCGGGCTGGATGAACGAGCGCCCCACGTAGCGGTTGCGCACCACGGCCTCGGAGAACGGCACCCCGCTCTCGTTGGCGAACCCGATGGCGGCAGGCGTGCCCGAGTCCGGCAACCCCACCACCAGGTCGGCGCCCGGCGTGCTCTCGCGCGCCAGCTGCACCCCCATGTCGTGGCGTGCCTGCCACACGGCCTGGCCGTCGATGATGCTGTCGGGGCGCGCGAAGTAGATGGCCTCGAAGATGCAGAGCGCGCGGGAGGTGGGGGGCATGGCCTGGCGCCCCTCGGTGCCATCGGGCGTGAGCCGCACGGCCTCGCCCGGGCGCACCTCGCGGTCGAACTCGGCGCCCACCTGGTCGAGGGCGCAGGTCTCGCTGGCCACCACCCACCCGCCGTCGATGCGGCCGAGCACGAGCGGGCGCACGCCGTTGGGGTCGCGGAACGCCACCAGCTCGTCCTCGGTGAGTGCCACGATGGAGTAGGCGCCCTGAAGCAGCGGCATCACGTTGCACACGGCGTCCAGCAGGCTGCCCGGCTCGTGGGCCAGCAGCGCGGTGATGAGCTCGCTGTCGGTCGTGGCCCGGAGTTCATGCCCCAGGTCGGTCACCCGCCGGCGCAGGGCATCGCTGTTGGTCAGGTTGCCGTTGTGGCCCAGGGCCACCAGGCCGTCGCCGCGCGGCAGCGCCACGGGCTGCGCGTTGTCCCACTTGTTCTTGCCGGTGGTGGAGTAGCGCACGTGGCCGATCGCGCTGTTGCCGGTCAGGCTGCGCAGTGCGGGCTCGTCGAACACCGACGACACCAGGCCCAGCTCGCGCTGCACCATCACGTGCGTGCCGTCGCTCACGGCGATTCCGGCGCTCTCCTGCCCGCGGTGCTGCAGTGCGTGCAGACCGAAGAAGCACAGGCGTGCGACATCGCGGCCCGGCGCGGCCACGCCGAACACGCCGCACTCCTCCTTGGGGTGGTCGCTCACTGCGCCTCCAGCGCCGCCGGAACCGAACCTTCCCACACCTGGGCCAGATCGCGAAGCGGCACCCGTGCGACGGATCCGCCGGCGTCGATGACCACGTCATCCCCTCCCACCGCGCCGATCTGCGTGACGTGGACGCCATCGCCCGCGAGGGCGCTGACTGCGGCCACCTGGGCCGGGTGGCACGAGGCGATCACCCGGCCGCCGCCCTCGCCAAACATGGCCTCGTCGGCACGGCGCCCCGCCGACACGGCCACGCCCGCACCGATGCCGCCCGCGATCGCGCTCTCCGCGAGCGCGACGGCCAGCCCGCCCTCGCTGATGTCGTGCGCGCTCGCCAGCAGGCGTTCGCGCGCGCACGTGGCGAGTAGGCGGTACAGCGCGGCATCCGCGTCCGGATCGGGCGGCGGCGGGCTGCCCGCGCACCTGCCCAGGTAGCGGCTGGCATCCACGCGCGGCTCGCCGTAGCCGATGAGCAGGATGGCGTCGTCGTGGCGGGCGAAGGCCGTGCCGATGCTGGTGGATGCATCGTCCAGCAGCCCCACCACGCCGACGACCGGCGTGGGATAGATGGGCCCGCGCGGGCTCTCGTTGTACAGCGAGACGTTGCCCGACACGATCGGTGCGCCGATGGCGGTGAGGGCATCGGCCATGCCGCGAATGCTCTCGGCCAGGCGCCACCCGGTGCTGCCCTTCTCGGGGTTGGCGTAGTTCAGGCAGTCGGTGGCGGCGATGGGTACGGCGCCCGTGCAGGCCACGTTGCGCGCGGCCTCGAGCACCGACGCCATGCCGCCGTCATACGGGCTGAGCTCGGTCAGCCACTCGGCGCAGTCGAGCGTGACGGCGATTGCCCGGTCCGTGCCGGGAATCCTCACCACGCCGGCGTCACCCCCGGGCCGGCGCATGGTGTTCGCACCCACCAGCTGGTCGTACTGCTCGAACACCCATCGCTTGCTGGCCACGTTGGGGTCGGCCGTCAGGTCCAGCCATGCGCGGCCGAGATCGTCGGGCTCGGGCACGGACGACAGGTCGATGGCCTCCGGGGTGGGCGCAGGATCACGCGGCACCTCGCAGAACGGGACGTCGTCGGTGAGGTACAGGGACGGGATGCGCACGACCTCCTCGCCGCGCCACAGCGCCTCCAGCTCACCCGTGTCCGTCACCTCCCCGATGTCGGTGGCGTCGAGCTCGTGCCTGCGCGCCATCGCCACCACGGCGTCCATCTGCGCGGGCTCCACGATCGCCAGCATCCGCTCCTGGCTCTCGCTCACCAGCACCTCGCCCGGCGCCATTCCCTCCTCGCGCAGCGGAACGCGGTCCAGGTCGATCGACAGTCCCACGCCCCCACGGCTGGCCATCTCGCTGGCCGCGCTGGTGAGTCCCGCGGCGCCCAGGTCCTGCAGCGCCACCAGCAGTCCGGCCTCGCTCATGGCGAGGCACAGGTCCATCAGCTTGCGCTCGGTGAACGGGTCGCCCACCTGCACGCTGGGCCGCTTGTCGGCATCGTCGTCGCCCAGTTCGGCGCTGGCCAGCACGCTGGCGCCGCCGATGCCGTCCCGGCCCGTGCGGTTTCCGATAAGCACAAGGCGGTTGCCCACGCCGCGCGCTGCGCACGACAGGATGCGGTCCTGCGGCACCACCCCCACGCACATGGCGTTGACCAGGCACGAGTCCTCGTAGCGCTCGTCGAACTGCACCTCGCCGCCCACGTTGGGGATGCCGATGCAGTTGCCGTAGTGGCCGATCCCCTCCACGGCGCGCCGGAACAGGAACCTGCTGCGCGCCGAATCGAGGGTGCCGAAGCGCAGGCTGTCCAGCAGGGCGATGGGCTTCGCGCCCACGGCGATGATGTCGCGCACGATCCCGCCCACGCCGGTGGCGGCGCCCTGGAACGGCTCCACGGCACTCGGGTGGTTATGGCTCTCCACCTTGAACACGATGGCCAGGCCGTCGCCCACGTCCACGGCGCCGGCGTTTTCGCCGGGGCCCATCACCACCCGCGGCCCGGTGGTGGGGAAGCCCGAGAGCAGTGGCTTGCTGTGCTTGTACGAGCAGTGCTCGCTCCACATGAGGCTGAACATCACGAGCTCGGGGTCGGTGGGCTCGCGCCCCATCAGCGCCACGATGCGCGCGGCCTCGGCATCGGTGAGCCCGAGGGTGCGGTGCAGCGGCACGTCGTCCTTCGCGGCGTCGCTCATGACAGCAGCGCCGCGAAGAGCACGCGGCCATCCACGGAGCCCAGCAGCGGCTCCTGGGCCTCCTCGGGGTGCGGCATAAGGCCCATCACGTTGCCCCCGAGGTTCGAGATTCCCGCGACCTTGTCGATGCTGCCATTGGGGTTCTCGCCCGCGTAGCGCAGCACCACGCGCGCCTCGCCCGGGTCGCCGAACCACGCGCCGTCATGGTGCTTGAAGGGGATCGACAGCACCTCGCCCTCGTCGCGCCCGCCGGTCCACGGCGTGCCGGAGTCGGCCACCTGCAGGTCGGCCTGCCGGCAGATGAACGACAGCGAGGCATTGGGCCGCAGCACCCCCGGCAGCAACCCGCTCTCGCACAGGATCTGGAAGCCGTTGCAGATGCCCAGCACCTTGCCGCCATCCGCGGCGTGCGCCCGCACGGCGCTCATGATGGGCGTGCGGCTGGCAAGGGCGCCCGGCCGCAGGTGGTCGCCGTAGCTGAAGCCGCCCGGGATCACCACGGCACCCGTGCCCTCCGGCAGCGCGGTGTCCTCGTGATGTGCGTACACCGGCTCGCCGCCGACGCCCTCCACGGCGCGGGCGGCGCTCTCGTAGTCGAGCGTTCCGGGGAACCGCAGCACCGCCACGCGGGTGGCGCTCACCCGGGTACCTCCACGTGGAAGTCCTCGATCAACTGGTTGGCGAGGAGGTCCTCGCACATCTTCGTGGCCTGCCCGGCCGGATCGTGCCCGGCGATCTCCAACTCGATGCGCTTGCCCACGCGCACGTCGCTGACGTCCCCGAACCCCATGTGCGCAAGGGCGCCCTGCACCGCCTGCCCCTGGGGATCAAGCACGCCCTTCTTGGGCATGACGGTGACGACGACCAGGGTCATTCAGCGGCCTCCTTGAGCCATTGGTCGAACGAGCGGCCGGTGATGCGCTCGTATGCATCCACGTACCGCTCCCGGGTGCCGGCCACCACGTCGGGCGGCAGTTCCGGGCCGGGCGGCGAGTGATCCCACCCGCTCGCATCCAGCCAGTCGCGCACGTACTGCTTGTCGAAGCTGGGCGGGCTGGTGCCCGGCGCCCAGGTGTCGGCGGGCCAGAAGCGCGAGGAGTCGGGCGTGCACACCTCATCCCCCAGGGTGAGCGTGGTCCGGACGTCACCCACTGGGCCCGACCCCTTCGAGGGGGTCGTCCCCAGTTCGAACTTGGTGTCGGCCAGGATGATCCCCGCCGCGGCGCAGTCAGCCGCCGCCCGCTCGTAGACCGCCAGCGACACCCGCTCCATCTCGGCCGCGAGCTCCGGCCCCACCGTGGCCACCACGTCGTCCATCGTGATGTTCTCGTCGTGGTCGCCCACGTCGGCTTTCGACGCCGGGGTGAAGATGGGCGCGGGCAGCCGATCGGCCTGGCGAAGGCCGGGGGGCAGGGCCACGCCGCTCGTCGCGCCCGTCTGCTGGTAGTCGCGCCAGCCGC
>CALIKX010000012.1 GCA_938017905.1 uncultured Thermoleophilia bacterium | reverse complement strand
GGCTCGGCGTCGCGGCGCGCGAGGCCCTGGCGGACATGCCGGCGCGCGCCGCGCGCATGCGCCGGCAGGCCACGCGCCTTGCCCGCGGCACGTGCGCGGTGCCGGGCACCCGGCTGAACGGTCCGACGCCGGATGAGCGCCTGCCGGGCCACGTGCAGGTGTCGGCCCGCGGCGTGGAGGGCGAGGCCGTGGCGCTGGCAATGGCCGCGCGGGGGGTGGCCGTGGCCCCGGGATCGGCCTGCACGTTCGGGGCCGGGAAGGCATCACCGGTGCTCGAGGCCATGGGCGCGGACGACGACACCGCGCGGTCGGCCGTGCTGATGACCGCGGGACCGGGCACCACCGACGACGAGGTGGACGAAGCCATCCGCGCCTATGCGGACGCGGTGGCGGCACTGCGGGCGATGGCGCCGTGACGGGCGACGCCCCGGCCCGCCGCGTGGACGCCCTGGGCACGTGGTGCCCCGTGCCCGTGACCCTGGCCCGCGAGGCCATCCGGCGCATGGAAGCGGGCGAGGTGCTCGAGGTCCTGGCCGACGACCCCATGGTGTTCCTGGACCTCCCCGCCTGGTGCCACGACGCCGGACACGAAGTGGTGTCCATGGAACAGCGGGCGGACATCATCACCACGCTCATCCGCGTGGCCTGATCCGCCCGGCGTCACTCCCCCGCCGACACCGCCTCGGCGATCATCATGCGGTTCCAGGTGTTGATGCCCGCGATGGTGAAGACCAGCTGCACCAACTCATCGTCCGGGAACATCTGCGCGGCGGCGTCCCAGGTGGCCTCCGACGCGGGCGCCTCGGCCTCGGCAAGCTCGCCCGTGCGGGTGAGCAGGTCCGTGAGGGCCAGGGCCGTGCGCTCGCGCTCGTCGAACACATCGGATGCGCGCCAATCGGCCGTTGCCGCGATGCGGGCGTCGTCGAGCCCGGCCTTCTGCCCGGCCCGGGTGTGCGTGTCCACGCAGTAGCGGCAGTTGTTCACCCGCGAGGCCCGCAGCTTCACCAGCTCTGACAGCGCGTGGTCGGGGTGCCCCGCCCGGGTGAGCCCGGCCAGCGCCCGGTAGCCATCCGGGGACTGCGCCTTCACGTGTATGCGGTCGGAGATACCGCCCATCATGCGAAACGGTAGGCAATGAGGCCGAGGCCGATCACCAGGCCCGCGATGCCGAGGCCGAGGCCCCACCAGGCCATGCTGCGCCCCGCGATGCGGTCGTCGTCACCGATGTCGCGGAGCGCCAGCGCGCCGAAGATGATCGCGAGGGTGGAGCACACGACAGGGAACACGAGGATGCCGACGATGCCCAGCACGAGTGATGCGGTCGCCCGGCCCGACCGCTGCTGCGGCGCATCCGGGCCCGACCCCGCCGGTGGCGGCGGAGGGAATCCGGCATCACCGGGCTGGTCGGTGGCGGCCTCGCCGTCATCACTGACGTGCTCGGTCCACTGCGTGCCATCCCACCACCGCAGCTGGTGCCGGCCCGATGGGTCGGGAAGCCATTCCTGAGGACGCGTGCTCATCGGCGCGGCATCCTAGCCCGCCGCGTCCACGAGGACGTCCCCGGTCATTGCCGCGGGGGCGTCCCAGCCCATCAGCGCGCAGGCCGTGGGCGCGACATCGCCCAGCTTGCCCTCGCGCAGGGGAAGACCCGGGCGGTCGATCCAGAGGGGCACGGGATTGATGGTGTGCGCGGTATTCGGGCTGCCGTCGGGCTCGATCATGGCCTCGGAATTGCCGTGATCGGCGGTGACCAGCAGTAGCCCACCGGCGGTGGCGACCGCGGGGCGGATGTCGCCCATGCAGCGGTCGACGGCCTCGATGCCACGTACGGCGGCCGGCACCACGCCCGTGTGCCCCACCATGTCGGCGTTCGCGAAGTTGATGACGATGAACTCGCGGCCACCCTCCGCGAGCGCGCCCACGACCGCGTCGCGGATGCCCGCGGCGCTCATCTCGGGCGCCTCGTCGTAGGTGGCCACGTGCTGCGGGCTCTGCACCAGGTCGCGCTCCTCACCCGGGAACGGCTCCTCCCGCCCGCCGTTGAAGAAGTACGTCACGTGGGCGTACTTCTCGGTCTCGGCCACATGCAACTGACGGCGGCCCGCATCGCTCACCGCCTCTGCGAGGCCCTGCCGCACGTCCTCGGCCTCGAACGCCACCGGGTAGGTCCACTCGCTGCGCAGGCGGGTCATGGTGGTGATGGCCGGAAGCGGCGGATCGCCGCCCCGGTCGACGCCGTCGAACAACGGGTCACCGAGCGCCTGGGTGATCTGGCGCGCCCGGTCCGGCCGGAAGTTCCACACGATCACCTGGTCCCCTGGGCGGATGCGCCCCACGGAGGGATCGCCGATCACCCAGGGCTCGATGAACTCATCGGTGACGCCCGCGTCGTACGACCGCTGCACGGCCTCGGCCGCAGTCGTCGCCGCCTCGCCCCGGCCATGCACCATGGCGTGGTATGCACGGCCCGTGCGGTCCCACCGGTGGTCGCGATCCATGGCCCAGTAGCGCCCCACCACCGTGCCGATGGTGGCACCCCGGCCCTCCAGGTCGCGTATGGCGGGCAGCGCCGAGTCCGGGCGCGAGTCGCGGCCATCGGTGATGGCGTGCACCACCACGCGCTGCACGCCGCGGTCGCGGGCGGCGTCAAGCAGCGCCACCAGGTGCCGCTGGCTGGCATGCACGCCGCCGGTTCCCACCAAACCCACCAGATGCAGGGTGGCGCCCGTCGCGGCGGCCAGCGCCGCGCCGATCGCCGGAATCGCGCCGAACCCCCCGGGGGCCTGCACGGCCTCATCAATCCGCACCAGCATCTGCGGAACGCGCCGGCCGGCGCCCAGGTTCAGGTGCCCCACCTCGCTGTTGCCCATCTGCCCCTCGGGCAGGCCCACCGGCAGGCCGCTCGCCTGCAGCCGCGTGGCCGACCCCTCGCGCGCGAGGGCATCAAGCACGGGCGTGCGCGCCAGGTCGACCGCGTTGCCGGGGCCCGGCGGCGCGATGCCGAACCCGTCGATCACCACCAGCACCAGGGGGCCGCTCACCCGGCGGCCGCCACGATGCGCGCGAACGACTCCGGATCGAGGCTGGCGCCGCCCACAAGGGCGCCGTCGACATCCGGGCAGGCCATCAGCTCGGCGGCGTTGCCGGGGTTCACGCTGCCGCCGTAGAGGACGCGCAGCGACGCGCCGTCAACGCGCTCGGACGCCACGGCCCGCACGATGGCGCATGCCTCCTGCGCCTGATCCGGCGTGGCGGTCTCGCCGGTGCCGATGGCCCAGATGGGCTCGTAGGCAATCACCAGGCGCGGCAGGTCGGCGGCATGCACATCGGCGAGCGCCGACTCCACCTGGCCGGTGACGAAGCGCTCCGTGTCCCCCGCGCGCCGGATGTCGAGCGACTCGCCGCAGCACAGCACCACGGTGAGCCCGGCATCAATCCCGGCGCGCACGCGCAGCGCCACCTGGGCGTCGGTGTCACCCGCCGCACGCCGCTCGGAGTGGCCCACCAGGGCACCATCTATGCCTGCCGCCAGCAGCATCGGCGCCGACACCTCGCCGGTGTGCGCCCCCGAGGCGGCCTCGTGCACGTTCTGCGCATAGATCGCGATGGAGGTGTCCCCGAGGGCGTCCACCGACGCCTCCAGCGCCGTGAATGGCGGGCACACGGCGACGTCCACCGGGGGCTCGGCGCCCACGAGCGCGGCGAGGGCCGTGCAGAACTCGCGCGCCTCGCCGGCGGTCTTGTGCATCTTCCAGTTGCCCGCGACCAGCGGGCGCCGGCGTGCGCTCATGCGGTGGGCAGCGCGGCCACCCCCGGCAGCGCGCGCCCCTCCATCAGTTCAAGTGCTGCTCCGCCCCCAGTGGATACCCAGGTCAGCCGGTCGGCCAGGCCCATGTCCCCGAGCGCGGCGCCGGAGTCGCCGCCGCCGGCCACGGTGGCCGCGGGCGATGCGGCCATGGCCTCGGCCACGGCGCGGGTGCCCTCGGCGAACGGCGGGATCTCGAACGCCCCCATCGGCCCGTTCCAGAACACCGTGCCCGCAGCCATGATGACGTCGCGGTAGGCGGCCGCACTGCGGGGACCGATGTCCACGCCCATCCAGCCGTCCGGGATGCCGTCGCTCGGGACCACCTTCAGGTCAGCGTCGGCGTCGAAGCGGTCCGCCACCAGGATGTCCGTGGGCAACTGGATCGTGCAGTTCACCTTGGCCGCGCGCTCCAGCAGGCGCAGCGCAAGGGCCTGGGCGTCCTCGTCCTCGTGCAGGGAGGTGCCCACCGGGTCGCCCAGCGCCTTCAGGAACGTGAAGCACATCGCCCCGCCGATCAGGATGCGGTCGGCACGGTCCAGCAGGTTCTCGATGAGCGGCAGCTTGTCGCTCACCTTCGACCCGCCGAGCACGGCGACGAACGGCGACTCCGGTGCGTCCAACAGCCCCCCCAGCACCTCGACCTCGCGCGCCAGCAGCAGACCGGCGCAGGAATCCAGGCGGCGCGCCACGGCTTCGGTGGAGGCGTGCGCGCGGTGCGCCGCGCCGAAAGCGTCATTCACGTACGTGGTGAACCCGGCGGCGAGGCGGTCGGCGAAGGCCGCGTCGTTCCCCTCCTCCTCCGCGTGGAAGCGCAGGTTCTCGAGCATCACGATCTCACCGGGGGCGAGCGCACGGATGCGGGCCTCCACGTCGGAGCCCTCGCAGTCGGCGAGCAGCTCGACGGGCTGTCCCAGCAGCTCCGACAACCGCGCGGCGCACGGCGCGAGCGAGAGGTCGTCCACCCTCTCCCCCTTCGGCCGACCGAGGTGGGAGCACACGGCGACCGCCGCGCCTGCGTCCAGCAGGTGGCGCAGGGTGGCCACCGATGCCCGTATACGGGCGTCGTCGGCAACCCGTGGCGCGCCGTCCGGGCCGGCGTCGAGGGGCGCGTTGAGGTCCGCGCGCACCAGCACGCGCTCGTGGGCCCACGACTGCCCCGGCGAGTCGACCCGGACGAGCGGTGCCACTACGGAAGCAGCTTCTGGGCGAGGTCCACCACGCGGCACGAGTAGCCCCACTCGTTGTCGTACCACGAGATGACCTTGGCCTGGTTGCCCATGGTCATCGTCAGCGCGGTATCGACCATCGACGAGTGCGGGTCGCCGATGATGTCGCGCGACACCATGGGGTCGTCGCAGTAGCCGAGGATGCCCTTCATGGGGCCGTCCGCGGCTTCCTTGAGCGCCTGGTTGATCTCGTCGGCCCCGGGGGTGCCCTTCAGGTCCGCCACGAGGTCCACCACCGAGCCGTCCGGGGTGGGCACGCGCAGCGCGATGCCGTCCAGCTTGCCCTTCAGGTGCGGCAGCACCTCGCCGATGGCCCGTGCGGCGCCGGTGGAGGTCGGAATGATCGACAGCGCGGCGGCGCGGGCGCGGCGCAGGTCGGAATGCGGCAGGTCGAGGATGCGCTGGTCGTTCGTGTACGCGTGGCAGGTGGTCATGAAGCCCTGCTCCAGGCCGAAGGCGTCGTCCAGCACCTTGGCCACCGGCGCCAGGCAGTTGGTGGTACACGAGGCGTTGGAGATGACGTCCTGCGTGGCGGGGTCGTACTGGTCGTCGTTGACGCCCATCACGATGGTGATGTCGGGGTCCTTGGCAGGCGCCGAGATGATCACCTTCTTCGCGCCCCCCGCGAGGTGCTTGGCGGCGTCGGGACGTGCGGTGAAGAAACCCGTGCTCTCCACCACGATGTCCACGCCCATGTCGCCCCAGGCGAGGTCGGCGGGGTCACGCTCGGCCATCACGCGGACCGGGGTGCCATCAACCACGATGGCGTCGCCCACGTGCTCCACGGTGCCCGGGTAGACCCCGAAGACCGAGTCGTACTTGAGCAGGTAGGCCAGCGTCCGTGCGTCGGTCAGGTCGTTGACCGCGACGATCTCGACCTCGCCCTTCGCACGGCTCATGGCCGAGCGGAAGACGTTCCGGCCGATGCGACCGAAGCCATTGATGCCCACGCGTACCGCCATCACCCTCTCCTTGTCGGAAAACGGTGGCGAGCATACCGGCCACGCGGCACCGCGGACGACGGGCGCTCCCCCAGCGTGCGAAGCGGGGCGCGGTCAGTCGCGCGGCCGTGTTGCCGGGGTCAGGTCCGCTTGCTGATCGAGCGGATGTCACCGTGCACGACGAGCCCGTAGATGATGAGCACGTCGATGATGATGACGATCAGGCTCCAGATCGGCGAGAACTCGATCGTGGATGCCTGGATGAAGAGGCTCGCCGCGGCCGCCAGCACCGCGAACACCTCGGCGAACGGGTTGTTCTGGAAGACGAACCAGGACGTGGCCAGCAGGACGACGCCAACGATCAGGTAGGCCCAGCCCCAGGACTCGAGGTTCCAGTAGAGGAGTTTGTTGATGGGGATCTGTGATTCGTTGAGGATCACGGCCCCGTAGATGATCTGGAAGAAACCGGCGATGGCCAGCATGACGCCGGCGAAGTCGACCCAGCTCTGATTGCGCTCGGTCCCAGCATTGGTACCCATGGATTCCCCCCGTGGGTTGGACATGGCCCGTGGACACGGGCATCGGCATTGTCGTGGCACCTCCGGACGCGCCGCACGCGGAACCACCCCGAAAACGACTCCGGGGGGCCGTGAGGCCCCCCGGAGGTGAAGCAAGGAATGTCCTGGACCTCGCGGTCTAGGCCTCCTTGGGCTTCGGGGTGAGGAGGGCGGCCAGCTTGCCCGAGACGATGCCGAGAATGACACCGACGATCAGGGTCACCAGCGTGTCGAACCACACCCAGGCCCACGGGGTCGAGATGAGACCACCGAAGGCACCGAGGCCCGTGGCACCGGCACCGTTGTCGGCCTCAGAACCGACCGGGGCCCAGCCGTCCATACCGGTGGCAACCCACCAGAGGAAGACGGCCGCGAAGGCCGGGAATGTACCGGCCACGTAGTACCAGTCACCGGCGACGAGGATCATCACCAGGATGAAGGCGAAGATGCCGACCCACAGGGCGATGCCCCAGAAGTCGGGGAAGCCTGCCGTCTGGTACGACAGCGGAATCGTCACCAGCGCGGCGACGGTACCGAAGACGGATGCCAGGAAGATCTTGCCGAAGGCGGCGTTGTCACCACCGGCGGCGAAGAAGAGGCCCCACGAGATGAACGCCGTGGGAAGAATGAAGTGGAAGTTCTGCGGCACACCGACGGCGCCCGGCACATCAGTACCGGCGACGGTGACCCAGTGGAACGTGAAGTTCAGCGAGAACTCGGTCCACAGGTAGGACAGAACTCCGATGACAAGCGCGAGCGGAAAAATCGCCTTGGCGCGAGCACCCATTTGAGCTCCTTTGGATAGGACAGGGATCCCCGCTAACCCGAGAGATGAGATGAGGTGGGCTTCGCGGTTGCACGCAGCGTATGCCGTCGTGCAGACGGCACTCTACGGGCGCCCGGCTATTCGTTACAAGTGCTACGAATCCTTCGCCTGTAAGGAAACCCCACGGATTTCCTCGCTACGAGCGGGCGGTTTACGCGCCCGTAATGATCACGCCGGGTACGCGGATGACACCGCGGCGCGCTTCGCCGCCCCCTCCCGGGCAAGTGGCTCGAGCACATCGGCGAGCGCCTCCGGCGAATGACGCACCACCCTGTCGGCCTCGGCGATGTCGGCGGCCACCACGCGCACGCCGCGCGCCGTGAGGGCCTCCGCATCCACGCGAACCGGCTCCTGCCCCTGCGCCGCGTAGTGCGCCAGGGCGGCCGCATCGAGCGGCCCCTCATGCACCACCACCACGTCCACGCCACCCGGCGCCATCTCCAGCACCCGGTCCAGGTGCGTCGCGGCGTCCATGCCGTCGGTCTCCCCCGGCTGCGTCATCACGTTGCACACGTACACGCGGAGCCCCGGTGCGGTGCACACCGCCGCGGCGATCTCCGCCACCGCCAGGTGCGGCAGCACGCTCGTGAACAGCGAGCCCGGCCCCAGCAGCACCAGATCGGCGTCGGCGATGGCCGCGATGGCCTCGGGGTGGGCCGCGGGCTCCGGGTCCAGCCACACCCGTCGGCAGGCACCGGTGCCGGATGCGATGCGGGTCTCGCCGCAGGCCTCGCTGCCGTCCTCGCGCTCCGCCCACAGGCGCACGTGCTCGAGGGCGCCGGGGATCACCCTGCCCTTCACGTTGAGCACGCGCGACGCCTCGCGCACGGCTTCGTCGAATGACCCGGTCACCTGCGACAGCGCGGCCAGGATGAGGTTGCCGAATGGGTGCCCCGACAGGTCACCGTCGGCGAACCGATACTGGAACAGGCGCCCCATCAGCGACTCATCCTCGGCCAGTGCCACCAACACGTTCCGGATGTCGCCCGGCGGGAGGATCCCGAGTTCGCGGCGCAGGCGACCGGAGGAGCCCCCATCGTCGGCTACTCCCACGATGGCCGAGATGTCCAGGTCACGCGCCTTCAGCCCGCGCAGCAGCGACGACAGCCCGGTGCCCCCGCCCAGGGCAGCCACATGCGGGCGGCTCACGACGGCCCGCCTGCGCCGGCCGGGCGCCCGGCATCCCGGTGCGCCACGCTCACGTCCAGGTCGTCCGAATACCGCGCGGCCAGGGCCTCGGCCACGGTCACGCTGCGGTGGCGCCCGCCGGTGCAGCCGATGGCCACCACCAGGTGCCGCTTGCCCTCGGCCTCGTACAGGGGCAGCACGTGGTCCAGCAGCGCGGACAGCCGCGCCATGAACTCGTCGTAGGCCGGATCGGCCGCCACGTAGTCCGCCACCGCGGCGTCCTCGCCCGTGAGGGCCGTGAGTTCGGGCACGTAGTGCGGGTTGCGCAGGAACCGGACGTCGAACATCAGGTCGGCCTCGCGCGGCACCCCGTGCTTGAAGCCGAACGACGAGAAGGTCACGCGCATCCTGGGGCGGTCACCCGGCTTCATCACCTGCGCCACCGCCTCGCGCAACTGCCAGGTGTTCATGTCGCTGGTGTCGATCACGACATCCGCGCGTGCGCGGACATCGGCCAGCAGTTGCCGCTCCTTCTCGATACCGCGCAGCACCTCGCCTCCGTCTGCCAGCGGGTGGCGCCGACGCGTCTCGCGGAACCTGGCGAGGAGGACGTCGTCCGATGCCTCGAGGAACAGCACGCGGGTGGTCATGCCGGGCATCCCGGCCAGCCGGTCCAACTCGCGCACGAGGTCCTCGAACCACACGCCACCGCGGACGTCGAACACAAGGGCCGCCCGCTCCACCTTGCTGCCCTCCAGGGCGAACAGGTCCACCAACGACGGCAGCAGGCGCGGCGGCAGGTTGTCCACGCAGAAGTACTCGGCGTCCTCGAACGCCCCCATGGCGCCGGACTTCCCGGCCCCCGAAAGCCCGGTGATGATCGTCAGCTCCACCCGTTCCCCGATCCCGCCGGGGTGCCGGCCTGCTCGGGGCCCCCGGTCTTGTTGAGGTGCTCGTACAGGTCGCGGGCCACCTTGGGCGGCAGCCCCGGCACCGCCTCCATCTGCTCGCGGGACGCCGACAGGAACCGCTCCGGCGACCCGAAGTGCCGCAGTATGGCGCGCCGGCGCGCGGGACCGATGCCCGGCAGGGAGTCCATGGCGCTCGCGGTCATGCCCCGGCCCCGGCGCGACCGGTGATGGCGCACCGCGAACCGGTGAGCCTCGTCGCGCACCTGCTGCAGCAGCCGCAGGCCCGCCGAGTCCTCCGGCAGCAGGATGGGGTCGGATCGCCCGGGCACGAACACCTCCTCCTGCTGCTTGGCGAGGCCGATCATGGGCACGTCCACCCCGGCGGCCAGCATCGCGCGCCGCGCAGCCGAGAGTTGCCCCTTGCCGCCATCGATCACCACCAGCGACGGCGTGGCGCCCAGGCTGGCATCGTCGTCGCCACCGGCGAGCCGCGCCATGCGGCGTCCGATGGCCTCCTCCATGCGGGCGAAGTCGTCGGGGCCGCCCTCGTGCCGCATGGTGAACGACCGGTAGTGCGCCCGCGCCGGTGCCCCGCCATTCATCACGGTCATCGAGGCCACCGCGTAGGTCGCGCCCAGGTTCGAGATGTCGAAGCACTCGATGCGCATCGGCGGGGCGTCGAGACCCAGCGCCCGCTGCAGGTCGCCCAGGGCGGCGGTGCGCCGCTCCCGCGTGCGGGCCGCGCGCGCACGGTCCTGGTCAAGCGCCAGCCGTGCGTTGCGCTCCGCCATCTCCTGCAGTCGGCGCTTCTCGCCACGCTCGGAGGCGCGCACCTCCACCCCGGCCTGGCGTCGCTCGGCGAGCAGAGCCTCCAGCGGCCGCGTCTCGATGCCGCGCGGCACCACCACCAGCGGCGGGATGGCCATGCCCATCGCGTAGTACTCCATCGCGAACTGCTCAATGACCGTGTCGGGACTCCGCGCGCCGGCGACATCCATGAAGAATGACTGCCGATCGCCCAGCACGCCATCGCGCACCTGCAGAACCTGCACGTTCGCGGCCTCGCCCTCTTCATCCACGGCAACGCCCAGCACGTCCAGTGAGCCCATGGACTCACTGCTGACCAACTGGTTCTCCATCAGATGCCGCACGGCCGACAGCCTGTTGCGGTACAGCGCGGCGTCCTCGAACCGCTGCGCGGCCGCGGCATCGCGCATCTGCTGCTCCAGTTCCTGCTCCAGCCCCCGGTAGCGCCCGGACAGGAAGGCAATGGTCTGGTCGATCAGGCGGCGGTACTCATCGCGACTGATGTAGTCGACGCACGGCGCCAGGCACCGCTTGATGTGGTAGTCGAGGCAGGGGATTCCGGATGGCCGCCCGGGCTCGGTGCCCTCGCACGGGCGCGAGGGGAAGATCTTGCCGATCAGCGAGAGCGTCTCGCGCACCTTCGAGGCACTGGAGAACGGGCCGAAGTACACCCGATCGCGCCGGTGGCGCTCGCGGGTGAAGTACACGCGCGGATAGGCCTCGTCCAGGCTGATGCCGATGTACGGGTAGCTCTTGTCATCGCGCAGCTTCACGTTGAAGGGCGGGCGATGGGTGGTGATCAGGTTGCCCTCGAGGATCAGCGCCTCCTGCTCGCTGTTCACCACCAGGGCCTCCAGGCGAGCCGCGCGCGACACCATCTCGGCCGTGCGCGGATGCAGGCCCCGCTTTGGGCCGGGGCGCGACCCGGCGGCTCCCGCCGGGCCCCGGACCGGGGCCTCGAAGTACGAGAACACGCGCTTGCGCAACGACTTCGCCTTGCCCACGTACATCACGCGATCGTCGGCGTCGCGGAACAGGTACGCGCCCGGCGCGTCGGGAAGGGCAGCCAGCTGCTCGCGGAGGGGCTCCGTGCCCATGGCGCCGAGTATAGGAGCGGCACGCCCGTGTGCATCAGGCCAGCAGGTTCCCGGCGCGCATCAGCACCACGTCCGCACCCCCGCCGTGCAGCGCCGCACCCTGGCCGGCCAGCGCCAGCACGCGCGCCACATAGGCCTGGGTCTCGGCGTACGGCGGTATCCCGCCGTACCGGCGCACCGCACCGCCGCCGGCGTTGTACGAGGCCAGCGCCAGCGGCACCGAGCCGAATTCCCGGATGCCCGCCGCCAGCAGCCGGGCGGCCCCGGGTATCGCCTGGACGGGGTCGAAGGGGTCGTGCACACCCATTCCGCGCGCCGTGGCCGGCATGAACTGGGCGATCCCCTGCGCGCCCGCACTGCTCACCACGTCAAGGCGGAAGTCCGACTCAGCCTTGAGCACCGCCGCCAGCAACCCCGGTGCGATTCCCGCCCGCCGGGCCGACTCCATCACGAGGGGGCGATACCGGGCCGGAACCCAGGCGGGGAGATCCGCCGGCGCGCCCGTGCCCGGCCGGTCGCCCCCGCACCCGGGCTGGAAGCCCCAGTGCCACGGCTCCCAGGAATACCTCTGCACGAACCCGAACGAACCGGCATTGCGGGTGAGCCAGGCATGCACGCCACCCGACACCACCAGGTCGAGTTCCGTGCTGTCGCGGTGCCTGCTCCGCCCCGGCGGCGCCACCCACTTCGGGTCGGGATGCCGCGCGAACAGAACGGCCTGCTCGGCGTCGGACCGGAAAGCACTCACCACCACCAGGTCCAGTCCGGACGCATGGGCGGCACGACCCATCTGGTCGAACGCCGCTGCCACCGCCGGGCACATGGGCTTGCCGTCGCGGTACACCAACGGCCCGGAGTAGCCACCGCCGGTCGCCCAACCGACCGGCCCATCGGCCACGGACCCGGCCGGGACGGCCACGCCCGCGCGGGACGTGGCGGATGCCTGTACCCCGAGCGGCCCGGGCCGCCGCACGCTCACCTGCACCTGCATGGGGATGCGACCGCCGCCCACCAGCACGACCCCGGTGACGCGTGCGCCCGACCCCCGCGCGGCCTCCGCGGCAGCCCCGGATGCCGCGCGCCGCAAGCGGCTGCGGATGTCCCACGGGTCCACGACAGCATCCGGGATGGCATCCAGCAGCGCCCTCCCCGCCGAGAGGGCCGCCAGGTCGGCCGCCAGCCGCGCGCCATTCGAGGCCACCCGCACGCCGCCCAGCGCCCCCAGGCCCATCACCACCGCCGCGCACACGGCCGCCACCGCCATGGCGATGGGCAGCGCCTGGCCCCGCTGGTCGCATGCCCGCATGCGCGCGCGCCTCACGGCGCCCGCACCGCCGCGCGCTGCTGCACGGTCGCACCCGGGATGCCCGGCAGCGCGGGGGCCACGGCGCTGCCGGTCACCGTCACGACGCGGCCCGATCGCCCGTGCGCCGCCATCGCGCGGTCGCGAGCCCGATCCTGCGCCGATCCCGCCGCCCCGAGCAGGCCGGCCAGGTACACCGCCATCAGGGCGACGGCAGCCAGCAGCGGCACCACGGCCAGCACCTCCAGCGACGCCTGGCCGCGGTGGCCCCTCATGTCACGGGCGCGGCGCGTGCGCATCGGCGCCCACCCTCGGTGCCGGCACCCAGGGGAGGATCATGGGCACGGACACCTCCACCCGCACGATCCGAGCACCCCCGCTATCCCCGGCACCCGCGCCGACCGTCACGCGCGCGCCGCGGGCCAGCCCCTCACCCAGCACGCGCGCAGCCGCCGGGCGCGCGGGCGCGTCCACCAGGGTGGCCCGTGCACCCGCGCGCGCCGCCTCACGTGCCGCACCCCACGCGTGCGCGGCCAGCCCCACCTGTACCGATACCGCGCCCGCCAGCACCACCAGCGGCACCACCGCCACCGCCTCCACCGAGGCCTGCCCACTGCTGCGCCGTGCATGCGACATGGGGCCACCGTATGGCCCCGGCCCGCACCCGGGGCACGCGCCCTGCAACGGATGAGCGCCGGGTCGGCGCCCCCTGCACTACAGCCTGCGGCTATCCCGGATGATCCACCAGATGAGCAGCCCCAGCGCCACGATGAGCGCGAAGTAGCCGAGGGGCGTGATGCGGTCGGCCAGCAGCGGGTACCCGGCAACCAGCAGGAACGCGATTCCCAGGGCGGCGGCCACCATCACCACGCGCTTCCACGGGCGGATGACCAGCCAGGCAAGTTGGTTGCGGCGGAAGTAGGCGGCCCCCGCGGCCAGGATGGCCACCACGAACAGCACCGAGATGACCTGGGTGATGGTGGCGAGCGCGATGGAGAATGCCCGCTCCCACACCACCATGAGGGCGGCGAGGCCGAAGATGATGACGGCGTTGCGGACGGCGACGGGCACGGACCGAGGATACCTCCGGGCCCGGCCCTACCATGCCGTCGTGTCCCACCCGCCATCTCCCGACCGGCTCACCGTGCTGACGTCCGCCGACTCCCCGGGCTACCTGGACGTGCGCGCGGGCGACGCCCACGGCCCCCAGATGGCGACGGCCTTCCGCACGGGCGGGCCCGGCGCCGCGGTCATCGGCACAGGTGAGATGGTGATCTCCGCCCCCCATCCCGCGCCCGCCGGCAGCCGACGGCACATCATCGGCCCCGACGGCACCATTCGCGGCTACGTGGAGTACCGGTGGCAGATCTCCCCGCTGCGGTGCGTGACGGCGCTGGTGGACGACCAGGGCGTGCGCGCATGGACCCGCGAGCGGTCCGCGCTGGGCGCCGGCCTGCGACGCCTCGGCCGGTGGGCTCCCATGCCCCGGACGGCCGTGATGATGGGTCAGGAGGAGGTTGGCGAGGTACGCGCCGTGCCCGGCGGGCACTGCCTCACATGGCATGGCGACCGGCGGCTCAGCCGGACGCGGGCGGCACTGCTGGTGGTGGCGCTGGCGCTTCCCCGCTAGGGCGGGGCACGAACGCCGGGCAGCGCATCACCGGGACGGCCGGGTACCGGGGCATGCGCGGCTCCTCGCACATGGTGAACACCGACCGCCGCGTGGGCACCAGCCTCTGGAACCGGCAGCGGTCGCACAGCCCTGCGGGCATGCGGCGCCGGTCGCCCGTCACGGCGTGGGCACCCCCGCGCGCAGCGCGTCGGCGAGGCCGGTGAGCGGGAGGTCGCCCTCCAGATCGCCATGTCGGGCGCGCACCGATGCCGTGCGGGTCTCCACCTCGCGGTCACCCACCACCAGCAGGAAGGGAACCTTGCCCAGCTCCCCATCACGGATTCGGCGGCCCATCGACTCCGACCGGGAATCCACCTCCACCCGGATGCCCCCGCCCCGGAGCATGCCGCACACCTCGTCCGCGTAGGGCACGTGGCGGTCCGATACCGGGATGACGCGCGCCTGCTCCGGGGCCAGCCAGAACGGCAGGTCGCCGCCCGTGTCCTCCAGCAGGATGCCCAGGAACCGCTCGAGCGAGCCGGTGATGGCGCGGTGGATGATGACCGGGCGGGCCTCGGTGTCGTCGGCCGTCGTGTAGTTCAGGCCGAACCGCTCGGGCATGTAGAAGTCCAGCTGGCAGGTGCCCAGCTGCCATGAGCGCCCCACGCTGTCGGTCACCTGGATGTCGATCTTGGGCCCGTAGAAGGCGCCGTCGCCCTCCTTGATCCCGTACTCGCGATCGCCCAGGGCCAGGCGCAGGGCCTCCTCGGCCTGATCCCACATCTCGGGGGTGCCCGTGGCCTTCTCGGGGCGCGTGGACAGGAACATGGCGACATCCGTGAAGCCGAACCGCGCGTAGAACCGCTCGGTGAGGTCGAGGATCGACCGCACCTCGGACTGGATCTGGTCCATGCGGCAGAACACATGGGCGTCGTCCTGCGTGAAGGCGCGCACGCGGAACAGCCCGTGCAGCACGCCGGACAGCTCATGGCGGTGCACGTGCCCGAACTCGGCCAGGCGCAGCGGCAGCTCGCGGTACGACCGGCGCGTGGAACGGAACACCAGGCAGGCCCCGGGACAGTTCATCGGCTTCACGGCGAACCCCTGGTCGTCCACCTCCGTGAAGTACATGTTGTCCTTGTAGTGCTCGTAGTGACCGCTCTGCTTCCAGAGCTCGTCGCTGAGCATGGTGGGGGTGCGAATCTCCTGGTAGCCCATGGCGTCGAGCTCGGTGCGGAGCGCCGCCTGGATCTCGTTCACCACCACCATCCCCTTTGGCAGGAAGAAGGGGAAGCCCGGGCCGGTCTCGTCGAAGTAGAAGATCCCCAGATCGCGCCCCACCCGGCGGTGGTCCCGGGCGCGCGCCGCCTCCAGGCGCTCGAGGTACTCATCCAGCTCGGCCTTCGTGGGGAAGGCCGTGGCGTACACGCGGGTGAGCATGGGGTTCTTCTCACTGCCGCGCCAGTAGGCGCCGGCCACCGAGAGCAGCTTGACGTGCCCGATGCGGCCGGTGTCATGCACATGCGGCCCACGGCACAGGTCGATGAACTCGCGCTCCCGGTACAGCGACACATCCGCCTCGCCCTGGCGCGCGAGCTCCTCCACCTGGTCAACCTTGTACGGCTGCGCGCGCTCCTCGAAGAACGCCTTCGCATCGGGGATGCTCATGACGCTGCGCTCGAACGGCGCCCGGCTCTTCGCGATGCGGTTGATCTCGGCCTCGATGGCCGGGAAGTCGTCCTCGGTGATCGGCCGGTCCAGCTCGAAGTCGTAGTAGAAGCCGTCCGCGATGGGCGGGCCGAATCCGAACCGCGTGCCCGGGAACAGGCCCATCACGGCCTCGGCCATCACGTGCGCCGCCGAGTGCCGCATGACGTAGAGGTGGTCGTCGCCGCTCTTGCCCGTGACGATGCTGATCTCCTCGCCATCGGCCAGCGGTCGGGCGAGGTCGCGGATCTCATCGCCCACGCGCACGGCGAGTGCGGCCTTCGCCAGGCCGGGGCCGATGGCCGTGGCGGCGTCATGGCCGGTGGCGCCCTCGGGCAGGTCCAGTCTGTTCCCATCGGGGAGGACGACGTGCATGTGGTTGGCGTGCTCCTCGCAGGGGCGGTCTTGGCGGCGGCCGATGGTAGCAACGGCCCCCGGCCCTCCCGCATCCCCCTTGCGGCGTCCGGTCAATGGGCGGAAGATGGGCGAACCATGCGGTGGCTCCTCTGCGGATCGTCCCCCACGCCGGTCGCCCGACGGGTGGTGCCGGCCATCCTCGTATCGCTGCTGCTCGCCCTCTTCGGCACGGCCTTCCTGGTGCTGGCGCCCAGCATCCCCGGGCCCGGGTGGCTGCGCGCCACCTACGTGATGTTCGTGGTGGTCATCCTCAAGCTGCCCCTCATCGCCATCCTGTGGTGGCTGATCGCCCGCAACCACGAGTGGCCGGGCACGAAGCCCACGTGGCTCCCACCGGAGCAGGCCGAGATCCTCGCCTACCTGGAGAAGGAGGCCGACCGGGCCGCGGGGCTGCAGGATGCCGTGGAGCGCCTGGAGTACCTGTCGCAGGAGGCCTGGCACGTAGCCGACCGCCTGGACGGTGACGCCAAGGTGGACGCCCTCACCGTGGCCCTGCGCATCGACCTGGTGCGCGAGCGGGCGCGCCGCGAGCGCAGTGGGCACTGACCCCCTGATCCGGGACACCCCCGGCATCGGCGACGGCCCCGACGTGCGGCTGCTGCTGGCTGCGCTCACGGCGGAGCGCGAGGGGCAGCGCCTGCTGCTCGAGGGCCGGGGCGACCGGGCACGGCCGTACCTGGCGGCCGCCTCCGAGGCCTACCTGGCGTCATACCCGCTGGCCCAGCCGCGCTCGTGGGGCCGCCTGATCGGCGCCGTGAAGGCCGGCGTGCTGGCCGGCGAGGGAGCGCCGCAAGCGCGCCGGGCACGCGGGGAACTGGCAGGCGTGGCCGACACCCCGGTGTCGTGCTACCTGGGTGCCCTGTGCGCGGTGATCCTGGGCGACCGCGAGGCGGCGCTCGTCCTCGCTCCGGGCATGCGTGCGGGGGGTGATGCATTCGCCCGCGCCGCCGATGGCATCGAGGCCATCGCACGCGGCGATGCCCCCGCGCTGGACGCGGCCATCCAGGCGATCGAGGCCGACTTCGCCGCGCGCGAGGCGCATCTCACCGGCGTGCCCATCGCCGACACCGCCCTGATGCTGCAGACGATCGGCGCAATTGCGAACGTCCGGTAAAGAAAATTGCGGCCCCGGCGCGCACGGGTTGCGTCGCCCGGGGGAACAGGTATAAACCGACTATGTGTTCGGATCTTCGATCCGGGCACATGGCGGTCGCGAGCGGCGGACGTTCCGAGGTCGGGGGGCCTCGGTTGCGCGGGAAATCGGGGGGTTCCCCGCGCCGTCCGCCGCCGGCCGCTTACCTGCGATGCTGTCGGCCGTGAACGGCGTCACCTCACGCGTCCGTACCGGCGCGCAGGCCCTGCTTGCCGCCAACTGGCGCGAGGGCATGGGCCGGGACGGCGCCCGCTTCGGCTACACGTGCCCGGACGGTGCCAAGTACCCGTACCAGTGGTTCTGGGACTCCCTCCTGCACGCGCTGGCATGGAACGAAGTCGACCCCGCGCGGGCCGCCACCGAGCTCCGGTCGCTGGCCGGCGCCCAGCGGGCCGATGGGCTCATCGGCCACACGGTGTTCTGGGAGCAGCCCGTGCGCGCCTCGCGCCTGCTCTTCTACAACGTCCACCGCCGGTCCGACATGGCCACCGCCACGATCCAGCCGCCCTTCCTGGGCTGGGCGTGGGCCGAGGTGGCGGAGCGCCTGGACGACCCCGCGTTCACCCGGCAGGGGCGCGACGTGGTAGCGGCGTACCACCGCTGGATTGAGCGCGAGCGCATCGACCGCACCGGCCTGGCGTGGGTGATCCTGCCCGATGAGACCGGCTGCGATGCATCCCCCGTGTTCGACCCGCTCCTGCGGTGGCGCCGGCACGGCACGCCCGCGTTCGCCCTGCTGGTGGCCGCGGCGCGCCGCCACGGTTTCTCATTCCACCGCATCCGGGCCGCGGGCGGCTTCACGGCGGCGTGCCCACTGGTCAACACGGCCCTGGCCCTGGGCTACCTGGGACTCGCCGCCATGGGTGACACGTCCGCCCGCACGCGCGCCCGCGAGGTGACCCGGGCCATCGTGGATCACCTGTGGGACGACCGGGCCGGGATCTTCCGCCTCGCGGGACCCGATGGCCGGCACGTGCCGGTGAGCGCGTGGCAGGGCCTCGCCCCGGCGGCCCTGCCCGACCTGCCGGACGAGCTGCGCACGCGGATCGTGGACCAGTGGCTCACCCGCCGCACGCGCTTCTGGCCACCGCACCCCGTGCCATCAGTGAGCATGGATGACCCCCGCTTCGCCCGGGGCGACGGGCGCATCATCCCCCAGTACTGGCGTGGGCCGTCGTGGCCCTTCACGCCGCCCTTCGCCCTCCCCGCGCTGCTGCGCGCGGGACGGCACGAGGAGGCTGCCGTTCTCGTGGCCCGCATCGAGGAGCGCCTGGATGGCCAGGGGTTCCGCGAGTACACGGACCCCATCGACGGCACCGGGATGGGCGCGCGGGCGTTCAGTTGCCAGGCGGTAGCCCTGGCACTCCGGGCGTGGCTGGACCGGCCACCGATCCCCGTGCGGGCCTAGCCGAGCTCCCGCCGCATCGACAGCACGCGGTCGAGTGATTCGCGGGCCTCGGCCGACGACACGCGCCCCGAGCGCATTGCACGTGCCACCCCCGCCGCCGCGCGGCGTCCCTCGGCCTCGGTGCTGGCCACGATCACCAGGTCCATGCCCGCGACGGCGGCCGATGCCGACGCCGCGCGCGTGCCACCCCAGGGCCGGAGCGCCGGGGTGTCGATGGCATCGGTAATGGTGACGCCCTCGAATCCCAGGTCGTCACGCAGCAGGTCCTCCACCACGATGGGCGAGAGCAGTGCCGGGCGCACCGACAGCTGAGGGAACACGATGGACGACACCATCACCATGGGAACTCCGCCGTCGACCGCCACCCGGAAGGGCTTCATCTCGCGGACGAGGGTGGAGCGGGAAGCCGTCACACGAACCACGGCGTCGTCGGTATTCACCTTGGCCCGGCCGAAGCCCGGGAAGTGCTTGGCGGACGCCGCCACGCGCGCGTCGGCGAGGCCCTTCGCGAATGCGGTGCACTCGGCGCCCACGCCCGCGAGCGATGCCCCGAAAGCGCGTCCGTCGCGGGCCAGGTCGCGGCCCGGCATGGACAGGTCGCACACCGGGGCGAGGTCGGCATTCACGCCGGCCGCGCGCAGCGCACGCCCTGTTGAGCGCCCCTGGGCGCGGATCCCCGCGGGACCCAGGCGCGCACCCATGCGGGACGCGCTCATCGTCGGCGGCGCCCAGGGCAGCCGCTTCACCAGGCCGCCCTCCTGGTCCACGGCGATCAGCAGCGGGGCATCCACGTCAGAGGGACGGGGGATGGCCTGCAGTTTGCGCGTGAGCTTCCTGAGGGTTGCGCGATTCGGGGCATTGCGGGCGAACAGGATGACGCTGCCCACCTCGCCGCGCCGGATGGCTGCCTTCATCCAGGGGCTCACCGAGGTACCGTTCACCGGCCACATCACCCGCTGACCGGCCATCTGCGCGGTGGTGGGTGCGGCCGCGGCCACGCCTGCGGCCGCGAGGGCCATCACGCACGCCGCAGCGGCGATGAGCGGCGTGCGCCTCACGACACCACCGCCCATCCCACGCCGATGCCGAAGGCGTTCTTCTGCGCGTACTCGGGGTTGGTGGCGCTCTCCGCCTGAGTGGGGTCGCCCGGAATGCGGCGCACCACCAGCAGTTCCACGTTCGACTGTGCGGGCATGGACGACGTCCGCTTCAGGTAGGACACCAGCACCAGGCGCGCATCGTCGCGATTCAGCCCCGTCGGGTCGGCCCCGGCGTACTTGAACTCCCGGTTGGTGGGCCACGAGATGACCGGCGCCGAGAAGTCCCTGCCCACGAGCCTCCGGTAGCCCAGCGTGGAGCCCGGCAGCTGCGTGAGGCGCGCGCCCGTCCGCTTGTCGCGGAAGATGAACGTGAGGTTGGTGCGGCACTCGGCGGGGGCGTCCTCGTACACGCGGATGCGTGACAGCACGCGCACCGCACTGGTGCCATTGGGCGCGGCCTGCGTGCGCCATGTGCGCTTGGCCTGCTGGTAGAAGGTCTGGCTGCACGGGGCGGGCAGCGCCGTGGCGACTGACGACGTCGGCGCGGGCGCCGGTGCCGGGGCGGCTGCTGGCGTCGACACCACGGTGGTGGCGGCAGGCGGCGCCGCGCCGGTGGCCGATACCACGCGCGCCGACAGCGTGTACCTGGTGCCCGCGGCCAGGCCCCCCACGGTGGCCGCGCCCGCCGACACCGGCGCCGTTGCCGTCGCACCGCCCGGGCTGGCGGTCACCTGCACGGTGGCGTCCTGCCACGGGCACGTGGCGTCGGGGCTCCACTGCGCGGTCGCGGTGCTGCTGCCCACCACGGCGCTGATGGCAGTGGGCGAGGTGACGGTGTCGCAGATCCAGTCGCGCGCGGCGCTCACCTTGGCGTACACGCC
>CALIKX010000011.1 GCA_938017905.1 uncultured Thermoleophilia bacterium | reverse complement strand
CTCATCCGCCAGGTGAGCCGTCGCTATCCCGCCCAGGGCAACGATGCCGGCGACCGCCGCCGTGCGCTGGGGTGGCTGGCGCGGCGTGGGGTGGGCCCCGACGATGCCCGTGAGATCCTGCGGCGCGCGGCGGAGGGTGCCGCGGGGGCTGACGGGCTCTAGCCGGCGGCCACCGCGTCCAGTACGCGCTGCATGCGCTGCGCGACCTCTGTGGCCACGGGGCCCAACTCCTCATTCCCCACCATGCCGAGCATCTGCTCGGCCGCCACGGCGCTCACGCGCGTGCGGCCACCGGTGCGGTACACCACGACGTTGCACGGCAGCAGCACGCCCAGTTCGGGCTCGGCCTCCAGGGCCTTGTGGGCGAGCGGCGGGTTGCAGGCCCCGAGGATCAGGTACTCCTCACGGTCCACGTCCAGCTTGGCCTTCATGGTGGCCTGCACGTCGATCTCCGTGAGCACGCCGAAGCCCTCATCGGCCAGCGCGGCGCGCGTGGCCTGTACGACGTCGCTGAAGTCGCGGTCCAGGTCGATGGCCAGCGAGTAGTCCATGCCGCCCACGGTGCCCTCCTGATCAGGCGTTGCCGGTGAATTCCACGATAGCGGCCCCGGAGGTGAGGCCCGCGCCGAAGGCCACCAGGCCACCCAGCCCCTGCGGACCGGTGGCCAGGTGCTCGGCCAGCGCGATGGGGATGGTGGAGGATGAGGTGTTGCCCCAGTTCTCCACGTTCACCACGAAGCGGTCCTCGGGCAGTCCGCTGCGGGCCTGCACCGACGAGATGATGCGCCCATTGGCCTGGTGCGGCACCACGTGCATGAGATCGGCGATGGAGGTGCCCGACGCGGCCGCGGCGCGGTCGAGCATGCGCAGCATCTCGCGCACCGCGCGGGTGTACACACGCGGACCGTCCATGAACAGGTGGTCGCGGGCCTCAGGCCCATGCCGGATCACGGACCCGTCATCGCCCGTGGCCGACAGCACCGGGCGGTGCAGCAGCAGCGGCGAGTCGCCGGCACGATCGGGGCCGTGCACCACGGTCGCGGTGACGGCGTCGCCGAACACCACGACGGTGTCGAAGTCGTCGGGATTGACGAAGCGCGTCATGGCCTCGGCGGTGACCACCAGTACGGAGGCATCGCGCCGCTGCTGCAGCAGGTCGTGCGCGCCCTGCAGCGCGTAGAGGTAACCCGAGCAGGCGGCCGACACGTCGCTGGCGGCCACATCGGACGCCCCGTAGTGCTCCGACAACTGGTTCTGCACCAGGCAGGCAAGGGTGGGGCTGAGCCGCGGCGGGGTGCCGGTGGCCACCACGATGGCCTCCAGATCGCCGGGGACCATTCCCTGGGCATCCAGTGCCTGCCGCGCGGCGTCCGACGCCAGGGTGGCCAGGTCCTCGTCGGGGGCCAGCACCGGACGCTGCCGGATTCCCGTGCGGCGCATGATGTCGGCCTCGGTGCGCCCGGGGAATCGCGCGGCGATCTCCGCGTTGGTCAGCACCTTCCGCCCGGCCCGCACCGTGAACGCCGACAATCCCACCGGGCTTGCCACCACGCGCGCAGATGGCGCGCGCGTGATGAGCGGCGAGGGCTCGTGGCCGGTCACCCGGCGCACGCGCAGCGTGGGCTCGGCGGGCATGCGCCTGCGGGCGGCAGCGGCGCCTGGAGCCAGCGTGATGCGGGCGAGCGGCGTGCCCACCGCCACCGCCTCCATCTCCTCATGCAGGCCGGCGATCTCGCCTGATGCCGGCGCGGCCAGTTCGAAGGCGGCCTTGTCGCCCTCGCACTCGGCGATCACCTGTCCCTCGGTGACGGTGTCGCCGTCGCCCACAAGCCACTCCACCACCATCACCTGCTGGTCGGCGGGGCTGGAGCCGGCGGCCTCCACGACCAGCACGCCGTTCTCTGCCGCCCCCCCGGCCTCCTCCACCTCCAGGCCGCCGAGGATGGCAGCCACGGCATCCAGCACCTGGCGGGTGGAGGGCAGCACCTCCACCTGATTGACGTAGTTGTTCGGCACCCAGGTATCCGGGCGCGCAATGCGCCGCGTGGTGAGGTCGCCCTCCAGGTGATCGGACACCCGGGCCACCACCTCGGCACCGAACCCGCCCGACAGGTTGTCCTCGTGCACCACCACCAGCCGCCGGGTGCGGGCGGCGCTTGCCACCACGGCCTCGACGTCCCACGGCGCGATGCTGCGGAGGTCGATGAGGTCCACGCCCACGCCCGCGGCGTCGAGGATGCCCGCGGCGCGCTCGGCGATGGGGGCGGTCGAGCCCCAGGCGACGATGGTGACGTCGTCTCCGCGGTTGCGTATCGCCGCGTGGCCGGGCACGACCGGCCGGGCGGACGGGCCCGTGCGCGTCGCGCGGGCCGGGTCGTTCAGGCAGGTCTTCGGGTACAGGATGAGAGTGGGGCGATCGCCGTCCAGCGCGGCGTGCAGCGCACCCGCGGCGTCGTCGGCGGTGCTGGGCATTGCCACGTCCAGCCCGGGGATGTGCGCGAAGGTGGCCTCGAGGGTCTGGGCGTGGAACGGGCCGAGGCCCGGCCGGTACGCACCGCACGGGGCCAGGATGACCACGGGGGCCGACCACCGGCCATCGGTGCGCCAGTGCATGGTGGCCAGTTCCGAGGCGATCTGGTTGAACGCCAGGGGCAGGAAGTCCGCGAACTGCACCATCGCGATGGGTCGGCCACCTGCAAGGGCGCGGCCGATCGAGGTGCCCACGATGGTCGACTCGCTGAGCGGCGCATTGGTCACCCTGCCGGGGAACCGGGTGGACAGCCCGCGGGTGATGCCGAACACGTCACCCTTGGGGTCCTCGATGTCCTGCCCCAGCACGGATACGCGCGGATCGGCATCCAGCCGCTCGCCCAGCACGTCGCGGATGGCCTCGAGCATCGTTCGCGGGGCGCCGTCGTCGGCGGATTCCCCCGGCGCCTCGCCCGCGCGCGCGCGGACCTCGTCGGACACCGGGGCCGTCGCGCCATGGGTGGTGACGGGATCCGGCGCCTCCAGGGCCCGGGCCGCTGCGGCCCGCACCTGTGCCTCCACCTCGCGGTCCAGTGCCACCAGGTCGGCCGCGGCGACGCCCTCGGCCACCAGGTGCTCGCGCAGCGCCGCGATGGGGTCGCCCTCGCGGGCGGTGGCCCGCTCGCTGGCGTCGCGGTATACGGCCTCGTCATCGGCGTTGGTGTGGTGGGTAAGGCGCTCCACATCGATCACCAGCACCACCGGCCGCCGGGACTCGCGCACGTCGTGCACCGCGCGGCGCGATACGGCATCGAGAGTGACGGGGTCGCGCCCGTCGGCGCGCACGATGGGCACGCCCAGGAACTGCGTGGCCGGGCCCTGGGTGGTGTCGTAGAACGTGCGCCCGGCGGTATGCGTGGAGATGGCGTAGCCGTTGTCCTCGATCACGAAGAGCACCGGCACGGCAGCGCGGGCGGCCTCGCCGATGGCCTCCATCACCTCGCCCTGCTGGGTGGTGCCGTCGCCGACGCCGGCGACGACGATGGGCGCCTGGTCACCCGCGGCCACCTCGCGCGCCACGCCCACTGCGTGCAGCAGCCCGTTGCCGGTCGGCACGGTCATCGGCAGCACGTGCAGGTCGGGATCGTTGAGGAACGCCGGCATCTGGCGCCCCGCGGAGTCCGACTGGGCGGTGGAGAGCAGGCCGTGGAAGAACTGCTCGGGGGCGACGCCGCGCCGGACGAGCAGGGCACGCGAGCGGTAGTGCGGCTGGAGCCAGTCCTGGGGGCCCAGGTGATCCGCCAGTACCGCCGTGGCCTCGTGACCGGCGCCGCCGAGTTGGAAGAACGCCTCGCCCCGCTGGACGAGTTCCTCCTCGACGGCATCGATCCATCGCGCCGTCATCATCGCCCGCAGGGTGGTGAGTGCGCGCGTGTGGGTTGCCGTGGCGTTCTCGGTGGTGCTCAGGCCGTTGCCGATCCTCGTGAGGGATGGAGGGCGACGATGTCCCGACCGCCCCGGGAAAGCATGCCGACGATAGACCGCCGGCCGGATGCGTGCCTCTCCCCGTAGTGGGAATGGGACAAGGTTGCCCGGGGCCGTACCCTTCGCGCATGCGCATCGGGATCGTCCTTGACCACATGGCCCACCCGGGGGCGTCGCTGGACCTGGTGCGGGCCGCGGAGCGCGAGGGGTGCGATGAGGCCTGGGTGCCGGAGACCTGGGGCTTCGACGCCCCGTCGCTCATGGGGGCCATGGCCGCATGCACCGATCGGATCCGCATCGGCGCGGTGCTGCCGGTGTACTCGCGCAGCCCGGGGCTCATCGCCCAGACATTCGCCGGCGTCGATTCCCTGTCGGCCGGCCGCGCCATCGCCGGCCTCGGTACCTCGGGCCCGCAGGTGGTGGAGGGCTGGCACGGCGTGCCCTTCATCCGACCGCTCGGCGAACTCCGTGAGGTGATCTCGGCCTGCCGCATGGCATGGCGGCGGGAGGTGCTGGAGGTCGACGGCCCGCGGCCGGTGCCGCTGCCCCCGGGCGGGGGGACTGGCATGGGCACGCCGCTTCGCATGATCACCCGGCCGGAGCGCGATGAGATCCCGGTGGTGGTGGCAGCCCTCGCCCCGGGTGGGGTGCGACTGGCCGCCGAGTTGGCCGATGCCTGGTGGCCGCTCTTCGCGTCGCCCCGGGCGATCACCGGCCACTGGAGCGCGCCCCTTGCCGCCGGCACCGCTGCGCGCGACCCCGGCCGCGCCCCGCTGAAGGTGATGGCGTCCGCCGTCTGCTGGGTGGGCGACGGCGCGGGCGCTGAGGCGGCGCGTGCCGCCGCCCGCCGCGAGATCGCGTTCTACGTGGGGTCGATGGGGTCGCGCGATCGCAACTACTACCGCGACGCGGTGTCGGCCATGGGGTTCGCCGACGAGGCGGCGGCAATCGCCGATGCCGCGCTCGCGGGACGTCGCCGCGATGCCGAGGCGCTGGTGACCGACGCGATGGTGGATGCCCTCGCGATCATCGGCGACGGGCCGGCAGTGGCCGATCGCCTGGCTGCGCTGGCGGATGCCGGTGTGACGACCCTCGCGCTCACCGCCGGCACGCCCGATCCGGTGCGGGTGGTGGAGTCGCTCCGCAAACTGACGATAGCCGGGTGATGGCCTAGCGGACGCGCACGCGGTCGCGCAGCGCGGTGCGCCCCAGCGAACTGCTGGCCGTGACCGTCACGTAGTACCTGCCGGCGCGGACGAGGTTCTTGCCGGAACGGCCGTTCCACGTGACCGACTTGCGCCCGCGCGGCATCTTCTTGTTGCGCGCAAGCGTGGCGACCACGCGACCCGTGGACGTGGTGACCTGGGCGCTCACCCGTGCCGGGCGCGAGAGGGTGAACGCGGCGGTCACGCGACGCGATGCCTTCGCCCCACGGCTGCTCACCCGCAGTGCGCCGAGGGTGCGGTCCACCACGATGATGCGCTTTTGCGATGTCGCGGGGGAGCCGTCGGCCGGCGTGAGCGTGGCCGTCACGTTGTACGGCCCCTCCGGCATGCCCAGGGCACGCGGATCGATGGCGATGGGCGTGTACGCCGCGTCGCCGGTGCGGTCCAGCACTGATGCCGAGAACCCGCCACCGCGCTTGGCGACGGTGACGTTGGTGGTGCCGGGCACAGGCGACTGGGCGCCCAGGGTAATGGCGTCGGCCACGCCGTCGCCGTTCGGGGTGACGCGGTTGTCCGGCGGGATCGAGAGCTGCGCGCCCGCGTAGTAGGCCACCAGCATGTCTGAGATGGGCCGGCTGCCGGTGTTCGGCACCACCTGGTTCGGGCCGATCGCCATCATTGATGAGCCGCCTGCGTCGAGGCCCATGGCGGTGATGAGCCCGAGGGAATCGAGCATCTTCGCCTGCTCGGACATCGTGTATCCGCGCACGCCCTGCTGCGGGCCCTCGGACACCACCATCAGGATCGTTCCATCGGGCTTCTGGCCCACGGCGCTGCGGGTGGTGCGGCCGTTGCGCTGCCTGCTGCTGAACGACTCGCGCGATGAGGTTACCGCCCTGCCGTCCTGCACAAGCGTGGGTCCACCGCCGATGGCTCCCCACGCGTCCGGGGCGATGCCCGGGATGGACGCCTCGATCTCCATGCGCGTGCCCGGCAGGAACTCATTGAAGAGCGTGACGCCGGAGAGGTTCTTCCCCGACAGCACGATCTGGCCGGGGGCGATGGGGGTGCCCCCGCCGGGTCGCTGCGCGATGACGGTGCCCTGGATGGTCCCGGCCACGGGGAACGCCCCGCCGCCGTCCAGCGCCACGAGTACCTCATAGCCCGGCTCGGACGGCGTGGCGCTGCCGTAGGAGGGCGTGTAGACGACCACCCCGGTGGTGGAGGTGGATGCCAGCGGGCGGTTCACCGCCCGGACGATGCGCTTTGCACCCTTTGCGCCCGTGGTGGGGTCGATGCGGCGGTAGCGCGAATCGAGGGACAGGGTGCCGACTGACAGCCAGCCGCCTGCCGCGATGGCCAGCGACGATCGCGTGGGCTCGGGGCTGGCCAGCAGCTCAGGGCCCACGGACAGCACGCCGCTGGGCGTGCCGTTCGACAGGCTGAAGAAGTCACCGTTGATGCCGGCGGTCGCGCCCTGCGCCAGGCGTGACGCCATGCCGTCCTCAATCGTCGCGCGCCGGGTGAGCGATCCGGATGCCTGCGCCGGCGCCATGCGCGTGAGGGCGTTGTACGTGAACGACACCACGTGCAGGCGCTGGGCCCCCGGGCGCGTCATCGTCTGGTACGTGATGCCCGGGACGATGCGCGTGAGCTTGCCGGCCGCGGCGCCGCTGGTGGGCACCGGGGTGGGCGCGCCGAGCGCGGGCGCGGCGGTGATGGCGACGGCCGTGGCGGCGGCCGCGGTGATGAGGGCCTTGGGAGTGATCACGCGGCCATTCAAGCCCGACGCCGATGCCCGGCGCATCCCGCCGGGTCGCTCATGACATGGATCTTTCAGGCGTCCTGCAGGGCGTGGGCCGCCGCCTCCACCGCACGGCGCGCATAGCCGGTGACGGCAGCGGCCTGGCTGCTCTGGTCGCGTTCGTCAGCCGTGGCAGGGTGCCCGGTCGCGGCTTCCAGCGCGGTGATCTGGCGGTGGTGCACCTGCAGGATCACCGCGGCGAGATCGCGCTCGTTGTCTTTGGACCACTGCAGCGCCGCCTCGGCCAGGCCGTCGTGGCCGGGTCCCAACCGCGACTCGAGGCAGCGGAGGAACAGGCGGTTCCAGGCCCCAAGCCGCACGCGGCGTTCCAGCGCCGCATGGATGACGGGCTCGGTGTCGGCCCCCGCGCCGTAGAGCAGGTGCTCCTCCAGCGCGATGGCGCCGCGCCCGAGTTCCACCTCGCGCTCCAGCACCTCGCGTTCGGCCTCGAACCACGCATCGAGGTCGTCGGCCATGCCCTCCACGCGCGCCGCGAGATCGGGGCGAAGGCCCACCGGAAGCGCCTCCGCCGCGAAGCGCAGGTGCGCCCGCACGGCGGAATCGGCCGCTGCCTGGGTGTCCGCATCCAGCGCATCCTCCTCGGCAAGCAGTTCCCGCAGCCGATCGGGATGTGCCTGCATCCACGCGAGCACCGCGGCGGCATCAAGCGGTCCGGCAGGCGCACATGACATGCCCGCAGGGTAGGGGACAGTCCCCTTTCGCCGGACCCTCGCTGACAAACTGCAGGGCATGGGGGGATCGCTTGCGCTCGGCGACTGGCGGCGGCGGGTTGCCGACAACTACGCGCGGGTTCGTACCGCCGGGGCGGGGGAGGCGGCGTGGGCGGAATGGCGTGCCACGCGCGATGTGCTGTTCCGTCGCCATCCGCAGAGTCCCGTGCCCCCTGCGCAGCGCACAGGGTTCACGGGCATGGCCTTCTTTCCGTACGACCCCTCGTGGCGCCTCATCGCCACCGTGCATGAGGGTGTGCGCCAGCCCCCGGCACCTCCGGACGCGCGTGGCGCGCCGGACGCGGCGTTCATCTCCATCGGGGAGGTGCGCGCGGAGCGCGGCGGCCACGAGATCGTCCTGCCCCTGCTGTGGCTCACGGGGTACGGGGGCGGGTTGTTCCTGCCTTTTCGCGACGCCACCAATGGCGCGGCGACCTATGGCGGCGGGCGGTACCTGCTCGATCAGGCCAAGGGGGCCGACCTGGGCGCCCTTCCCGACGGGCGACTGGTGCTCGACTTCAACTTCGGGTACCACCCGTCGTGCGCCCATGATGAGCGCTGGGAATGTCCGCTCGCGCCGCCCGGGGCGACCGTGCCCGCGGAGGTGCGCGCGGGGGAGATGGCCCCCGGGGGGTGACCTGTGCGGGCGGTGGCGCGCACGCCGCCGCCCGCCGGCCCGTCAGTCGTACGGTCCGCCGGCGAGGTCGCGGGGGCTCGGTGCGTCAAGCCAGGCATCCACCTGCCGGGAGGTCGGCCGCCCGAGCGGAGTCGCGGCGTCCAGCGCCCGCGGGGCGCCCAGCAGCCACCGCCCATCCCGCCGCACCACCTCCGTCACGACCTCCGCGCGCCCTGCGGCGAGCGCGGGCGCCCCGAATCCGAACACCTTCTCGGCTGCGGTGATGGCCGTCAGCCTGCTGCGGGCATCCACGTGCACGCGGTGGTCGGCGCGTGCCATCTCGCCCTCGTGCGCCGACAGGGCATCGGAGACCTCGGCGGCCCGCCCGTCGTCGAAGGTGATGACCGTGGTGGGGAAGGGCAGGTCGCCCCAGATGGCCCACATCCACCAGGGAGGCGGGTCGTCGCGGCGCGCGAGGACGTCGCGGATGGCACGACCGGTGAGCTCGTGGGCATGGTGGACATCGTGCGGCGACGGCCCCATCACCAGGTCGGGCGCATCCGCGCCATCGAGCGCCATGGACAACTGCCAGCGCACGCGCTCCTGGGCTGCCGCCCGATCATCCGTGGCCGACATCGCAATGGGCGGCTCGGTCACGGTGAGCCCAAAGCCCGCCCGTCGGCAGGCTTCGACGACCTCGGCACGCCTCCGGTCATGGTCCTCGGGCCGCCCCAACGAAAGGGCCAGGTTGGTCACTTCGTGCCCGGCATCGCGCAGGGCCATGAGGGTGGCCGGGGCACCGACCAACTCGTCATCCGGATGCGGCGAGATGTGCAGGACCCTCATTGAACGAGCGTGGCAGGTGCCGGGGAGGCGCGCCCTGCCCGCGGGCGCCTAGCGGCGCGAGGTCCGGTCGTAGGCGCCCGACCACGCCGGCGCGTCGGGGTCGAGGCCCGCGGACTGCGCCAGGTCGATTGCCAGCGCCAGGGCACCGGGCAGCGCCATGATGGGCGCCAGGCGGGCGTCGGCTCCGGGATCGCCGGCGATGCCCACCACCTGTGCGCCGCCGTCCGCAAGGATTCCTGCGGCCTCGTCCAGCAGGGGATCGGGCACCGGCCCGGCGACGGTCACGGCCAGGTCCCCGGGCACCGTGGCGAAGCGGCCGGTGGTCGCACCCTCGCGCGTCTCGTATCCGTCCACCGGCAGGATCGACACCTCGCGCAGGCACAGCGCCGTATGGAGCGCCGCGGGCCAGGCCGGCCCGGTTCCCACGCACACGCCGGCATGAGGGCGCGCGCCCTCATGCCGTGGGAGGCCCGCGGCATGCTCGACCAGTGGCGCGAGGCGCGCCCCCGCTGAGGCAACCGCACCCTCCAGCACGTCGTCACCTGACACCCGCGCCAGCACGGCGAGCCCGGCTGCAAGCGAGCCGGCGTATCCCTGCGTGTGGGTCCGCGCCCGCAGGGTGTCCACATGCACCAGTGCGCGTGCCGCGGCGGCCCGGCCGATGGTCGATTCCCGGTTCGCCGTGATGGCGGCGACCGGCTGGGGTGCGCCCGCCTCGATCGCTTCGATCACATCACGGAATTCGCCGGAACTGGAGAGTGCGAGCAGGCGGTCGCCGTCGCGCCACGGGAATACACCTCGGGCCACGAGGCCCCCGGGCACGGCGAGTACCTCCACGGGCGGGCGCGGCACGGCGAGCCATGCCAGCCACAGCGCCAACGACGTGTGCCACTGCGCGCCATTGCCCGTGACGATCACCCGTCGCACCCCGGGCGCGGTGAGCAGGGCGGCGACCTCGTCGAACCCGCGGGCATCCGCGATGGTGCGCGTGACGGTGCCGGGGGTCAGTTGCAGGTCGGACCAGAGTCCGGTGTCGATGCGACCGGGCATCGGGTCCACCCTAGTGGTGGCGCGTCACGGGTAGCCTCGCCGCATGAGTGCCGAGGAGCCTTCCGCTGGGGACGATGCCCGGCCCCGCTGCCCGACCTGCGGCGAGCGGGACTCCGAGGACATCGGCCAGGACGTCCGGCGTTGCCGGAACTGCACGTACGTATGGATTCCCGTCGTGCCGGGGCCCGACGGGCGCTAGGAGGCCAGAAGGTCGCGCACGCCCGTGGGGCCGGCCCGCAGCAGTGACGCCGCCTTGCGGGCGGCACCGGCCCTTTCGAGCAACTCCCGCGCCGTGACGTCATCGTGCGCCATTACCGCGGCGGCGGCATCGCGCTCGGACTGGATCGCGATGTCGTCCAGGCGCAGCGCCATGCGCTCGTTGCGGCCGAGGCGGCCGCGCGGACGACGCCGCGACGCGGCCGGGGCCGGCGTCGCGACGGGCTCGGGCGTGCCCACAAGGGTGAGCTGCGTTGCCTTGCCTGCGTGCTTGTCGTGATGTGGAGAACGCATGTTCGTAAGGCTAGCGCGCGGGTCGGACGCGCTGCGAGGGTGAAATCGGCGAAAGTCCCATTCCTATGAGGTTTCCGCGCCAGACGCTCATGTTCCCGGGAAACCCCTTTGCCGGGGCATAACATTCCGCCCCATGGGAATGGGGCACTCCCACGCCGGCGGGCACGGCAAGGGCATCGGCGGCACGCCGCGGCGCGTCGCGCTGGTGTCCGTGGCGGCTGCCGTCCTGCTCATCGGCATCAAGCTCGGGACCGGCCTCGCCACCGGCAGCCTGGCCTTCATCTCGGAGGCCATCCACTCCGGCACGGACCTGGTGGCCGCCCTGCTCGCGCTATTCGCGGTGGGTGTGGCGGCCCGCCCTGCCGACCGCACCCACCCCTATGGCCACGGCAAGGCCGAGCACCTGTCCGCCCTTGCCGAGGGCGCGGTGCTCGTGGCCGTCAGCCTGTGGATCGCCTACGAGGCCATCCAGCGGCTGGTCCAGGGCGGCCACGAGGTGGATGCCACGTGGTGGGCCATCGCCGTGGCCGTCCTGATCATGGCGATCGACCTGGGCCGCACGGTGGCGCTCACGCGGGCCGCGCGCCGCTTCTCCAGCGCCGCCCTCAAGGGCAGCGCGCTGCACTTCGCGAGTGACCTGGCGGGCACCACCGCGGTTCTCGTGGGCCTGCTGCTGGTCCGGGCGGGCGCCGAGTGGGCCGACTCCGCCGCGGCGCTGTTCGTGTCGGTCCTCGTACTCGTCGCGGCCGGCCGCCTGATGCACGAGAACGTCGAGGTGCTCATGGACCGCGTGCCCGATGCCGACGAGTCCGCGGTGCGCGAGGCAGTCGCCGCCATGGGGCCTGACGTCGAACTCCGGCGCCTGCGCATGCGGTCCGCCGCGGGGCGTGCATTCGCCGACGTGGTGATTGGCGTTCCGCCCGGCGAGTCCGTGGGCCGGGGGCACGCCGTGGCCGACGAGGTCGAGGAGGCGATCGAGGCCGCGGTGCCCGGGGCCGACGTGGTCGTCCATGTCGAGCGCCGCGAGGGTGATGACGAGGACCTTGCCGAGCGCGTGCTGGCGGTGGCGCATGAAGTGCCCCGCGTCCGCGAGATCCACAACGTGCGCATCCTGCATCTCGACTCGGGCACCGAGGCGTCGATGCACCTGAAGCTGCCGGCATCCACGCCGCTCACCGAGGCCGACTCCGTGGCCCGCGCGGTGGAGCGCGCGGTGGTGGCGTCCGTGCCCGAGGTGGACCGCGTGAACTCGCACGTGGAGCCGCTGGAGCCCGCGCGCCCGGGCGCGGAGGTGGGCGATGACGCCGCCACCCAGCGCGCGGTGCAGGACCTGATCGAACGCGAGTGCGGCCGTCCGCCGCATGCCGTGCGCCTGGTGCGCACCCCGGCCGGGGTGGTGGCCTATGTCACGCTGTCCCTGGGCGCGGCAACGCTGGCGGATGCGCACGACACGGGCGGCCGCGTGCGCCGGGCGATCCGCGACGGCGTGCCCGGCATCACCGACGCCTTCGTGCAGGCGCGGCCCTAGGGGCCGGACGGCCGCGGCCCCGCCCCCGGCGACCGCCACAACCACGCACCGTGGTCGGCGAGCCAGGCCGAATCGTGGCGGTGCCCGGGCCGCACCGACGCCACCACGCCCCAGAACTCCGGCGAGTGGTCCAGATGCACCAGATGGGCGAGTTCGTGAACCACCACGTACTCGGCGACGCGCGAGGGCGCCATCAGCAGCCGCCAGCTGAACGACACCGCGCCGGACGATGAGCACGACCCCCAGCGGGTGCGCGGATCGCGTATCCCGATGGACGCCGGTCGCGCGCCAATGGCCCGCGCGTGATCCTCACACTGCAGGCGGAACCACTCGCGCGCGGCATCCCGGTACGCGCGCTCCACCAGCTCGCGCACGCGCAGCGGGTCGGGGGTGCGCACCCGCAGGCGCCCCTCCTGCGGGGTGAACGACGCCGACGCGCGCGGGCCGCTGCACACGCCAAGCTCCACCTCGCCATCGAGGAACGGCAGCGCCATGCCGTCCACCAGCGGCGCTGGCGTCGCGGGCACCAGCTTGTCGGCATGCCGCAGCAACCAGCGCTCCTTCGATGCGACGGCCCGGTGCACCTCGCAGTCGGGGAGCCGCGACGGTGCCGACACCCGCAGGCCCTCGGGCGTGAGTGTCATCCGGACGTGCCGGGAGCGGGGGTTGCGCACCAGCCGGTAGGGGATGGGCCGGCCGTCCAGCATCACCTCGGGCATGCCCGCATGGTGTCGCATCAGCCGGACGGAAGCAGGTACGGCGGTCCCGCTCGGGACTGCTATGGTGCCCCGGCTTTATGAAGCACATGTCAACCGGGCGCACCGCGCCCCGATCTGCAGGAGGGGCTCGCCTGACGACGCCCGTAGCCCGTGCCTCCTAGGCGCGGACCCGATACCCGGCCGCCCGCAGGGCCGTCGACCCGGATCAACGACGCCATCCGCGTCGAGAAGGTCCGGCTCATCGACGATAAGGGCGAGAACCGCGGAGAGGTGCGCACCGACGAGGCCCTGGATATCGCCGCACGGCTGAACCTCGACCTCGTCGAGGTCGCACCCGAGGCGCGGCCACCCGTATGCCGCATCATGGATTACGGGAAGTGGCGCTACGAGCAGGAGCAGAAGGCAAAGCAGGCGCGAAAGCACCAGAGCACGATCACCGTCAAGGAGATCAAGTTCCGGCCCAAGATCGACCCGCATGACTACGAGACCAAGAAGGGCCACGTCCTGCGCTTCCTGAAGCACAAGGACAAGGTCAAGGTCACGATCATGTTCCGGGGGCGGGAGTTGATGCATCCGGAGAGGGGAGAGGCCATCCTCCTCCAGCTCGCGGAGGAGGTGCAGGACCTCGCCACCATCGAGAGCCGTCCGAACCTCGATGGCCGCAACATGATCATGATGCTCGCGCCGCTGAAGGACACCCCACCGCCCAAGAAGGAAAAGTCACCGCCGAAGGACCAGGGGCAGCCCGCCGCAGCGGAGGCCCCGGACGACGCAGAGAACTCCTAGGAAGCACGGACTCCCAGCAATGCCCAAGATGAAGACCAACAAGTCGGCCTCGAAGCGCTTCCGCGTCACGCGGAAGGGCAAGATCATGTACGTGCACTCGGGGCTGCGGCACAACCTCGAGCACATGTCGGCCAAGCAGAAGCGCGCCATCGGCCGCCCTGCCTCGATCGCCGAGGTCGACCGTCCCGCAATCCTGCGGCTCCTGGGGAGGCGATAGGCAATGGCCCGCGTCAAGCGCTCCGTCAATGCCCGCAAGAAGCGGCGCAAGGTCCTCGGCCAGGCCAAGGGCTACTGGGGTACCAAGCACACCTCGTACCGTCGCGCGAAGGAGCAGGTGCAGCGGTCGGGCAACTACGCCTACCGTGACCGCCGTGCCCGCAAGCGCGACTTCCGCCGCCTGTGGATCGCCCGCATCAACGCGGCCGCACGCCTGAACGGCCTGACCTACGGCGAACTGATGCACGGCCTGTCGCTGGCCGGCGTGGGGCTGGACCGCAAGATGCTGGCCGACCTCGCGGTGAACGAGCCGGAGCACTTCGCCGCCCTGTGCGCGCGGGCCGCTGACGCCCGCGCGGCCGCCTGACCGAAGGCACCGGGCCCGCGACACGGCACTCACGCGGCGGGGGCGGCCCGGGGCCCCTCCGCCGCGTCACGTCGCACCGCAATCCGGCGCTGCAGCATGTGCGCCGCCTGCAGCAGAAGCGCACACGTCGCGAGGAGCGGCTGCTGGTTGCCGAAGGCGAGGACGTGGTGCAGGCGGCCCTCGACCGCGGCATCGCACCGGTGATGCTGCTGGTGGATGAGGAGCGCGTGCCGTCGGATGACCCACGCCTCGTGGCGACGTCCGCGCTGTACGACCGCTATGCGCTCTCCACGCGCCTGATGGGCGGGGTGAGCACCCTGGCCCAGCCACCGCGGATGATCGGCGTCTTCCCCCAGGCGGGGCCGCATCATTTCCGCACCGTCCCCATGCCGCCCGCGCTCGGCGTGTACCTGGCCGGCGTCGCCGACCCCGGCAATGTCGGCACCCTCGTGCGCACGTCGGCTGCCCTGGGTGCCGATTGGCTCGCCCTGGGCCCGGGATCCGCCGACGCCGCGCACCCGCGGGCGGTGCGCGCGGCCATGGGCGCCACCTTCGCGTTGCCGGTGCTGGAGGGCGTGCGCCCGCAGGACCTGGCCACGCGCGAGGGCTTCCGCGTGGTGGCGGCCGTAGCCCACGGCGGCGCGCCTCCATGGGATGTCGACCTCACCGTCCCCACGGTGCTCGCACTGGGCGCCGAGCGCGCGGGGCTCGACCCGGTCATCGAGCCCCTGCGCGGGTCGCTGGAGGTGGTGGAGGTCACCATTCCCCAGGGGGACGGCGCGGAGTCGCTGAACGTGGCGGCCGCAGGTGCGGCGCTGCTGGCCGAGCGGGTGCGGCAGTCGTTTAGGATGCCGCGGTCATGAGCGGGATTCCCGACCTGAGTGCGCTGGCCGACGAGGCCATCGCCGAGATCTCCTCCGCGGCCGACCTCGAGGCCCTCGAGGCCGCGCGCGTGCGGTTCGTGGGCCGCAAGGCGCCGCTCACCGAACTGCTGGGCTTGATCGGCACCCTGCCGCCCGAGGACCGCGGCCGGGTGGGCAAGGAGGGCAACGCGGCGCGCCGGGCCATCGAGGCCGCCCTCGACGCCCGCCACGGGGCGCTGGAGGCCGAGGCCATGGGCGCGGCGCTCGAGGCCGACACCGCCGACGTCACCCTGCCGGGCAACGCCTTCCCGCTGGGCGCCCTGCACCCCATCACCCAGGTGCGCCTGGAGGTGGAGGACATCTTCCTGGGCATGGGCTACTCGGTGGCCGACGGCCCCGAGGTGGAGACGGGCTTCAACAACTTCACGGCGCTGAACACCCCGGACGGCCACCCGGCGCGCAGCGAGAGCGACACGTTCTTCGTGGAGGGCGGCGACGACGTGCTGCTGCGCACGCAGACGTCGCCGGTGCAGATCCGCACCATGCAGCAGGGGCCGCCGCCGGTGTACGTGATCGCCCCCGGCACGGTGTACCGGCGCGACGACGTGGACGCCACGCACAGCCCCATGTTCCATCAGGTAGAGGGGCTCGCTGTGGATGAGGGTCTCACCTTCGGGCATCTCAAGGGCACCATCACGTACTTCCTGCAGCGGTTGCTGGGCGACCGCGAGGTGCGGGTGATCCCGCACTTCTTCCCGTTCACCGAGCCATCGGTGGACGTGAGCGTGTCGTGGACCGACAAGCAGGGCCGCACCGACTGGCTGGAGGTCGCGGGCGCCGGAATGGTGGACCCGAACGTGTTCGCCAACGTGGGCTACGACCCCGAGCGCTGGACGGGCTTCGCCTTCGGCTTCGGGCTCGACCGCATCGCGATGATCCGCCATCAGATCAGCGACATCCGCCTGCTGTATGAGGGCGACCTGCGCTTCCTGGAGCAGTTCTCGTGAAGTTGCCCCTCGAATGGCTGCGCGAGCACGTGGCCACCGACCTTGACGACTCCGCCCTTGCGGAGCGGCTCACCGCCACCGGCACCGCCGTGGAGCGCACGATCGAGCGGGGGATCCCCGCAACCGGCGCGAACCGCGAGGCGTTCCGCATCGGCAAGGTGCTCTCGGCCGAGCAGCACCCCGATGCCGACCGCCTGCGCGTGCTGAGCGTGGATACCGGCGACGACGCCCCGCGGCAGATCGTGTGCGGCGCGCCCAACGTGGCCGCGGGCCAGACCGTGGCGGTCGCCCTGCCCGGGGCCGTCATGCCCGGCGGCCAGAAGCTGGGCAAGGCGAAGTTGCGCGGCGTGGAGAGCCTGGGGATGGTGCTGAGCGCCAGCGAGCTGGAGATGGCCGAGGAGTCCGACGGCATCCTGGTGCTTTCGGATGACCTGGCGGCCGGCACGCCGGTGCTTGACGTGCTGCCCCCGCCCGGCACCATCCTCGAGCTCGAGCTGACCCCCAATCGCGGCGACTGCCAGGGCATCTACGGCATCGCGCGCGAGGTGCACGCCATCACCGGGGCACCGCTGCACGCGCTCGACACCGCGCTGCCGCCCGAGGATGGCGCGGGTGAGGTGGGCGACTACGTATCGCTGCGAGTGGAGGCCCCCGATCTGTGCCCGCGCTACATGGCGTGTGTGCTGCTGGACGTGCGCGTGGGCCCGTCGCCCGAGTGGATGGTGCGTCGCCTGGAGGCTGCGGGCATGCGCAGCATCAACAACGTGGTGGACATCACCAACTACGTGATGCTGCTCACCGCCCAGCCGCTGCACGCCTTCGACCTGGATCGCCTTGCGGGGCCGGGAATCGTGGTGCGCCGCGCGCTCGACGGCGAGACCATCACCACGCTGGACGGCCAGGACCGCACGCTGTCGGCCGACCACCTGGTGATCGCCGACACCGAGAAGCCCGCGGTGATCGCCGGCATCTTCGGCGCGGAGTTCGCCGAGGTCTCGGGGGGCACCACCCGGGTGCTGCTGGAGGCGGCCACCTTCGACGGTCCGTCCATCATCCGCACCTCCCTGGGTCTCGGCCTGCGCACCGAGAGCAGCGCCCGTTTCGAGAAGGGGCAGCCCACGGACCTGCCGCCCGTGGCCATGGCCATCGCCTGCCGGCTGATGCACGAGCTGGCCGGGGCGTCGCTGGTGCCGGGCGCGCTCGACGAGCACGCCGTGGCGGATAGGCCTGCTCCGATCACCCTACGCCATGCGCGCGTTGCGACGATCCTCGGTGCGGACATCGCCGCGGGCGAGGCGGCGGGAATCCTGGAGCGGCTGGGGTGCACCGTGCAGCCGGGCGACGATGCCCACGTGGTGACGGTGCCGTGGTGGCGCACCGCCGACCTGCAGCGCGAGATCGACCTGATCGAGGAGGTCGGCCGCGTCCACGGGCTGGATCGCATCCCGGCCGTGCTGCCGCGGCTCGAGGCCCACGCCGCGCTGACGCCCGAGCAGCAGGTGGTGCGTCGGCTGTCGCGGTATGCGGCCGACCAGGGGCTGAGTGAGGCCATCACCTACCGCTTCGTGCCCGAGCACGACGCCGGCCGCCTGGGCCTGCCGGCCGACGATGAGCGCCGCAAGGTGGTGCGCATCACCAACGCCCTCAGCGATGAGATGGCCGTGATGCGCCGCTCGCTGGTGCCCGGGCTGCTGCGCGCGGTGGAGCGGAATCAGGCCCACCAGCGGCGCGACGGCGGCATCTTCGAGGTGGGCCGGACGTACGTGCCGTCCAACGATGGCCTGGCGGATGAGCCCGAGGAGATCACCGCGCTGCTGTTCGGGGCGCCGGGTGCGCGTGGATGGCGCCAATCGCCGGCGGACGTGGACGTCTGGGCGGCCACGGGCCTGGCCATCGCCCTGGCGGGCGCCGTTGGTGTGGAGGCCCAGGCCATCGCCGGTCTGCGCCAGCCGTGGATGCACCCGGTGCGGCAGGCGCGCATCACTGCAGGCGGCATCGTGGTGGGCGTGGCGGGCGAGGTGCACCCCGCGGTGCTGCGCGACTTCGGCGTGCGCGGGCCCGTGGCCGCGCTCACGCTGATGGTGCGCGAACTGGTGAAGGTGCGTCCCTCCGACCCGCGCCGCTACACCGACCTGATCTCCGTGCCGGTGTCCACGCGCGATCTGGCCATGCTCATCCCCGATACCGTCACGGCCGCGCATGTGCTGGACGTCGCCCGCGAGGCGGGTGGCGACCTGGTGCGCGGCGCCGAGGTGTTCGACCACTACGCCGGCGATCAGGTGCCCGACGGCCGCGTGAGCCTGGCGATCCGGCTCACCATCGCCGAGCCCGGGCGTACCCTCACCGACGACGAGATCGACGGCGTCACGCAGCGGGCCGTGGCCGCGCTGGGTGATCAGGTGGGGGCGGAACTCAGGTCATGAGCACGGTCCACGTGGTGGGCGCGGCGGGATTCTCCGGAGCGCAGCTGGCGGCGCTGGTGGACGCCCACCCGTACTTCGCGCTGGGGCAGGTGACGGCCCGCGCCGACGCCGGCAGTCGTCTGGTGGACATCGCCCCCGAGTACCGCGTGGACGCGGTACTGCAGTCATTGGACCTCGATTCGGTGAGCCCGGGCGACTTCGCGGCGGTGTGCTACCCGCACGCCGAGGCCGCGGCCACGGTGAGCGAACTGGTGGACCGTGGCGCGCGTGTGGTGGATGTGTCGGCCGACCACCGGCTGCGCGACGCCGCGCTGTACCCCGCGTGGTACGGGTTCGATCACCCCCGCCCCGACCTGCTGGCCGAGGCCGTCTACGGGCTCCCCGAGATCAACCGCGACGCCATCGCGGATGCGCGGGTGGTGGCCAACCCCGGCTGCTACCCCACGGCATCGCTGCTGGCGCTCCTACCGATGAAGGACGCCATCGCTGACATCGTGATCGACGCCAAGAGCGGCGTGAGCGGCGCCGGCAAGACGCCCACCCCGGACGTCCACTACTCGTCCGTCGCCGACAGCGTGCGCGCCTACAAGGTGACCACCCACCGCCACCAGCCCGAGATCGCGCAGGAGATGGGCGCGCCGGTCACCTTCACGCCGCATCTGGTGCCGGTCGATCGGGGCCTGCTGGCGTCGTGCTATGCGCGGTTCGACGGCGATGCCCCGCATGCGGATGACCTGCGGCAGGCCTATGCAGGCTTCTACGCCGATGCGCCCTTCGTGGAGGTGGTGGAGCAGCCGCCCGGCATGCGGGCCGTGCAGCGCACCAACTACGCCCAGGTGTGCCCCATGGTGGATCGGGCATCGGGCCGCCTCATCGCCTTCGGCGTGATCGACAACCTCATGAAGGGCGCCGCCGGCCAGGCGGTGCAGAACCTCAACCTCATGGCTGGCCGCCCCGAGGACGAGGGGCTCCGCTGAACCTCTGGGAACCGGTCCAGCGCGCCGACTGGATCGGCGCGCCGGAGGGGCTCGCGCGCACGGACGGCACCGGGGTCACGGCCCCGGATGGCTTCCGCGCGGCAGGCGTGGCAGCCGGCCTCAAGGGGGGCGGGCTCCTCGACCTGGGGATGCTGGTGAGCGACCGCGCGACATCATCGGCGCTGGTGGACACGCCGAGCGCCCTGCCGTCGGCGGCGGTCATCTACACGCGCACCCTTCATGCGGGCAGCCTGCGGGGGGTCGTGGTGAACAGCGGGTGCGCCAATGCCGCCACCGGCGAGCAGGGCATCGTGGATGCCCGGGCGATGGGGGAGACGGCGGCAGCCGCAGCCGGCCTGCCCGTGGGCAGTCTGGCGGTGTGCTCCACGGGAGTCATCGGCGAGCGCCTTCCCATGAAGGGACTCACCGCGGGTGTGGATGCCGCGGCAGCGGGGCTGTCCCCGGACGGCGGCCCCGACTTCGGCGAGGCCATCCGCACCACCGATGCGTTTGCGAAGGGCGGGACGTTCCAGCTCGCGCTTCCCGGTGGCGATGTCACGATCGGCGCGGCGGCCAAGGGCGCCGGGATGATCCGCCCCGACATGGCCACCATGCTGGCCTACGTCACCACCGACGCCTGCGTGCTGCCGGACGACCTGCTGGCCGCCACGCGCGCGGCGGCGGCGGACGGGTTCAACCGCATCAGCGTGGATGGCCAGATGAGCCCCAGCGACACGCTGCTGGTGCTGGCCAATGGTGAGGGGCCGCCGCTCGAGGGCGCGGACCTCGCGCGGTTCGCGGATGCGCTGCGGGCGATCTGCCGCTACCTGGCGCTGCTGATGGTGAAGGATGGCGAGGGCGCCGAGCACGCCGTGCGCGTGTCGGTGGACGGGGCGCTGGACGACGCCGAGGCCGAGCGCGTGGCCCGGGGCGTGGGGGAGAGCGCGCTGGTGCGCACGGCCATCTACGGCCGCGACGCCAACTGGGGCCGGGTGCACCAGGCCGTGGGGCAGGCGCTGGCGCCGATCGGGGGTCCGGTGCAGTTCTCCCTCCGGTTCGACGGTGTGCTTCCCGACGGCCAGGGCATCGATGAGGTGATGGCCCGGGCCGAGTACGAGATGCAGGTGGGGCTGGGGCGCGGCCCGGGGACGGCCGAGGTGTTCGTGAGCGATCTTGGCCACGGTTACGTGTCCGTGAACGCCGACTACCGCACGTAGCGCCTAGACTGCCGCCCCTATGGGCGAGACCAACCGCACCAACCTCCCCGACCGGGCCGATGTGCAGGCACGCGCTGCTGTGCTGCTGGAGGCCCTGCCGTACATCCGCGAGTTCGCGGGTGCGACGGTGGTCATCAAGTACGGCGGCGCGGCCATGACGAAGCCCGAGCTGAAGGCGTCCTTCGCCCGCGACATCGCGCTGCTCAAGTTCGTGGGCATGAACCCGGTCGTGGTGCATGGGGGCGGCCCGGACATCTCGTCGTACTCCGACCGGCTGGGCCTCGACGTGAACTTCGTGGATGGCCTGCGGGTGACGGATGAGCCCACCATGGAGCTGGTGAAGATGGTGCTCATCGGCAAGGTGAACAAGGAGATCGTTGCCCAGCTGCAGGTGGCCGGCGTGAAGGCCGCCGGGCTGTCCGGTGACGACGGTGCGCTCATCCGTGCACGCCCGGCCACCAGCGACAGCGGGGACCTGGGATTCGTGGGCGACGTGGAGCGGATCGACCCGGGCATCCTCGAGGTCCTCGACGACTTCGTGCCCGTGGTGGCGTCGGTGGGCGTGGACGCCGAGGGCCAGAGCTACAACATCAACGCCGACACCGTGGCGGGTGCCCTGGCCGCGGCGCTGCGCGCGCGGCGCGTCATCTTCCTCACCGATGTCGAGGGCGTGTACCACGACTTCTCTGACACGTCGTCGCTCATCGCCAAGTGCGCCCTTGCTGACGTGGAGGGCCTCCTGGCATCGGGCGGCATCGACTCCGGGATGATCCCCAAGCTCACGGCCGTGCGTACCGCCATCCGCGGCGGGGTGGAGGCCGCCCAGATCGTGGACGGCCGGGTGCCGCACTCGGTGATCATGGAGCTGTTCACCGAGCAGGGCCTGGGCACCATGGTCACGGCGGAGTAGCGCCGTGATCCGCGAGCAGACCGTGGAGCGCGAGCGCGCGGCGCTCATGCGCAACTACGGGCGCTATCCCGTGGAGTTCGTGCGGGGTGAGGGCGCATGGCTGTTCGATCCGGATGGCCGGGGGTACCTCGACTGCATGTCGGGCATCTCGATGATCAACGCGGGCCACTGCCACCCCGACGTGGTGGCGGCCATCCGCGAGCAGGCCGGCGTGCTCATCAACACGAGCAACCTCTACTACACCGATCCCATGATCGAGCTGGCGGAGTGGATCCGCGATACCTCGATGGGCGGGCGGGTGTTCTTCTGCAACTCCGGCGCCGAGGCCTCGGAGGCGGCGTTGAAGCTGGCGCGCAAGCGTGGGGGGCCTGAGCGCACCGAGGTGGTTGCGTTGGTGGATGGGTTCCACGGGCGCACCATGGGCGCGTTGTCGATGACTGGCCAGCCGGGCAAGCAGGAGGCCTTCCGGCCGCTGGTGCCGGGCGTGGTGCATGTGGAGCGCAATGATCACGAGGCGCTGCGGGCCGCCGTCACCGATCGCACATGCGCCATCGCGCTCGAGATCGTGCAGGGCGAGTGCGGCGTGTACCCGCTGGAGGACTCCTTCGTGCGCCTGGCGCGCGCGCTGGCCGATGAGTCCGGCGCCCTGCTGATGGTGGATGAGATCCAGACGGGCATGAGCCGCACCGGTCCGCTGTACGCCTATCAGGACGTCGGCATCGAGCCCGATGTGATGTGCCTGGCCAAGAGCCTGGGCGGTGGCTTCCCCATCGGCGCCATCACCGCGCGGCCCGGCGTGGATGAGGTGTTCCAGCCCGGTGATCACGGCAGCACCTTCGCGGGCAGCCCCCTGGCGTGCGCCTCGGCGCTGGCGGCGGCGCGCGCACTTGATGACCCGGCCCTGCAGGACCACGTGCGCCGGGAGGGCGCGTGCTTCCTGGCCGGGCTGCAGGCGCTGGTGGATGACGGCCTGGCGGTGGAGGCCCGCGGTCGCGGCCTGATGTGCGCCATCGACCTGCCGGGCACCAATGCCGCCGAGGTGGTGGGAGCGATGCTGGACCGCGGCTTCCTGGTGAACAACACCAGCGCGCGCACCATTCGCTTCCTCCCCCCGCTGGTCATCACGGGCGACGAGCTCTCATCGGTGCTCGCGGCACTGAGGGACGTTCTCTCGCCCTGATCCTCCTTGCGCGTCCGGCGGGCCGTCCTATGATCGGCGCATCGCGGAAAGGAGGTGGTCCAAATTCCCTTTGACCATATGTGCGTAGGTGGCGGCAGCTAGGGGGCGACTCCCCTGATGAGCAGCTGCAGCCGGGGGATCGAGCGAAATCGCTCCCTGGCGACTCCACTGCCGCTCACCGTCCTCGAGGGCCCGGTCGGACCATTCCGCCCGGGCCCTCGGCGCGTTCAGGGGGCCGCGACGCTCCGTGCCCGGCGCAGCACCGTGTCGAGCATGGCGGGGGTCAGTCGCCCGGTGAACGTGTTCTGCTGGCTGGGGTGGTAGGTGCCCATTACCGTGATGCCGCTGATCACGGCCTCGGCGCCGTGGGCGAAGCGCGGACGCGGGCGCGGGATGACATCGCCGCGCGCGGCCAGCACGCGCAGTACCCCATCCCAGGCGAAGCCGCCGAGGGCGAGGATGACCCTCGACCCCGGGCAGAGGTCGAGCTCCCTCGCAAGGAACGGGATGCAGGTGTCGCGCTCGCCGGGCATGGGCTTGTTTGCAGGAGGGGCGCACCGCACCACCGCGCTCATGCGGCAGCCGATCAGGCGCAGGCCATCGTCGCGCGAGGTGGACTCCGCCTGGTTCGCGAGGCCCGCCCGGTGGAGCGCGGCCACCAGGAAGTCGGCGCTGCGATCGCCCGTGAACATCCGCCCGGTGCGGTTGGCGCCGTGCGCTGCGGGCGCGAGCCCCACGATGAACAGCCATGGGTCGGGATCGCCGAATCCCGGTACCCCGCGCGACCAGTACCGCTGACCCCGGTAGCGGGCGGGCGGTTCCTCGCCCACGGCCTCGCGCCAGGCCACCAGCCGGGGACATGCGCTGCACGCCGCCACCTCATCCGCAAGGTGCTGCAGTCCGTCCATCACGGAACTGCCCCACGCTCATAAAAGGTCGGCGAGGGGTCAGCCGCCGGTGTGTCGCCGGAGGCCAGGTGGCGGAGCAGGAAGGCCTCGGTGTCGGCCTGAATGCGGGGGTCGTGCTGCAGGCTGCGGTGATGGCCGCCCATCTCGACGCGCAGGTGCTTGGGCTGCGTCGCGCGCGACCACAGGTCGTAGGTGTTCCCCCACGGCACCACCTCGTCACCGGTGGCGTGCCAGAAGCCGCGGGCGATGCCGTCGCGCCGCCAGGTGGACGGGCCCAACGGGTGCCGCAGGGGCCAGTCGTCGCCCAGGCGCGTGGCGAGCGACTGCGGCCGGGCGGGGCAGAGGGCCACCACTGCGCGTACGTCCGCATGGAGGGGCGCGCAGGTGAGCGCGAGGAACCCGCCCATGGATGACCCCCGCAACCCCAGCGCGCCCGCGCCGCGATGCGTGAGGTCGTCAAGGCAGGCCAGGACGTCGCCGACCATTCCCTCGTCCATGGGGCCGGGGGTGCCGCCGTGCCCGCGCAGGTCGGGCACCAGCGCCCACAGGCCCCGGGCGCGAAGGCGCGCCGCGAAATCCGTGTGGTTGTCCTTGCGGCTTCCATAGCCGTGCAGGATCACCACGCCGGGCGCGCCCAGGTCGCCCTCGGCGAGTAGGGCCTTCATGGCGCGGCCGTCGCGCGAGGTGAGGTGGATGGGCTCGAGGGCGGTGTCCATGGCCGCGCGAGCCTAGCCCGCGTTGCTAGGGTGCCCCGGCTTATGCAGCCGCTTTCACAGGTCCTCCCGCCGTCCGCGACGACGACCCCCGAGGGGCACCTGTCCATCGGCGGGTGCGACGTGGTCGCCCTTGCCGCCGAGTTCGGCACGCCGCTGGTGATCTACGACGCCGCGCTGCTCCGCGACACCATGCGCCGCTACGTGCAGGCTCTCCGCGCCCACGATCCGCGGGCCGAGGTCGTGTACGCCAGCAAGGCCTTCTGGGCCCAGGCGCTGCTGCGCATGGCCCACGAGGAGGACCTGCGCATGGACGTGGCCTCGGGCGGGGAGTTGTTCATGGCGCTGCACGCGGGGTTCCCCGCCGAGAAGGTCGTGATGCACGGGAATGCCAAGGATGCGCGGGAGATCGGCGAGGCGCTCGATGCCATGGTCGGCCTGATCGTGGTGGACAGCCTCGACGAGATCGCCCTGCTCGATCAGCTGGCGGGCGAACGGGGCCGCACCCAGGACGTGCTGGTGCGCGTCACCCCCGGCGTCAAGCCCTCCACGCACGCGTACATCTCCACCGGGCAGCTCGACAGCAAGTTCGGGTTCTCGCTGGAGGGCGGGCTCGCCGCGCAGGCCGTGGCCGCGTGTCGCGCGGCCGCCAATGTGAACCTGGTGGGCCTGCACTGCCACATTGGCTCACAGATCTTCGAGTTGGGCGCCTACCCGGCCGCCGCCGCGCTGCTGGCGGCGTTCGTGAAGGAGCAGGGCGGGCACGACCTGACGGTGATGGACATGGGCGGTGGCCTGGGCATCGCCTACACCCGTGAGGACGACCCGCCGTCGGTGGAGGAGTTCGCCGACACGGTGATGGACGCCGTGCACGCCGAGTGGGACGCCGCCGGCCTTCCGCGCCCGCGGGTGCTGGTGGAGCCCGGGCGCAGCATCGTGGGCCGCGCGGGCCTCACCGTGTACCGGGTGACCGGCACGAAGGACATCCCGGGCGTGCGCCGGTACGTCGCCGTGGACGGCGGCATGAGTGACCTGATGCGCCCCATGCTCTACGGCGCCACCTACGAGGCCATCCTGCCCGACCGGCCTGAGGCCGAGGCCACCGACACCCTGCGCCTGGTGGGCAAGCACTGCGAGAGCGGTGACGTGCTGATCCAGGAGGCCGAACTGCCGCCGCTGGCACGCGACGACCTGGTGTGCATCCCGGCCACCGGCGCCTACGGTGTGGCCATGGCCAGCAACTACAACGGGGTCACGCGCCCCGCCGTGGTGTTCGTGGAGGACGGCCGCGCCACGGTGGTGGTGCGCCGCGAGACCTATGCCGAACTGGTGGCCCGGGACCTGTGAGCGACGTCGTGCGCATCGGCATGCTGGGGTGCGGCACGGTGGGGCAGGGGGTCGTGCGCATCCTGCACGAGACCGCCGGCACCATCGAGCGCGCCACCGGGCACCGCCTGGAGATCACCCGGGTGCTGGTGCGCGATGCCCAGGCCGATCGCCCCGGCCTCGACCCCTCCGTGCTCACCACCGACGTCGAGGACATCCTGGGCGACGACCGGATCGACGTCATCATCGAGGTGATGGGCGGGGTGGACCCCACGCATGAATGGCTGGTGCGTGCCCTCGGTCACGGCACCTCGGTGGTCACCGCCAACAAGCAGCTGCTCGCGCGGTTCGGGCCGGAGCTGCTGGCGGCGGCTGAGGAGGGCGGCAGCGAGATCCGCTTCGAGGCGTCGGTGTGCGCGGCGATCCCGGTGATCAAGGTGCTGCGCGAGTCGCTGCTTGCCGCCGAGATCGAATCGGTCATGGGCATCGTGAACGGCACCACCAACTACATCCTCAGCGAGATGCGCCGCAGCGGCATGACCTACGCCGACGCCCTCGCGCAGGCACAGGACCTGGGCTACGCCGAGGCCGACCCCACCGAGGACGTCGGTGGTGCCGATGCGGCGGCCAAGATGGCCATCCTGTCGTCCATCGCCTTCCACACCCGCGTGCTGATCGACGACGTGCCCTACACGGGAATCGATGAGTTGCAGTCGGACGACGTGGACATCGCGCACGAGCTGGGCTTCGTCATGAAACTGCTCGGCATTGCGCGCCTGGCGGATGGCGCGGTGTCGGTGCGCGTGCACCCCGCGTTGGTGCCCGGCGACCACCCGCTGGCGTCGGTGAACGGCGCGGACAACGCCGTGCTGCTGGAGAGCAGCCTGGTGCGGCAGATCATGCTGGAGGGTCCCGGCGCCGGCGGCACCGAGACCGCGAGCGCCGTGGTGGGTGATGTGCTGAGCATCCTCGGCAGCCGCCCCGGGTCGTTCCTGGGCGGGGCCCTGGCCGATGCCGGAAGGCCCATGGCCGCCGAGGGCGCGCTCGAGAGTGCGTTCTACCTGCGGCTGGAGGTCGCGGACCGCCCGGGCGTACTGGCCCGCATCTCGGCGGTGCTGGGCGAGTGCGGCGTGTCGATCCTCACCGTGCTTCAGCGCGGGGAGGGCGAGAGCGCCCGGCTGGTGATGATCCTGCACCGCGGTCCTGAGTCGCAGGTGCAGGTGGCCCTCGGGCGCCTGCGCGACATGGCCGAGGTGCGTGACGAGCCCGTGCTCATCACCGTGGTGGGCAGCGGCGAGGCGCCCGCGTGAGCCCTGCGGCGCTGCGGGGAATGCCGCTGATCGAGCGGTACCGCGAGTTCCTGCCGGTCACCGATGCCACGCCCGTGATCAGCATGGGCGAGGGCGCCACGCCGCTGGTGCGGCTCGATGCGCTATCAGAGTGCCTCGAACTCGACGTGCACGTGAAGCTGGAGGGCCTCAACCCCACGGGGTCGTTCAAGGACCGTGGCATGTGCTTTGCCATGAGCAAGGCCGTGGAGGAGGGCGCCACCGCCGTGATCTGCGCGAGCACGGGCAACACCTCTGCGGCCGCTGCCGCGTACGCCGCCCGTGCCGGCCTCACATGCGCGGTCATCATCCCCGGCGGCAAGATCGCGGTCGGCAAGCTGGCGCAGGCGCTCATCTACGGCGCGAAGGTGCTGGCCGTGGACGGCAACTTCGACGATGCGCTGCGCATCGTGCGCGAGCTGTCCGACTCGCACCCCATCGCGCTGGTCAACTCGCTCAACCCGTACCGGCTGGAGGGCCAGAAGACGGCCGCCTTCGAGGTGTGCGACGCCCTGGGCGATGCCCCTGACGTGCTGTGCATCCCCGTGGGGAACGCCGGCAACATCTCGGCGTACTGGATGGGCTTCGGTGAGTACCGCGAGGCGGGGCGGTCCACCCGCCTGCCCCGGATGATGGGGTTCCAGGCCGAGGGATCGGCGCCGCTGGTGCGCGGCGAGGTGGTGAGCGACCCCGAGACGGTCGCCACGGCCATCCGCATCGGCAACCCCGTGCGCGGCGATCAGGCCATGGCGGCCATGACCGACTCGGGCGGCGCGGTGGACAGCGTCACCGACGACGAGATCCTGGCTGCCTACCGCATGCTGGCTGCAAGCGAGGGCGTGTTCTGCGAGCCATCGTCGGCCTCCAGCGTGGCGGGGCTCATCAAGGCCCACGCCGCCGGGCGGTTCACCACCGGCGAGCGCGTGGTGTGCGTGCTCACCGGCAATGGCCTGAAGGACCCCGACACCGCCATCGCGCAGAGCGGGCAGGTCATCGAGATCCCTGCCGACTACGCGGCCGCCGAGAGGGCGCTGTATGGCGGGTGAGGCGGAGATCCTCAGCATCACGGCCCCGGCCACCTCGGCCAACCTGGGTCCGGGGTTCGACGTGCTGGCGCTGGCGCTCGACCTGGCCAATGAGGTGCTGATCCGACGCCGCCCCGGCCCACTCCAGGTGCACGTGGAGGGCGAGGGGGCGGACGAGGTGCCCGCCGACGCCTCCAACCTGCTGTGCCGCGCGATGCTGGCCGGGCTGCCCGATCTCGATGGACTTGAGATCACCTGCCGCAACCGGATTCCGTTCGGCCGTGGGCTCGGATCGTCGGCCGCCGCGGTGTGCGCAGGCCTGGTGGCCGCCAATGCGCTTGGCACCCTGCGCTGGAGCCCGTCCGACATGCTGGCGCGCGCCATCGAGTTCGAGGGTCATGGCGACAACGCCGCGGCCTGTCTTGACGGCGGCATCACCGCCCTGGTGCCGGGCCCCCGTGCCCTGCGCGTGCAGCCGCCGGACGGCCTGGCCCTCGTGGTGGTCATCCCGACCTCGCGCGTGAGCACCGATGAGGCACGCGGGGCGATGCCGGCCGAGGTGCCGGTGGCCACCGCCGCCCACTCCATCTCCGCCACGGCAGGCCTGCTGCTCACGCTGGAGCGCGGGTACGTCGATGAGATCCCCGAGTTCCTCGTGGACCGTCTGCATGAGCCCCATCGCGGGCCGCTGTGCCCGGGCCTGGATTCGCTGCGCGCCATCTCGCACCCCGGCCTGCTCGGCGTGACCGTGTCGGGATCGGGCCCCAGCATGGTGATGTGGGTGACCCCCCGGGAGGCATCGGACATCGCCGATGCTGCGCGCGCCGCACTGTCGGCCGAGGGCGTGGACGCCGACGTGCGGGTGGAGCGCATCGCGCCGTCGGGTATCCGCGCGCGATGGCAGGGCACCGAGGGCGCCCGCCTCTCGCGCACCCCGGGCTAGGGGCGGCCCGCGGTCAGGCGGCGATGGGCGCGGGCACGGCGTCCGGCTGCCACAGCGTCCAGACGTTGCCGTCCTCGTCCGCGAACAGCGCGGCCGGGCCGCCGGGCGCACCGTCGTCCCACCAGTGCTCGGTGATGCCGCCCCAGCGCAGGCACCCCAGGGCGGATGACAGATCGCGCACCTGCAGCACGGCGCCGCGCAGCGATCCCGCGGGGGCGTCGATGCTGCCGTGCACGAGGGTGATGGTGGTGCCGCCGCCCGGCGCGGTCAGGTGCACGGCGCGGGCATCCGGGCCGTCGCCCACGTCGCGGAACACACTGAATCCCAGCGTGTCGCGGTAGAGCCGGAGCGCGCGGTCGATATCGGCCACCGGCACCGTGATGCTTGCGATGCGCGAGATGCTCATGGCCTGCACGGTAGGGACCCCGCGCTGCGGCGTGCAGGGGCGTTCCGGAACTGTCACAGGCCGGCAACATCGGTGCCCGGGGAGGCCTGCGGTACGGTCTTCGCGTGGGTATCGATGTGATGGCAGGAGGGGACTACGCGCACCGCGACCTGCGCGGTGCGGACCTGATGCGGGCGGACCTGTCTGCTGCCGACCTCTCGGGCGCGGACCTGTCGGACGCCAACCTGGCATTCGCCACGTTGGTTGACGCCAACCTGCACGGCGCGACCCTGCTGGGCGCCGACCTGGCACGGGCCGACCTGCATGGGGCCGACCTTCATGGGGCCGACCTGACGGGGGCGATACTGACCCGGGCGAATCTCTCGGGCGCGAACCTGGCCACCGCCGATCTCACCGGGGCGGACCTCACCGGCGCAAACCTGGCGGGCGCCGATCTCTCGGGCGCCAACCTGGCAGGCGCGATGCTGGACCGGGCCGATGTGACCGGCGCGGAGATGTCCGGCGCCATCTGGAACACCACGACAGACCCGGAGGGCATCGTCCGTGGGGGCCGGGGTCCGGGCTGAGTGGCGGATCTTTCCTGGCGCCCGCGGGGTGCGCCCTCCCCGGTCGGCACCCGGCCTCTGCCGTTCCTGCCGATTCCGTGATGCCGCCGCGGGCCTCTGGGGTGCTGGCCCCGTAGGCCGTCGCCTCCGGTGCATGCGCGGTTAGGGTGACGGCATGCCCGGTCTCCGTGACTGCCC
>CALIKX010000010.1 GCA_938017905.1 uncultured Thermoleophilia bacterium | reverse complement strand
GAGCCGCCATCGCCGCCCACCTCCTCGATGCGCACCAGGCCGTCGGACAGCCGCGTGGCGGTCTCCAGGCTCTCGGTCAGCCGCCGGCGCAGGTCCGGGCGCATGATGAGGCGGTCCACCACCACCTCGATGGTGTGGCGCCTGCTCTTGGCGAGCGCCGGAACCTCGTCGATGGCATGCACCTCACCGTCCACGGCGACCCGGGCGAACCCCTCGTCGCGGATGCGATCGATCACATCGCGGTGCTCGCCCTTGCGGTCACGCACCACGGGCGCCAGCACCATGAAGCGCGTGCCCTCCGCCAGCGCCAGCACCCGGTCGGCGATCTGCTCCACGCTCTGGCCCGCGATCTGCACGCCGCACACCGGGCAGTGCGGCACGCCGATGCGCGCGTACAGCACCCGCAGGTAGTCGTAGATCTCGGTGACCGTGGCCACCGTGGACCGCGGGTTGCGGCTGGTGGTCTTCTGGTCGATGGAGATAGCCGGCGACAGGCCCTCGATGTCGTCCACATCGGGCTTGTCCATCTGCCCGAGGAACTGCCGCGCGTAGGCCGACAGGCTCTCCACGTATCGCCGCTGGCCCTCGGCGTACAGCGTGTCGAAGGCCAGGCTCGACTTCCCCGACCCCGAGAGGCCCGTGATCACCACGAGGCGATCGCGGGGGATGCCGACGCTGACGTCCTTGAGGTTGTGCTCCCGGGCACCGACGACGCTGATCGAATCCACTCGGCCAATCGTAACCCCACCGGCCCCGGCCCCGGCCTGCGAACATGCGGGCGTGACCACCGACCACGAACGCACGGAATGGGTGCGCCACGCCGATGCCGCCATCGCGGCGGCCGGGCTGCGCGCGGGCGGCGCCCGCAAGGCTGTCGTGGACCTGCTGGCCCGGCAGGACTGCTGCCTGAGCGCGCAGGAGGTGCGCGATGCGCTGAAGGACGCCCCGGGCGCGACCCCGGGAATCGCCAGCGTGTACCGGGCGCTGGATACCCTCACGGAGCTCCACCTGGTGCACCGCGTGGACCTGGGCGACCAGGTGGCCAAGTACGAGCCCGCGTACCCCGGTGGCGAGCACCACCACCACGCCGTGTGCCGTGAGTGCGGCACGGTCACACCCATCGCGGACGCCGGCATCGAGGACGCGCTGCACGCGATGGCGGACCGGCTGCGGTTCGACGTGGAGGCGCACGACATCACCCTGCACGGGCGGTGCGCGCGCTGCGCCCGCCGCTAGGAGTCGGCGGCCGCCGCCGGCAGGAGCGTGGCGACGATAAGGCCGTCCCTATGGATACGTGACCGGGCCGGTGGCGCGGATGCCGTGTCAGTGCCCATGGGGGTGATCATGCCCGCCCGGGCCATGATCGTGACCCGGCGCATGCCCATGCACGTGCGGCGCGCCCGGGCCGTGATGGTGCTCATGGCCATGATGCGGATCGATCACCGTGGCTCCGCCATCCTCGATCACCACGCCGAAGGCATCGGCGAGTGACGCCGGCGTGAGCGCCTCATCCGGCGGACCGCATGCCACCACCCGCTCGGCGACGATCAGCACCAGGTCCGCGCGGCGGGCCTCCCGCACGTCATGCGTGGCCGTGACGATGGCGGCACCGCGGGCCCGCTGGGCATCCATGAGGGACAGGTAGCGCTCGCGGCTGGCGGCATCCAACCCGGCGGTGGGCTCATCCAGAAGAAGCAGCCCGGCATCCCGGCACACGGCCTGCGCCAGGTGCACCCGCTGGCACTGGCCGCCAGACAGCGTGCCCAGCGGCATGTCCGCCAGCTCGCGGATGCCCATGGCGTCCATGGCGTCGTCCACCAGGGAATCGTCATCCGCCCGCAGGCGACCGGTCAGCCCGCGCGCGGGCCAGCGGCCCATGCGCACCACGTCCCGGGCGCAGATGGGCAGCAGGAACCCCTGCTCGTGCGACTGCGACAGGTACGACACACCCACGCCACGCGCGCCCGGGTCGCGCCCCTGCACCTGCAGCGTGCCCGCCACCGGGGGGATGAGTCCGGCGATGGTGCGAAGCAGCGTGCTCTTGCCCGACCCATTGGTGCCGATCACCGCGAGCCAGCGCCCCGGTGCCAGGGACAGGTCGATGCCCCCGACCACCGCATGGCCGTCGTACCCCACGGCCAGGTCACGGCACTCGACGGCAGGTGTCACGCGTGCTCCGGGTGCGGGCGACGGGCCGGCACCAGCGACTGGACCACGGCCACCACGAAGAAGATGGCCACCGCCGTGAGCACCACCGTGGCCCCTGCGGCCAGGTCCAGATACCACGACAGCAGCAACCCGATGTACGCGCTCAGCATGCCGATCGCCGCCGCGAGGGCCATCATCGTGCCGAGGCGCCGCGTCAGCAGCGCCGCCGCGCCCGCGGGCGCGAGCAGCATGCCGAACACCAGCAGTGCCCCCACCACCACGAACGACGCCACCACCGTCAGGGCGATCATGCCCAGCATCACCGCCTCCAGCAGGCCCACGCGGTAGCCGGCCACCCGGGCCTGGTCCGGATCCATGGCCATGAGCAGGAACGGGCGCCTGAGCAACCAGGCAAGCCCCACCACCAGCACGGCAACCCCTGCCTGCCAGGCGATCGCGGTCCACGAGACGCCCAGCACCTCGCCGAACAGGATGTCCGTCAGGCTGCCCGCGAAGTCGGACGAGCGCGAGATGATCACGACTCCCAGCGACAGCATGCCGACGAACAGCAGGCCGATCGCCACATCGCTCGACAGCCGGGTGCGGCGGGTGACCACCGCCACCCCGCCCATCATCGCCGCGGCGCCCACGAGCGCCCCCAGTACCGACGGCAGCCCGATGATCAGAGCCACCGCGATGCCGGGCAGCACCCCATGCGCAAGGGCATCCCCCAGGAAGGCCATGCCCCGGAGGACCATGAGGGTCCCCACGACCCCGGTGGCGATCGCCACCAGGATCGCCGCCACGAGGGCCCTCTGCATGAACGCGCTCTGCACGAAGGGGTCCCACAGGATGTCCACGCGGTCAGCCCCCGGCGTCGGTGAGCGCGGAGGATATGCGACCGGAGAGGTCCTCGATGTAGGTCGTGTACGAGCCATCGGATGGCACCGTCTCGATGCCGAGTTCCACCACGGTGGCCCCGGTCTCGTCCCGAATCGCCTGCGCGAGGGCATCGGATACGCCGGACTCGGTGAAGAGCACACGCACGCCGGCCTTCTCCATGGCCCTCTCGAGGTCCGCGAGATGCGCGGCGGAAACCTGCCCCTGCGACGACAGCGAGGGCGTCACCGTGCCCACCACGTCCAGGCCGTACCGATCGGCCAGGTAGCCCAGCGACTCATGCCCGGTCACCAGCACGCGGTCCGCCTCGGGGATGGCGGACATGCGGGAGGCGATATCGGCGTCGAGCGCCCGGAGCGCCGTGGCGGACTCCCCTGCCGGATCAGAGATGTCGGCCCCGGTGGCCGACCGGACGGCGGCGGGCAGGGCCGCCACCACCGCTGCCGCCTGCGAGGGATCGGTCCAGAAGTGCGGATCCCCGGCGCCGTGCCCATGCTCTTCCTCATCCGCATGGTCGTCCCCGTCCTCGACCTCTCTCACGGCTACGTGATCGGTCGCGGTGAAGACGGCCACTCCGTCCTCGCGGGCGCGGGCGATGGGTTCCTGCAGCCCCTCCTCGAGATCCAGGCCGTTCTCCACGATCAGATCCGCGGACTGCAGTCGCGCGACATCGCGCGCCGACGGGCGCCACTCGTGCGGATCACTGCCGTTCGGCATCACCACCTCGACCTCCGCGGCATTCCCCACCGCATCGCGCACGAGTGCCCCGAGCATCGGGGTGGTGGCGACGATCACCGGGCGGTCAGCGGCGGCGGTGCCCGAGCCGGTGCCGGACGAACCGTCTGAACCACACCCCGCAAGGGCGAAGGAGCCTGCAGCGACGGCAAGGGCGATGGCGAGGAGTATGAGCACGCGTCGGGGGGCCATGCCGTGATCCTATACTAGATGAGAATGATTCTCAACCTCATGTGACCGGAGGGTCCGGGTCCCATCGGCGCAGGATCTCCTCGCGGCGACGGCGGTTCTCGTCGTCCTCGCTCCACCCGTCGTCGGCCGGTCCCGAGGGCGGCGGGTGGCCATCGCCCCAGAATGCCCCCGTGCCGGGCAGGCCGAGGAGGGCGGCGAAGATGTCGTCCTCCTCCATGCCCGGCGCCGCAAGGGAGCGGAACACCATGTCGGGGTCGGGGGGCACCCGCCCGGCATCGGTCATGCGGCCCCGGCCTCCGCGCCCACGGCCTCGTCGCCCAGTTCCTCCCGCAGCGCGGCCAGGCGGTCGCGCAACTCCGCCGCGCGCTCGAAACGCAGGTCCTCGGCCGCCGCCTGCATCTCCTGCTCCACCTCGACCATCACGCGGCGGATCTCGTCCGGCGTGGCGCCCTCGGGCACCGCGTGCTCCCGACGGGTGCGCGTGCGCCCCGACCCCCCGGTGAGCCCGAGGAATTCGACGATGTCCGACACGCCCTTGGTGATGGACGCCGGCGTGATGCCGTGCTCCTCGTTGTGGCGCCGCTGGATCTCGCGACGGCGGCCGGTCTCCTCCATGGCCACGCGCATGGCCTCGGTCTCGCGGTCGGCGTACATCAGCACGCGGCCGTTCACGTTGCGCGCCGCGCGCCCGATGGTCTGGATGAGCGCCGTCTGGCCGCGCAGGAAGCCCTCCTTGTCGGCGTCCAGGATCGCCACGAGCGTCACCTCGGGCAGGTCGAGCCCCTCGCGCAGCAAGTTGACGCCCACCAGCACGTCGAACTCACCGAGGCGGAGTTCGCGCACCACCTTGATGCGCTCGATGGCATCGATGTCGGAGTGCAGGTAGCGCGCCTTGACGCCGGCGTCCACCAGGTAGTCCGTGAGGTCCTCAGCCATCCGCTTGGTCAGCGTGGTCACCAGCACGCGCTCGTCGGCCTCCACGCGACGCCGCACCTCACCCATCAGGTCGTCCACCTGGTTCGTGGTGGGGCGCACGTCCACTTCGGGATCCACCAGCCCCGTGGGGCGGATGATCTGTTCGACGATGCGCGACGACTGCGTGCGCTCGAACTCGCCGGGCGTCGCCGACACGAACACCACCTGCCCCACGCGCTCGAGGAACTCCTCCAGACGGATGGGCCGGTTGTCGGCTGCCGAGGGCAGGCGGAATCCGTGGTCGATCAGCGCCATCTTCCGCGAGCGGTCGCCTTCGTACATGCCACGCAGCTGCGGCACGGTGTTGTGCGACTCGTCGATGAAGCACAGGAAGTCCGGCGGGAAGAAGTCCAGGAGGGTCGCGGGTGGCTCGCCGGGTGAGCGACCGTCGAGGATGCGCGAGTAGTTCTCGATCCCCGAGCAGAAGCCGACCTCGCGCAGCATCTCCATGTCGTACTCGGTGCGCTGCCGCAGCCGGTGGCTCTCCACCAGCTTCCCCTGCGCATCGAACAACGCGCAGCGCTCCTCCAGTTCCGCACGGATCTCCGAGACGGCCTTCTCGAGCGTGTCCTGGGGGGTCACGTAGTGGGTTGCGGGATAGATGGCGGCGTACTGGAGGTCGCCGAACACCTCACCGGTGACGGGGTGGAAATGGGTGATGGACTCGATCTCGTCCCCGAACATCGACACCCGGTAGGCGGTCTCGGCATTGACCGGCTGGATCTCGAACACATCACCGCGCGCCCGGAACCGCCCGCGCTCCAGCACCATGTCGTTCCGCTGGTACTGCACCTCCACGAGGCGCCGGAAGATGTCGTCGCGGGACACCTGCGCGCCCGCCTCCAGCATCACGAGCCGCTGTGCGTAGCGCTCCGGCGAGCCCATGCCGTAGATGCACGACACCGAGGCGACGATCACCACATCCCGCCGCGTCAGCAGCGCGGCCGTGGCCGCATGGCGCAGGCGGTCGATCTCATCGTTGATGGAGGCGTCCTTCTCGATGTAGGTATCGCTGGACGCGATGTACGCCTCGGGCTGGTAGTAGTCGTAGTAGGAGACGAAGTACTCCACCGCTGCCCCGGGCAGGTACTCCCGGAACTCGTTGCACAGCTGCGCCGCGAGGGTCTTGTTGTGGGCGATCACGAGCGCCGGGCGGCCGGACTGCGCGATGATGTTGGCCATCGTGAAGGTCTTGCCCGAGCCCGTGACGCCCAGCAGCGTCTGGAACCTCTCCCCCGCGTCGATCCCCTCGCCGATGGCAGCGATGGCCTGCGGCTGATCTCCCGTCGGCGGGTGGGCGTCGCTGATCGTGTACTGCGCGGGCTCCATCACTGTTGATGCTAGGCGCATGACGGTCTGTACCGATGGCGAAACGATCGGCCGCCACTCTGGTGACCGGGCCGATCACCCCGGGCCCGCAACCGCATACCGTGCCCGCATCGTCGCCGGAAGGACAGGGGCGGCGGCGATGCAGGCGTCGCGTCCGGGGAAGCGCGACGCCGAGGCCCCGCGGCCGGGACGCGGGGCCCGGGCGGGCGGCGCATGCGCCGCCCGCCCGAATCCTGATCCGCCACGCACGGGGAACCAGCGATAGGCTTTTCTCCGCTGGTCTACCTGGGGGTTCCATGCCTCGCGCTCTCATTCACACAATGCTGCGGATCCTCGATGAAGAACGCTCGCTCGCCTTCTACCGGGCGCTCGGCTTCGAGGAGACCAGCCGCAAGCGGGTGGGCGGCGATACCGCCACCGTCATCTTCCTCGCCCTGCCGGGTGATGGCGAACGGCTGGAGCTCACCCTGAACGACGGCCGCACCGAGCCGTATGAACTCGGCGAGGCGTACGGCCACATCGCACTGTCGGTGGACGACATCGACGCGGAGCTCGCAGAACTCGCGGAACGGGGCATCACACCCGAGAAGCCCCCGTATGCGTCGCGCCCCGGGGGGTCCACGATCTGCTTCATCCGCGACCCCGATGGCTACCGCATCGAGCTCGTCGAGGTGCGACCGGGCTGAGCAGGCGCGCCTGCTACGTTGGGCGCATACAGGGGAGCCGCACCGCGGCTGAGAGGAGGCACACGGCCTCGACCCTCTGAACCTGATCTGGGTAATGCCAGCGAAGGGAGTGCAGGTGCCCCACGGCACCGACATCCGCATCGAAGGAGTCCGGCTCGCACTCGGCGACGATCCGCCCATGCCGGTGCTGGGCGGCGTGGATCTCCACGTGCCCGCCGGGACGGTGGCAGCCATCGTGGGTCCATCCGGGTGCGGCAAGAGCACCCTGCTGGACGTGGTGGCCGGACTCGCGGCACCCGACGCGGGAAGCATCTCAGGCGCCGACTCGGTGGCCCTCATGCCCCAGCGCGATGCGCTCATGCCATGGCTCACCCTGCGCGCCAACATCGCCCTGGGCGCCGAACTGGCGAGCGCGCCCCGCGACGACGTTGGCCGACGGGCCGATGAGGCGATCGCGCGCCTCGGGCTGACCGGATTCGCCGACCACTACCCCCACGCCCTGTCCGGGGGAATGCGCCAACGGGCTGCCCTCGCGCGCACGTTGCTGGCCGCCCGCCCCGCCTGGCTGCTGGATGAGCCCTTCGGGGCGCTGGACGCCCTGACGCGCACCGGGATGCACGACGTGCTGCGCGACCTGATGCGCGAGGTGCGGCCGACCGTGCTGCTGGTCACCCATGACATCGCCGAGGCCGTTGCCCTGGCCGACCGCGTGCTGGTGGCGGGGCCACGCCCCATGGCCATCGTCGCGGACATCGATGCCGGGGACGGGGCCGACCCCGCACATGCTGCGGACGCCGTGATGTCCGCCTTGCGCACCGCGGGGGCACTGGCATGAGCACGGCCGGTCACCGGCAGCCCGTCTCCGCCACGACGCCAGGTGGCAACACCATGTCGCGACGTCGGCTGCGACGGCTGCTGCCGGTACTCATCCTTCCCCTGCTGGCGATCGCGGCGTGGCAGGTGGCCATATGGGTCGCGGCGCCCCGGGAGTGGATGCTGCCATCGCCGGCGGCCGTGGCAGGGGCGGGCTGGGAGGCACGCGAGCGCCTGTGGTTCCACGCCCAGTGGACGCTGATGATCAGCGTGATCGCGCTGATCATCAGCGCGGCCGTGGGGGCGGCGCTGGCGTACGTGATCGCCCGCAGCCGCATGGCACGGCTTGCCATCTACCCCTGGGTGATCGTGAGCCAGGTCATCCCGCTGGTTGCCCTTGCGCCCCTGCTGGTGCTGTGGCTGCCCCCGTTCGCGGCCATCCTGGTGCTCGCGGTACTCATGAGCATCTTTCCCGTGATCGTCGCCGGGGTGGACGGGCTGGGTGCCGCCCACCCCGACCTCATCCGCGCAACCCGCGGACTGGGCGCCTCGGAGGGCTGGACCTGGATGCACGTGCGGGTACCGGCGGCCCTGCCCCGCCTGTTCACCGGCCTCCGGATGGCCGCGGTGTTCGTTGTGTCCGGGGCCGTGGTGGGCGAACTGGTGGCGTCCGACCGCGGCCTGGGCGCCCTCACCCGCCTGAGCGCAGGGCAGTTCGAGACACCCCTCACCTTCGCGGCCGTCGTGCTGCTGGCGCTCATCGGCCTCGGCCTGTTCGGAGCCATCGCCGTGGCCGAGCGGCTGGCGCTGCCGTGGACGCGCCGACCCACCCGACCCCGATCCTGATCATCACCCACCACTGGAGGACATCGTGCGAATGACCCGGAAGCTGATGGCCATGGCGGCAGCGATCGTGCTGGCGCCGGTGGCGCTGGTGGGCTGCGGCGACGAATCCGCGGCCACCACGCCCACCGGGCCCCCGGCCGAGGTGTCGCTGGTGCTGGACTGGTTCCCCAATGCGGACCACGCCGGCATCTACATGGCCACGTCCGGGGGGCTGGACGAGAAGGCCGGTGCGGACATCACGCCATCGGTTCCCAGCGACCCCACCACCACCCTCACGGCGATCGCCGCGGGCAAGCAGGACCTCGGCATCACCTATGCGCCCGAGCTGCTGATCGCACGGAGCAAGGGCGTTCCCGTGAAGGCGGTTGGTGCGATCGCGCAGGTGCCGCTCAACTCGATAATGGCGCGGTCCGACCGCGGCATCGAGCGCCCGCGTGACCTGGAGGGCAAGGTGGTGGGCATCGCGGGCGTGCCGAGTGACCGCGCCCTGCTCGACACCGTCGTGAAGGCCGACGGGGGCGACCCCGCGAAGGTGCGCACGAAGGTGGTGGGCTACAGCCTGGCCCCGTCGCTGGCCGCGGGGAAGGTAGACGCCGTGATCGGCGCCTACTGGAACATCGAGGGCCCGGACCTGCGGCTGAAGGACGTGCCCGTGACGATCATGAGGCTCGACGACTACAGCGTGCCGCAGTACGACGAACTGGTGCTGGTGGCATCTGAGGACGCCATTCGCGAGAAGCCCGGCGCCCTGCGTGCCGCCCTCGCCGGCATCGCCGCGGGCCAGGATGCCGCGGTCGGCAATGCGGGAGCAGCCGTGGACGCGCTGAAGGAGGCCAACCCCGACATCGCGACCGCCCCCCTTCCGGCGCAGGTGAGCGACACGCTGCCGGCGCTGGTGCCCGATGGCAGCGCACCGCTCCGCATGGACGCCGGACAGTGGGATGCCCTCGCACAGTGGATGACCGCGAATGGCCTGGTCACGGGCGAGGTGTCGGGCGAGGCCGCGATCGACACCTCCCTGCTGCCGGAGGGGTCCCGATGAGCACGTCGGTCTTCCCGCTGATCGTCGAGACCGGGATGGGGGTGGACCTCACGGGCGATGACCCCACCAAGGCCGCCCTGCGCGCGGTGGAGGACACCATCCGGCGCGTGCTGTTCCCGCGCATGCGCGACCTGCTGCCGGGTGGCGACCGCGCCAACATGCGGGTGGAGGCCACCATCGCGGTGCCCGGACATGACAGGGTCGACGCGGATCAGGTGGCCGCGCGCTTTCCCTACGGGCGGGTATCGGTGCAGGCGGTCCCCGGCGGGCATCGCCAGCCCAATGGGCTCGTGGACGCTGACGGGACGGAGGGCGTGATCCTCATCGCCGTCGCCGTGGTGTCGGTGGGCTGGTGACCTAGAGCGGAGTGCCCGACCGCAGGGTGACGCCCAGGTGCTCGCGCAGCATGAGGGCGATCATCCGCTCCACCCCGGCCGGGGCATCGGGTGGCACGGCCACCGGTGCCTCGGCCAGCGGGCGGGCCAGCAGCGCCACCAAGGCGTCTGCGGCTGCCGGGTCGAGGCGCTCGGCACCGGGCCGCGCCAGGCATGCGGGGCACACCGCTCCGCCCGCGGACGGGGAGAACCCGGCCAGCGGCGGCGGGGCGCCGCAGGCGGCGCATGATGCGAGGTGCGGCACGAGGCCCGAGGACGCCAGCAACTTGGCCTGCGTGCCCAGCACGTACGGGTCGAGGCGTGGGGGCTCATCCCGCGCGGGCGCCACGGCGATCAGTGCCAATGCGCGCGTGACCAGGTTGAACGCCGCCTCGGCATCCTCGTGCTCGGGCACCACCCGCAGGGCGGCCTCCAGCACGCAGCCGGCCGCCCGCAACCGGTATCCATCCACCCAGAGACCAGCGGAGGCGTCCACCACCTGCGTGCTGCGCAGGGTCATCAGGTCGCCGCGCCCCTCGGCCAGGGACGCGCGCAGCCTCACCCCGGGCTGCAGCCGGCCCCCCTGACGGGATGTCGGCTTGCGCGCGCCCTTGGCGATGGCCGACACCCGCCCCATGCCCGGGGTGAGAAGCGCGAGGATGAGGTCGGACTCGCCGTAGCGCACCCCGCGCAGGACGATCGCCTCGGATTCGATGATGGCCACCGCTCAAGTGTCGCAGCGCGCCCGGATCGCCTACCCTCGCCACATGGCCGATATCACCGTCTACACCACCGAGGCGTGCCCGTTCTGCATGCGCGCCAAGGCATTCCTGGACCAGCGCGGAGTGCCCTACGAGGAGGTGTTCATCTCGCGATCCGACCACCACGCCCGCGAGCGACTGGTGGAGGAGACCGGCGGCTACACGTTCCCGCAGATCATCATCAACGGGAACGCCATCGGCGGGTGGGATCAGCTGTCGGCCCTCGACCAGGCCGGCGAGCTGGACGCGCTGCTGGCCTAGGCGCCGCCCCGCAGGTCCGCCGCCGTCGGCACGCCACGCACCGACGTGGCCCGCCGTACTGCATCGCGGGCTGCTGCTGCCGCCACCTCCGCCGCGGCGTTGCCGACGACGACGGGATTGGCATCCATGCGCCCCGTGGCCACGGCGAACGCGATATCGCCGTCGAGGGCCGTTCCGTAGGGGGCGATCGCCCGCCCGAGCCCGGCATGGGCCTGCCGCGCGAGCAGGGAGCAGCCGGGCTTGGCGATGCGGGCGTCCGTGGCGACCACGCACAGGGTGGTGTTGCCCATGTCCTGCAGCCGGGCGTGGCGCGCGCCGGAATGCATCAGTTCCGTGCGGGCGTCCACGAAGCCCCGGTCCTGCTCCCAGGCGCCCGCCAGCACCTCGCCCCGCTCGTCCAGCACGTCCCCGAAGGCGTTCACGGCCACGAGCGCCGCGACGGTCGCACCCGACGGCAGGCGCACGCTGGCGCTGCCGATCCCGCCCTTGCACCAGTGGTCGCGTCCGTGACACTTTCCCACGGTCGCGCCGGTGCCCGCCCCCACGCTGCCGACGGCGTGGGGGCCATCCGCCGCGGCCTCGGCCGCCGCGCGCCCCTCCGCCGCGCCCGGCCGGCGTGAATTCCCCGTGACGCCCAGGTCGAACAGCGACGCCGCGGCGACGATGGGGACGATCGCGATGCCGGTGTCCACGCCCAGCCCCTGCTCCTCGCACCAGGCCACGACGCCGGATGCGGCGTCCAGGCCGAAGGCGCTGCCGCCCGACAGCACGATGGCCGAGACGATGGGCACCGTGGCCTCCGGGCGCAGGAGGTCGGTCTCGCGCGATGCCGGACCGCCACCGCGCACGTCCACGCC
>CALIKX010000009.1 GCA_938017905.1 uncultured Thermoleophilia bacterium | reverse complement strand
GTGCCGAACTCAATGCGCGCGGCGCCGTGGGCCGCCGCCACCTTGTAGGCCACGAAGTTCCGGTCGTCGTCGTCGAAGAAGCGCATGTCAGAGGGCAGGATGATGTGGTCGGGCCCGAACCGGTCCACGGCCTCCATCTCGTCCACGCCGCGCACGGCCACGTCGCGGCCCGACAGCGCAGTGGCGTAGAGCTTCAGCACGCGGGCCACCTGGCGAAGGGCGAGGCCCTCGCGAAGCTCCTCCAGCACCTCCAGCGAGTACTTCGAGCCCATGCGGAAGTACCCGCGGCCGACCTCCTTGTTCTTCTCCAGCACGTCCAGGCCACGACGTGTCCACTCGGCCGCGCCGTCGTGCGACACGCGCTCGCCGTTCAGCAGATCCAGCAACGTGTTGGCGGCCTCCAGCGCCGCCTCGGGGTCGGCGGCCGCGACCAGGCGCACCTCACGCATGTAGCACTCGCGGTGCTTGGGCCGCAGGCGGGCGAGGATCGGCGGCAGGGCAGCCGCCAGCTCCTGCGCGTGCTTGCGCCGCCGCTCATCGCGCCGGTCGCGCGCGGCCAGCAGCGACTTCAGTTCGGCGGCGCGCTGCTGCTTCGGCTCGATCTCCCGCAGCTCGCGCTCCAGGTCCTCCAACTCGCCCGCGAACGCCCGGGTCTCGTCGTCATCCGGCGGACCCAGGGTGGCCTCGGTGACGATCTCCACGTAGGAGTCGGCGATGGTGGGATCGGGCGCGTGGTAGAGGTCGGGCAGCTGCTTGGCCACCTCCACGCCCGACTTCCAGCCGACGTCGGCGATGGCACGCACCTGGTCCAGGTAGCGCTCGATGGCCTCGTCGTCCTGCTCCTCGAACAGCCGCGGCAGCTGACGCGCGACCTCCACCCCCAGCTGGTACTTCAGATCGGAGATCTCCTGCACCAGCCGCAGGTAGTCGTCGCGGCGCTCCTCGGGCACGGCCGCGAGCATGTCGCGGCCCACGTACATGCCGACGTTCCCTGCGCTGCCTCCGCCCTGGGTGGACACCGGCGCGGTCCTAGAACTGGGTGTTGACGAGCTCGAGGATCGAGCGCTGCATCTCGAGGTCATCGGTGATCGGCCGGCAGATGGTGGCCTCGCAGGCCGCCACCGGCTCGACGCCGCCCTCGATCAGCTGGCCGGCGTACACCAGCAGGCGCGTGGACACGCCCTCCTCCAGCCCGTGGGTGCGCAGGTTGCGCACCTTTTCCGCCACCTTCACCAGGCGCTCGGCCACATCGCCGTCCACCCCGGCCTCCTGGCGCACGATCTCCTCCTCGAGATCCGCCTTGGGGTAGTCGAACTCCAGGGCCACGAAGCGCTGCTTGGTGGAGTGCTTCAGGTCCTTCAGTACCGACTGGTAGCCCGGATTGTACGAGATGACCAGCTGGAAGTCGAGCGGCGCCTGCACGACCTCGCCCTTCTTCTCCAGCGGCAGGATGCGGCGATCGTCGGTAAGCGGGTGGATCACCACGGTGGTGTCCTTGCGGGCCTCCACGATCTCGTCGAGGTAGGCGATGCCGCCGGCCTTGACGGCGGTGGTGAGCGGGCCGTCCTGCCACACGGTCTCGTCACCGCGCAGGGTGTACTTGCCCACCAGGTCTGAGGCCGTGAGGTCCTCGTGGCAACCCACGGTCACCAGCGTGCGGCCCAGCTTCCAGCTCATGTGCTCCACGAAGCGCGTCTTGCCGCAGCCGGTGGGGCCCTTCAGCATCACCGGCAGGTGCGCCTCGTACGCCGCCTCGAACAGTTCCACCTCATTGCCGACGGGGAGGTAGTACGGCTCCTCCTCGAGGCGGAAGTCCTCCATCTTCTGGGTCTCAACCGCCATGTGGTGGGTACTCCTTGTTCGAGGTGATCGTCGCGAAGTGGCCGGAGATCCTACAGCGCCACGGGAGTCCGGCCCACCCCCGACGGCCCGTGCTCACTCCCCGGCCGCGGCCTCATCAATGCCGCCGGGCCACACCTGGGGCAGGTCGAGCTCCCACTCCCCGCCGTCCGGGTAGTTCTCGGCGTACCACGACTTGAAGTTCGGGATGGTGAAGCCCACCACGGCGCGGCTCTGCGGCTCCACGCGCACCAGGATGCCGCGCTCCTCATCCAGCACGGTCGCGGCCGGCACCGGTGAGCCAAAGGTGGCGGTGAAGGTATCGGCAGCCGGGTCGTAGTGGTGAAGCGATTCCGACGCGTTGCGGACCGCGTTCTCCTCGGCGTAGTTCGGGCCGTCGTCCTGCGTTTCATCGGCCATCTGTGCGACCTCCATGCGGTCGGGAACCCACCCGGCGAATGCGGGCCATTTGGCTAATGTACCCCCTTCACCGAGGTTCGATGCCGCACTGCGGCGGGAGGTCACCACCCCATGCGAGGAGTCGACGCGACCCTCGAGGTCCTGAAGCGCAACGGCGTGGACGCCATCTTCGGCATCCCCGGCGGGCCGCTCATCCCGCTGTTCGACGCGCTGTTCGACGACTCGGACATCCGCCTTTTCCTCACCCGTCACGAGCAGGGCGCGGGCCACATGGCCGAGGGATACGCGAAGGCATCCGGGAACCTCGCGGTCTGCACCGGTACGTCCGGCCCGGGCGCCACGAACCTGGTCACGCCCATCGCCGATGCGTACATGGACAGCGTCCCCATGCTGGCGCTCACTGGCCAGGTGGGGTCGGCACGCGTGGGCACCGACGCCTTCCAGGAGGCCGACATCGTCGGCATCACCCTGCCGGTGGTGAAGCACTCGTGGCTGGTGAAGGACGCCCATGAGCTCCCCACCGTGCTGGAGGAGGCCATCCACGTGGCCACCACCGGCCGACCGGGCCCCGTGCTGGTGGATGTATGCGTGGACCAGTGGGCCGTGGAGGTGGAGGACTACACCGGGCCGTTCCCGCCCGAGATGCCGGGGTACGCTCCGCCGTCATCGCCGGGTCACCCGCGACAGCTGCAGGCGGCCGCACGGGCGATCGCCGAGTCCCAGCGACCCGTCTTCTACGCCGGGGGCGGCGTCATCGCCAGCGGCGCTGCTGACGAGTTGCTGCGCATGGCCGAGGTTGCACAGATTCCCGTTGCCACCACCCTCATGGGCCTCGGCGGCTTCCCGGCGTCCAACCCGCTGTACATCGGCATGCCCGGCATGCATGGCATCGCCGCCGGCACCTTCGCGTTCCAGGAGAGCGACCTGGTGCTTGCAGTGGGCGTGCGCTTCGACGAGCGCGTGCTCTCCACGGTCATGAATGAGTGGGCGCCCAACGCCAAGATCATCCACATCGACGTCGACCCGGCGGAGATCAGCAAGAACCGCGCGGCGCACATCGGCGTTGCCGGCGAAGCCAAGGCGGTGCTCGACGCCCTCGCCGACACCTACGTTCAGCAGGAGGCCCGCCACGACGATGCCTCGCGCTCCCAGTGGATGGGTCGCATCAACGGCTGGCTCGAGGAGTTCCCGTACCAGGTGGACGACGACGAGCCCGGGGTCATCGCCCCGCAGAACGTCATCAAGTCGGTCTACGACATCACCGGCGGCGACGCCATCGTGGCCACCGAGGTGGGCCAGCACCAGATGTGGGCGGCGCAGTTCTACCGCTTCGAGCAGCCGCGGAAGTGGATCACCTCCGGCGGCCTGGGCACCATGGGCTTCGGCCTGCCGGCCGCCCTCGGCGCGCAGGTGGCCTTCCCCGACCAGTTGGTGGTGGACATCGCGGGTGACGGCTCGTTCGAGATGACCCTGCAGGAGCTCTCCACGGCCCAGACCTACGGCCTCCCCGTCAAGATCGTCATCCTGAACAACGGGTTCCTCGGCATGGTGCGCCAGTGGCAGGAACTCTTCTGGGACAAGCGGTACTCCAACACCTCGTTCGCCGAGTTCCAGCCCGACTTCTCGGCGCTGGCCGGGGCCTACGGAATTCCCGGCATGCGCGTGGAGGACCCCGCGGACCTCGATGATGCCCTGCGCGAGACGCTGTCCACCGACGGCCCGGCGCTCATCGACATCCAGGTGAACCGCGACGCCAAGGTGTTCCCCATGGTGCCGCAAGGCAAGGGCCCCGACGCCATGCTGGTCAAGGACCCGTCGAAGTAGCAGCGCCCGACGTGCTGGGGGCGGACGCACCGCTCTCGGCATGGGCCATCAATTCCGCCGTCGACCCGCCTGCGTGCGGGCGCGGGTACCCCGAGCTCGCACAAATCGCAGTGCGGCAAATGCGGCAAGCGCGGCGTGTGCGACGGCATACCCCGCGGCGGGATACGCCAGCGCATGACCGTACTCCGTTGACGCGAGGCGTTTGAGGAGGATGATCATGCTTTAGCCAACCGGCTGCCTACCGGGAGGTTCACGCCAGATGAGCACCGCGTCAAAACGCACGACCGGGATGGCCATCGGGTCACTCGCGCAACGCACAGGAGTTCCCGTCGACACGCTTCGTGCATGGGAGCGGCGATACGGCGTGCTCCGCCCCACCCGTACCGAGGGCGGCCAGCGGCGCTATGGCAA
>CALIKX010000008.1 GCA_938017905.1 uncultured Thermoleophilia bacterium | reverse complement strand
CCCCGGGCGCGGCCGCGGCCGCCGCCGGTGCGGCTGCGGCGGAACCCCCGAGCACCGCCTCCACATCGGCCTTCACGATGCGGCCACCGGGCCCCGTGCCCCGGATGGTCGCCAGGTCGATCCCGGCCCGTGCGGCGATGCTCCGGGCGAGCGGCGACGCGGCGGGACGCCCGGTGGCATCACCGACCTCCGCCGGGGTGAATACGCCGGCGATCGAGCCCGCCGTGCCGTCATCGGCGGTGGGGATTCCGGTGGCCAGGGACTGCTCACCCGGTGCCTGCGGCGCCGGTGCCGGCACGTCATCGCGCACGGCCTCGATCTCCTGGGTGGGCGCATCGGGAACATCCGGAGCGCCGTCCCCTCCGATCTCGGCGATGGGCTGTCCCACATCGAGGGTGTCGCCCTCCGCGGCAACGATGTGCAGCACCCCGTCCTCGGGCGCCTCGACGGTCATCGTGGCCTTGTCGGTCTCGATCTCCACGAGGGGGTCACCCTTCGCCACCACGTCGCCGTCCGCACGAAGCCACCGCAGGACGGTGCCCTCCTCCATGGTGTCCGACAGCTTGGGCATGGCCATGGTGCTCATGCGCCGGCCTCCCGCCCGAGCACGGCGTGGACGGCGGACACCACGTCGCCTGCCTGCGGGATCGCCGCCTGCTCCAGGTTGCGCGCGTACGGCATGGGGACATCGGCGGAATTCACCCGCACGACCGGTGCGTCGAGCCAGTCGAAGCAGGCCTCGTACAGGTGAGCGGCCACGCCTGCGGCGATTCCGCACTCCGGCCAGCCCTCGTCCACCACCACCGCGCGCGAGGTGCGGCGCACGCTCGCCGCCAGGGTGTCGAGGTCGAGCGGCCGGAACGTGCGGGGGTCGATCACCTCCACGTCGATCCCCTGGGCCGCGAGGTCCTCGGCGGCGGCCAGCGCCACCCACACCATCCGCGAATGGGCGATCACCGTGCAGTCACGGCCGGGCCTGCGCACCACCGCCTGGCCGAATGGCACCAGGTCGTCCTCGCCTCCCACCGGGCCCTTCTTGCCGTACAGCCCCTCGCTCTCGAGGAAGATGACCGGGTCGTCATCGCGGATGGCCGTCTTCAGGAGCCCCTTGGCATCCTCCGGGGTGGCGGGCACCACCACCTTCAGCCCGGGGACGTGGGTGAACATCGCCTCGAGGGAGTGCGAGTGCTGGGCCGACAACTGGTGCCCCGCCCCGCCCGGCATGCGGATGACCATCGGCACCGTCGCCTGCCCCCCGAACATGTAGTGGATCTTCGACGCGTTGCTGACGATCTGGTCCATGGCCACGAGCGCGAAGTTCACGGTCATGATCTCGATCACGGGGCGCAGCCCGGCCATCGCCGCACCGATGCCGAGGCCCGTGAAGCCCGCCTCGGTGATGGGGGTATCCACCACGCGCTGCTCCCCGAACTCATCCAGGAGCCCGCGGGTCACCTTGAACGCCCCGTCGAACCGCCCGATGTCCTCGCCCATCAGGAATACGGCATCGTCGCGCTGCATCTCCTCGCGCAGCGCCTCGTTCAGGGCATCCCGGTAGGTCATCTGGGCCGGACCGTCGCTCATGGGCGCATCAGGGCGCTGCCGCGCGCGTCATCGTTCCATGGCTGCGCGTAGACATCACGCGCCAGCTCAACCACGGGCACCTCGGGGCTCTCCTCCGCGAACGCCGCGGCGTCGGTCACCACCTCGTCGATCTCCGCCTGCATGGCGGCGATGGCGCCAGCATCTATGATGTCCTCGCCCAGCAGCACCCTCTCGAACGTCACCAGCGGGTCGCGGGCCTTCCAGCGCTCCTTCTCCTCGGTGGCGCGGACCGTGTCGGGGTCGCTCATCGAATGCCCGCGGTACCGGTAGGCGAGCAGTTCCACGCATGCGGGCCGGCGCTCCTCGCGGGCCAGCCGCGCAGCCTCGGCGACGGCGCCACGCACCGCCAGCACGTCCATGCCGTCGACCTTCCATGACTCGATGTCGTAGGCGGCCGCGCGCGGGTAGAAGTCCTCCACGGCCGCGGCCCGCTCCACCGGGGTTCCCATTCCGTACTGGTTGTTGAGGATGAGGAACACGATCGGCAGGTCCCACAGGCCGGCCATGTTGAAGCACTCCGACACCACCCCCTGGTTGGCGGCGCCCTCGCCGAACATCGTCACCGACACCTGGTCGCCGCCCCGGTAGCGGGTGGCCCAGGCGAGGCCCAGCGCCAGTGGCACCGCACCACCGACGATGCCGTACCCGCCGTAGAAGGAGCGTTCCCGGTCCATTAGGTGCATCGAGCCGCCGCGCCCTCCGCAGATGCCGGTGGCGCGCCCGAGGAGTTCCGCCATGATCGCCCGCGGGTCGCTGCCCCGCGCGAGCGCCTGGCCGTGCTCACGGTAGGTGGAGGTGAGCGGGTCATCGGGGCGCAGGGCGCTGACCGTTCCCACGATCGCCGCCTCCTCGCCGATCGCCAGGTGCAGGAACCCGCCGATCCGTCCCGCCATGTACTCGTCCGACGCCCGCTCTTCGAACCGCCGGATGAGGGTCATCGTCCGGAACATGGCGCGCATGCCGTCGTGATCGGGCTGGGCTGCGGGCGCGGCGTGCGTCATGGGGCGCCCAGGTGGCGCTCCACCACCGTCACATCCCGCCAGCCGTCACCCACCCGGCCGTGCGCGCGGTGGGTGCCGACTTCGCGGAACCCCGCCCTCAGGGCGAGCGCCAGCCCGGCGTCATTGCCCTGCAGGATCATCCCGACCAGCTTCCAGTAGCCGAGGGCAGGTGCCTCGTGCAACAGCTGCGTGAGCATCTCGCCGCCGAGGCCCGCTCCCCGTGCGTCGGCGGCCACGTACACGGTGTACTCGGCCACGCCGTCGTACCAGGGCCGGTGGGAGAAGGGTGCGAGGGCGGACCACGCCCGTACCGCGTCCCCCTGCTCCATCACCCACACCGGTGCGCGCGCGCCGCGCGCGGCCAGCCATTCACGTCGTTCGGCGGCGTCGTGCGGTCCGGCGGCGAAGGTGGCCACCCCCGTCGCGATGGCCTCGTCGTAGATGGCACCGATCACGCCGGCATCCCGGCTCTCGGCCCTGCGGATGAGGCGCGCGCACGATGACACGCGTTCCAGCATAGAACGGCGTGCCATCGCGGGCGCGGCGCTCATCGCACGCCCACGCCCGCAGGGCGGTCACGCAGGGTCATCTGCACGGTGCGCTCCTCACCGTCCCGCAGCACCGTGACGCTGATGCGCTCCCCCACGGTACGGCTGGCCACCGCCCGGCTCACATCCGCCATGTCCTCCACGGGGGTCGCGTTCACGGCGATGATCAGGTCGGCACCGCGGGGCACCTCCGCGTCGCCGTCGCGCGCGGCGACGATGCCGGCGGCCTTCGCCGCCCCGCCGTCGGCCACCTCGGCCACCAGCACGCCCCGCCTGCCCTCGAGCCCGAGCTTCCCCGCCAGTGCCGGCGTGAGCTCGCGTCCGGTGATGCCGATCCACGCGTGCTTCGGCGTGCCGTCCTTGATCACCGACTGCGCGATGGGGGCGATGGTGTCGATGGGCACCGCGAACCCCAGCCCCACGTTGCCACCGTTCTGGCTCGCGATCTGGGTGTTCATGCCGATCACGCGTCCCGCGCGGTCGAACAGCGGACCCCCGGAGTTGCCCTGGTTGATTGCGGCATCGGTCTGGATGGCGTTCTGGATGGCGAAGCCGTTAGGCGCCTCGATGGTGCGCTCCAGCGCGGACACGATGCCCGTGGTGGCGGTGCGCTCGAGGCCGTACGGGTTGCCGATGGCCACCACGTCCTGCCCCACGACCAGGGCGCCGCTGGACCCCAGGCGCACCGGCTGGATGCCCTCCGGGACCCGCGGGATCTTCAGCACGGCAAGGTCGGTCGAGGTGTCCACCCCGAGGATCCGCGCCGTCCGCTCGGTGCCGTCGGAGAACGTCACCGTCGTCGTCGTGCTGTCCTCCACCACGTGTGCGTTGGTGAGCACGTGACCGTCGCGGTCGATGAGGAACCCGGACCCGAGGCCGCCCTGGCCACCGGCCCCACCGGCCTCGATCAGCACCACTGCCGGTGACTCGCGGCGGACGATCTCCGACACGCTCCGCGCATCAGCCGGGCCGTCATCCTCCGCCTCCGCCACCGCCGCCGATGCGGCGGGGGTGGCCGTGATGCCCGGGGAGGACTCACGGATGATCGTGGTGTCGCCCCCGAAGCCCACGGTCGCGCCAACCACCCCGAGCGCGACGCCGGCCCCCACGATGGCCGGGATTGCCAGCGCACCGATGCGGCGCCACGGGGAGGGGGAGCGGTCGGGAGTTGCGGAATCGTCATCCATGGCATGTGTTCTACAGGCCCGTGGTTAGCGGTGGGTTATGGGCCGTCGGGACGTCGATGGGTACCATCGCGCCATGGCCGAGCGCGTACTGGTGGTGGATGACGAGAAGTCCATCCGGCGGGTGGTCGAGTACGCCCTCCAGGAGGGCGGGTTCGAGGTGCTGTCGGCCTCGCGCGGCGACGATGCCCTCGAGGTGATCGAGCGCGAGCCCGTGGACCTCGTGGTGCTCGACCTGATGCTGCCGGGCATCGACGGCATCGAGGTGTGCCGTCGCATACGGGCCACCCGGAACGTCCCGATCATCATGCTGTCGGCGCGCGATGACGAGGTCGACAAGGTGCTGGGGCTGGAGATGGGCGCCGACGACTACGTGACCAAGCCGTTCTCGCCGCGCGAGCTGGTGTCGCGCGTGAAGGCCAACCTGCGCCGCGCCCGGGTGGTGCCGGTGCAGGAGGACCCGATCCGCATCGGCGACATCGAGGTCGACCCCGCGGCGCGCACGGTCACCCGCGATGGCCAGGAGGTCCCCCTCACCTTCTCCGAGTTCGAGATCCTGCTCAAGCTGATGAAGTCGCCGCGGCGGGTCTTCACGCGCGAGGAGCTCATGGACCACCTGTGGAACGGGTCGTTCTACGGCGACCTGCGCAGCGTGGACGTGCACGTGCGTCACCTGCGGCAGAAGGTCGAGCGTGATCCCGCGAATCCGGTGCTCATACGCACGGTGCGCGGCGTGGGATACGCGCTCGGGCGGGAGGACGGGACGCCGGAGTGACCCGGCCCCGGGGGCGCACCGGGCTGCAGACCTGGCTCATCGGCTCCTTCATCACCCTGGGGGTGGCGGCAAGCCTCCTCATGTTCCTGGTGCTCCTGCCCACGCTCGAGGGCAGCGTGGTGTCGGGCGCCACCGAGCGCACCTCCGAGACCACGGTCGAGGTGCTGGAGGACCTCTCCGAGGTGCCGGGATCGGGCTTCGGCCTCACCGATGCCCAGGGTGACGCCTACGTGCAGCAACTCGCCTCCCGGGTGCGCGGAGCGGCGCGGTACTACGACATCGCCACGGGGTGGCACGAGGGGGGCGCGGCGACGGTGCCCGGCGCATTCCCGGAGGACCGGCTGACCCCCGAGGGCGAACTGGCGGACAAGTCCATCTCCGCGGTGCCGGTGCGCGTGCGCGTGGACGAGGGGCCCGACAACGCGCGCACCGTCTACTCGGCGGTGCGCGTGACCCGCGGCGGCACGGTGGTGGGCATCGCCGAGGTCGCGGTGCCCGTGCCATCACCCACGGCCGAGATCGGGGCCCTCCAGCGCCGCGTGCTGTTCGCGGTCGTGCTGGTGCTGCTGCTCGCGACGGCGGCGGGCATCGTGATGGCGCGCATCCTCGGCCTGCGCATCTCCCGCGTGGCGGGTACCGCCGCCCAGCTCTCCGCCGGTGACCTCTCGGCCCGCGCACCCGAGACCTCTCCGCGCGAGGTCGCCACGCTAGCCGTGGGCCTGAACCGGATGGCCGACCGCGTGCAGGACCTCATCGGCGCGGTCACCGGCGAGCGCGACCGGGCGCGCGCCCTGGTGGCGGGCCTGAGCGAGGGCGTGCTGCTGATCGACCCGGACGACCAGGTGGTGGTGGCGAACGACGCCGCGGTGGCGATGACCGGCCTGCCTCAGGGCGGTGGCGCCCGCCGCACCGACCTGGGGCCGGTGCTGGCGGCGCTCGTCGTCCAGGCCCGCGAGGCGGGCCAGCCCCTGGAGGACCCGGCCGTGTCGATGCCGTCCGGTGACGAGGTGGCGGCGGGCGCGGTGCCGCTGGCGGATCCGGCGGGCACCGTGGTCCTGACCCTGCGGGATGTCACCCAGGAGCGCGCACTCGCGCGCACCCGGCGCGAGTTGGTGGCCAACGTGTCGCATGAGCTGAAGACCCCCGTGGCGGCGATCCGCGGGTTCCTCGAGCTGATGGAGGATGAGTCCATGCCGGCCGAGGCGCGGCAGGAGTTCCTCGGCCTCATGAATGCCGAGGCCGCGCGCCTGCAGCGCCTGGTGGACGAGCAGCTGCAACTGGCGCGCCTGGACAGCGGGGGGCTGCCCCTGGAGCGCCAGCACATCGACCTGGCATCGGTGGTGCGCGATGCCGCGCGCCCGCGCGCCGTGCTGGCCGCCCGCGAGGGCGTGGACCTGCGGGTCGAGGCACCGGGGCCCGTCCCCATCGAGGGTGACCCCGCGCGCCTGGAGCAGGTGCTGCTGATCCTCCTCGACAACGCCGCCCGGCACACCCCGGCAGGCGGGGCGATCACCGTCACCGTCCATGCCGAGGGCGGGGATGCCGTGATGGACGTCGCCGACACCGGCGAGGGCATCCGGCCCGAGGCCATCGCAAGCGTGTTCGATCGCTTCTACCGCGCGGATGCTGCACGTGAGCGCGACGACCGCCAGGGCGCGGGCCTCGGCCTGGCCATCGCGCGCGGCATCGCCCGGGCCCATGGCGGCGACATCACGGTGCGGTCCGAGCCCGGCCGCGGAGCGGTCTTCACGGTGCGGCTGCCCCGTGACCTGCCGGTAGGCTCCACCGCGTGACCCGGGGCATTGCACTGGTGACCGGCGCGGGCCGGGGGGTCGGTCGCGCCACCGCCGAGCGGCTCGCCCGCGGCGGGTACGTGGTGGTGGCCGGCGTGCGCGATGTGCCCCGCGCACGCGAGGAGATCGGCGAGCCCCCCGGCGTCCACCTGGTGCCGCTCGACGTGACGCGCCCCGATCAGGTGCGCGCCGCCGCCGAGATCGCCACCGACTTCGCCGGGGGCGGTGCCATCGACGTGCTGGTCAACAACGCCGGCTACGCGATGATGGCCCCGCAGGAGAGCGGCGATCTCGGCGTGGCCCGCGAGATGTTCGAGACCAACCTGTGGGGCGCGGCCGCGATGGTGCAGGCGCTCGCGCCCGCCATGCGCGAGGCCGGGCGCGGCACGATCGTGAATGTCTCGTCGATCGGCGCCCGCGTCTCCAACCCCCTGATCGGCTTCTACCACGCGTCCAAGTACGCGCTGTCCGCGTTGTCGGAGGCCCTGTCGGTGGAGATGGCGCCGTTCGGCGTGCGGGTGGTGATGATCGAGCCCGGCATGATCGACACCGACTTCTCCAGCGCCACGCGCCTGTCGGGCGGGGTCGCGGATCCGGCATCGCCCTACGCACCGCTGTTCGGTGGGTTGCGCGCGGGGTTCTCGGAATGGCGTGCGCGCCCGGACACGAGCACCGGCGCGTCCTGCGCCGACGCCATCTGGGATGCGGTGCACGCAGAGGATCCACCCATCCGGGTGGTGGTGGGCGGTGACGCCGCCGAACTGGACGTCGCCATCCGTGGCGCTGCCGATGACGCGGACTTCCAGCGCCGGCAGCGGGAATTCCTGGGCCTGGACTGGTCTCCCGCCCCGCCGCGCCCGCGCGACCCCTGATGCAGGTCGTGGCGGCCCCGGCCCCGTTCAAGGGGGCGCTTGGGCCGGCCGCCGCCGCTGCTGCCATCGCCGCCGGTGCGCGTGCCGCGGGCGCCGATGTGCGCGAGGTGCCGATGGCGGACGGAGGCGAGGGGACGCTCGACGCGCTTGTGGCCGCGTCGGGCGGCCGCACGATCCATGCCCCCGCCCGCGACCCCCTGGGTCGCGCGATACGGGCCCCGTATGGGGTCCTGCCCGACGGGACCGCGGTGGTGGAGCTGGCGGCGGCCTCTGGCTTCGAGCGGCTGTCCGACGCCGAGCGCGACCCCGAGGCGACGACCACGGCGGGCACGGGCGACCTGATGCGGGCGGCCCTCGACGGCGGGTGCCGCCGCATCGTGCTGGGAGTGGGCGGGAGCGCCACCACCGATGGCGGCCTCGGCATCGCCATTGCGCTGGGCGCCCGCGCCCTGGACGCGGCAGGACGGGAGCTTCCCGGCATCGGGGGCGTGCTCGCCGCCGTGCGGCAGGTGGATCTGAGCAGTCTCGACCCGCGTCTTCGCGCGGTTCCCGTGGAGGTGGCATGCGATGTCATGAGTCCTCTCGCCGGTCCCGGCGGTGCTGCGAGGGTGTTCGCGCCCCAGAAGGGGGCGGACCCGGACGCGGTCGCGCGGCTCGATGTCGGTCTCATGAGCCTGGCCGCGGTGCTCGCGCGGCAGGGACACGCGGATGTGACGCGCCTCCCCCGGGCCGGCGCCGCGGGTGGCGCAGCCGGTGGGCTCGCGGCCATGATCGGCGCGCGCCTCGTGGACGGTGGCGCCATGGTGGCCCGCGCCGTGGACCTCGCGGGCGCGCTTGCGGACGCCGACCTCTGCATCACCGGCGAGGGCCGTCTCGACGACCAGACGCGTTCCGGCAAGGCACCGGCTGTGGTGGCCGAAGCCTGCGCGCAGGCCGGGGTTCCATGCGTGGGCCTGTTCGGCGCGGTGGACGTGTCCGCGGCGGAGGCGCAGGCGATGGGCTTCGCACAGGCGCGGCGCATCGCGCCGGCCGCGTATCCCCGCGCGGAGGCCCTTGCCGCGACGGCCGACCACCTTGCCTCCACCACGACCGATGTCGTGGCCCTGCGGGCCTCGTCCTGATGCGCCACCGCTGGTAGCGTCGCCCGTCGTGAGCCGGAACCTCAAGGGTCTGGTGCTGTCAGGCGGCGCCGGCACGCGGCTTCGCCCCATCACCCACACCTCCGCGAAGCAACTCGTGCCCGTCGCGAACAAGCCCGTGCTCTTCTATGGGCTTGAGGCGCTGCGCGACGCCGGCATCCGGGAGGTGGGCATCATCATCGGGGATACCGGTGATGAGATCCGCGAGGCCGTGGGCGATGGCTCGGCACTCGGCATCGAGGTCACGTTCATCCCGCAGTCGGCACCGCTCGGCCTGGCGCACGCCGTGCTCACCGCCGAGGAGTTCCTGGGCGATGACCCGTTCGTGATGTACCTGGGCGACAACCTGCTGCGTGATGGCATCACGCCCCTCGTGGAGGAGTTCTGCGCGAGCGATCCCGACGCGATGATCCTGCTGCAGCAGGTGCCCAATCCATCGAGCTATGGCGTGGCCGTGCTCGACGGTGACCGCGTGGTGAATCTGGAGGAGAAGCCGGCCGAGCCGCGCAGCGACCTGGCGCTCGTGGGCGTGTACATGTTCACGCCGTCCATCCTGGACGCCGCCAAGAAGATCGCGCCATCACCCCGCGGCGAGCTCGAGATCACCGACGCCATCCAGTACCTCATCGATGAGGGCAGGCGCGTGGAGCCGCACGTGGTGACCGGCTGGTGGAAGGACACCGGCAAGGTGGAGGACATGCTGGAGGCCAACCGCCTCATCCTCGATGTCATCGAGCCCCGCATGGACGGTGAGCTGGTGGACAGCGACATCGAGGGGCGCGTCATCGTCGAGGAGGGCGCCCGCCTGGTGAACAGCCAAGTGCGTGGCCCGGCGGTGATCGGGCGCGGCTCGCTCATCGAGAACGCGTACATCGGCCCGTACTCATCCATCTCCACGGGGTGCGTGGTGCGCCGCGCCGAGGTCGAGCACTCCATCCTGCTCGAGCGCGTGCACGTGGAGGATCTCGACGCACGGGTGGAGAGCAGCCTCATCGGCCGTGACGTGCGCATCTCGCGTAGCGACGCCAAGCCGCGCGCCTACCGCTTCGTGCTGGGTGACTCGTCGGTGATCGGCCTCACCTAGGCGTGGCGATGCGGGCGCTCGTCATCGGGCATCGGGGGATGCTCGGCACCGATCTCATGGATCATCTCGTGACCGGCAGGCATGAGGCGGTGGGGCTCGACCTCCCCGAGCTCGACATCACCGACCGCCGCCGGGTGATCCGGCGCGTGTCGGAGGCGGCACCCGATGTGGTCTTCCACCTCGCTGCCTGGACCGACGTGGACGCCGCGGAGGATCACGAGGAGCAGGCGCTGACGGTGAACGGCGAGGGCACGCGCAACGTGGCCATCGCGGCGCGCGAGGCGGGGGCGGCGCTGGTGGCCGTGAGCACCGACTACGTGTTCCCGGGCACGGGCGGGCCGTACCGCGAGGACGATGCCACCGATCCCATCCAGGCTTATGGCCGCACCAAGCTGGCCGGCGAGCGCCTGGCCGAATTGGAGTACCCCGAGGGCACGCGCATCGTGCGCACCGCGTGGCTGTACGGCGCGAACGGCCGCAACTTCGTCGACACCATGATCGGCCTGGGGCAGGACCCCTCGCGTGATCACGTGGACGTGGTGGCCGATCAGGAGGGATGCCCCACCTGGACCCGCGACCTCTGCCCGGCCCTGGTGGAGATCGCCGCGCTGCCACCCGGCGTGTACCACGCGGCCGGCGGCGGCACCACCACCTGGGCCGGCTTCGCCCGCGAGGCCTTCCGGCTCGCCGACGTCGACTGCGAGGTGCGCGACACCACCACCGAGGCGTTCAACCGGCCGGCACCGCGCCCCGCGGTGAGCGTGCTGGAGGCCACCCACGAGGGAGCCCCGCGCCTTCGCGCGTGGGAGGATGCCCTCGCCGACTACATCAGGGAGCGTTCGTGAAGGTCCTCATCACCGGCGGCTGCGGGTTCATCGGGTCCGAGGTCCTGCGCGTGGCCCTTGAGCACGGCCATGAGGTCGTGAACCTCGACAAGCTCACCTATGCCGGCAATACGGCGAACGTCGCCGAACTGATGGACGACCCCCGCTACTCGTTCATCCACGGCGACATCGCCGATCCGGAGGTGGCGTCGCGGGCGGTGGACGGCTGCGAGGTGGTCATCAACCTCGCCGCCGAGAGCCACGTGGACCGCTCGCTGCACAACCCCACGGAGTTCATCGAGACGGACGTGGTGGGCACCGCGACCCTGATCATGGCGGCACGCGAGGCGGGAGTGCGGCGGTGCGTGCAGGTCAGCACCGACGAGGTGTACGGGTCCATCCCGAGCGGGGCATTTCGCGAGACCGACCCCATCCAGCCGTCGTCGCCCTACTCCGCCAGCAAGGCTGGGGGCGACCTGCAGGCACTCGCCATCCACCATACCTTCGGGTACGACATCGTCATCACGCGCGGGTCCAACACGTACGGGCCCCGGCAGTACCCCGAGAAGTTGGTGCCGCTGTTCATCACGAATGCCCTCGACGGCCTGCCCCTGCCGGTATACGGCGACGGCCTTCAGGTGCGCGACTGGATCCACGTGCGCGACCATGCCGAGGGCATCTGGTTCGCCATGGAAAATGGCGAGGCCGGTCAGGTCTACAACGTGGGTGGCGGCAATGAGTGGCCCAACCTGGAGATCACCCGCCGCATCCTCGCCCACACGGGTGCCTCGGACGACCTCATCACTTACGTGGAGGACCGCCCGGGTCATGATCGCCGGTACGCCCTCGACACCTCGAAGATGCGCTCCATGGGATGGGCGCCGCAGGTGGACTTCGACGAGGGCCTCGAATCCACCGTCGAGTGGTATCGGGACGGCCGCCCCTGGTGGGAGCCCATCAAGAGCGGCGAGTACGCGGAGTGGTACGCGCGCAACTACGCGTCGCGCTGACCCCGCCGGCTAGCGGATGCGCAGCCGCACCGGGTAGGTGGAGTAGTACCGCATGCCCGTGGTGGCGTCGCGGATGTCGGCGTAGATGGTGAACACCTCGCCGGGCCGGTGGGCATGGCGGTGCACCACGGCGTAGCCGCCGCAGCGCCCGCGCATGGTGCGCGACCGCGCCCCGCTGAAGTGCCATCCGTACGACCCGTGGGCCGACTTGAAGCGCGTCACCACCCGGTGCCCGATGCCGCCGGACTGGCACCAGCGCATCATCAGCCGGGTCCATCGGGTGCCCGGCACCTGGCGCGCGGTGATGGAGGTGACCTCGGGCAGGCTCACGCGCGGGTTGCCGCCGGAGCGCACGTAGTCGATCCACGTGCTGTAGGTGCCCACATGCGTGTAGGCGGTGGGTGCGGAGTTGTCGCAGCCCTCGGGGCCGAACGACACCAGGCCGATGAGGATCCCGTCGTTCTCGAGGGGGCCGCCCGAGTCACCCCAGCATGCGGCCGCTTCGGTGGTGAAGGGCGTGGTCCCGCAGATCGTCCCCCATGGGGCGCCGATCGACTTGCACTGCGCCGGCGTCGACACCGAGATGCGTCCGGTCAGGAGGCCATCGCTTCCCCCCGGTGCGACCTCGGTAGCGCCCCAGCCCGACACCCAGCCGGATCCGGCATAGGAGGCACGTGGACCGCGCTGGTACCGCTCCACCGCCGGGTGGATGGTCGGCGGCACGGGCCGGGCCAGATGCACCAGGGCGATGTCGTGTCCCCACCGCCGTGCGTCGTACAACGGGTACGGGGCGATCGCATCGACCGGGTACCGGTCTGCCGGGCCCACGGCCGAGAGAGCCGTGCGCCCCGCCGCCACCTCGATCTGCCCCGGCAGCATGCCGTCGGTGCAATGGGCGGCGGTGAGCACCCATTGCGGGTCGACCAGCGTGCCGGTGCAGAACTGCCCTGCCCGACCGTCGTCGCGCCCCACCTCGAGAAGGGCGACCACGTGATCACCCGTCTCCGGGTCGGCGGGGCCGCCTCCGACGACCGCGCCTGCCACGGCGGTCGCCCAGAGGGCGATGGCGACCATCAGCACCGTGGCCAGCCGGATCATGCGCGGACGGTACCAGCGGTCCCGTCACCGGTACGACTACTGGTTCCGGAGAAGTTCCTCCTCGGGAACGTCACGCCACACGCGCGCGGGCAGGCCTGCCACCAGCTTGCCGGCGGGGATGTCCTTGGTCACCAGGGCACCGGCGGCCACGAAGGCCTCCTCGCCGATCTCGATGCCCGGCAGGATCACCACGCCACCGCCGATGCGCGCGGCGCGCCGGATGGTGGCGCCGCGCAGCAGTCCGTGCCGCGCCTCGGTGCGGCCCATGAAGTTGTCGTTGGTCGTGGTGACGCAGGGTGCGATGAACACGTCGTCCTCGAGCGTGGACAGGCGCGTGATGTACGAGTTGCTCTGGATCGAGCATCGCGCCCCGATGTCCACCTGGTTCTCGATGCACACGCCGCGGCCCACGCCGCAGTCCTCGCCGATGGTCACGTTCTCGCGCACGAAGGCCTGATCGCCGATGACCGTGCCCGCACCGATGGAGGTGCCGGCGAAGATCACGGCACCCGAGCACACGGTGACGCCGGCGCCCAGCACCAGGCCCGGGAGCTCCTTCGCCTTCGCGGTCGACCGACGCGCGAGCTTCGGGGTCTTCCCCAGCACCACGTTGTCCTGGATCACGCATCCCGGGCCGATGACGGTGCCGGCATGCACCACCACGTTGGCGCCGATGTCGGCGTCGTCCGCGATCTGCACGCCCTCGCCCACCACAAGGTTCTCGCGGCTCATCGGGATGCCCCCTCCAGGGTCACGGGCCGGCCGTTCTCGGCCAGCGACCTGTCCATGGCCTCGAGCACCTCGACGGTGGCCAGGCCGGCGCGGGCGTCGGCGATCGGCGCCGTGCCCGTGCGGATGCTGTCGAGGAAGTGCTGGCACACCAGTCGCAGGGGCTCTGCCGCATCGATCTTCGGGCTGAAGATGTCTCCGGACCGCACCTGGATGTACTCGCCGTACTCACCGGTGCGCGGTACCGGGCCCTTGTCGTACACGGTGATCTTGCGCTCGCTCTCCATGTCGTCGAACACCACCATGCGCTCGGAGCCGATGACGGTCATGCGGCGCATCTTGTGCGGGTCGAGCCACGACAGGTGCAGGTGGCCGGTGATGCCGCTCTCGAACAGGATGCGGCCGAACACCACGTCCTCCACGCCGTCCTGCAGGTAGCAGGCCCCGGTTGCCGACACCTCCACTGCGCGCTCGCCCACCAGGTGCAGCATCACGCTGATGTCGTGGGGCCCCAGGCTCCACAGGGCGTTCTCGTCCTTGCGCACGATCCCCAGGTTCAGGCGGTTGCCGTACACGTAGAAGACCTCGCCCAGGTGTCCCGAGTCCACGAGCTCCTTCACCTTCGTCACCCCGGGATGCAGCACCAGGAGATGGTCGACCATGCAGGTGACGCCCGCCGCCTCGGCGGACTCGGCCACCTCGCGCGCGTCCGCGGCGGTGAGCGCCAGCGGCTTCTCCACGAACACGTGCTTGCCGGCGGCGATCACGCGCAGTGCGAGGGCCGCATGGGTGGGCACCGGGGTCGCGATGACCACGGCGTCGGTATCCGGGTCGGAGAGCGCCTCGTCCAGGTCGGTGGTGAAGCGCGTGCGGGGGAAGGCGCCGCGGTGGCGCTCGAGCAGCGCCTCGTCCAGGTCGCACGCCCACCGGAGCTCCGACCCCTCGATGCGGTCGAAGTTGCGCGCGAGGTTCGGTCCCCAGTAGGACATCCCCACCACGGCCACCTGAAGTGGCGCTACAGCGTCCACACGTTCTCCCCTCGCGGCACGGCGTTGCGGAAGTCCACCACCAGCGGCGCGGTGTCGGCCACGCGCTGCCAGTCGATGCCGGAATGAGCGGTCACCACCACCACGGCATCCGATGCCGCCAGCGCCTCATCGGTGAGCGGCACGCTGCTCATGGCGCGGTCGAGGCCATGCCCGGGCTCGAGCCGCGGCACGTGCGGGTCGTGGTAGGTCACGTTCGCCCCCCGGTCGTGCAGCAGCGAGATCACCTTGAGCGCCGGGCTCTCGCGCATGTCGTTGACGTCGGCCTTGTAGGCCACCCCGATCACCAGCACGCGTGAGCCCTTCAGCGACTTCTCGTGCTCGTTCAGCGCACGCGCGAGCTTCGCCACGCAGAAGTAGGGCATCTGGGAGTTGATCTTCCCCGCCAGTTCGATGAACTCGGTGTGGAAGTCATACTCGCGTGCCTTCCACGTGAGGTAGAAGGGGTCGATCGGGATGCAGTGCCCGCCCAGGCCCGGGCCCGGACGGAAGGGCATGTAGCCGAACGGCTTGGTGGCCGCGGCGTCAATGACCTCCCACACGTCCACGCCCATGCGGTCGCAGAGGATCGCCGTTTCGTTCACCAGCGCGATGTTCACGCTGCGGAAGACGTTCTCGAGGATCTTGGTCATCTCGGCCACCTCGGGGGTGGACACCGGTACCAGGCTGTCGAAGGCCTGCCCGTACACCTGCATCACGCGCTCGGTGCAGGTCGGCGTGAGGCCCCCGACCACCTTCGGCGTGGACCTCGTAGTCCAATCCTCGCGGCCGGGATCCACGCGCTCGGGACTGAATGCCAGGTGGAAGTCCCGACCCGCTGCCAGGCCGTAGCCCTCCAGGATCGGCGCCAGCTCCTCGCGCGTGGTGCCCGGGTACGTGGTGCTCTCCAGCACCACCAACTGGCCCTTCTGAAGCCGGGGCGCGATGTCCCGGGCGGCACCGAGTACAGCACCCAGATCGGGCTCGCGGTGCTCATCGAGGGGCGTGGGAAGGCAGATGATGATGGCCTCGAGCCCGGGCAGCTCGTCCAGGTCGGTACCGGCGCGGATGAGCCCCTTCTCGACGAGCGGCGCCAGCTGCTCGGAGGGGACGTCCTCGATGTGCGAGGTGCCGGCGTTGATCGCGTCCACCTTCGCGGGCACGACGTCGAGGCCCAGCACCGGCACTCCGGCCTCGGCGAACACGACGGCCAGCGGCAGGCCCACGTAGCCGAGGCCGATGACGCCGACGCGCGGGGATGGGGGGCTCACAGGGCCCTCCCGGGGATGTTCATTCTCGGCACAGTCAGCGGCGATATCGTAGTCACTATGGCCGATGCGGCGCTGGCGGGGCTTCCCCGCATCATGCGTGCCGACGACGAGATCCGCTGGCGGGGGCAGGTGCTGACCTCGCTGGGCCTCGCCTCGCTCGCGTTCTGGATCATCCTGTGGCTGGTCGAGGGGCCCGTCGAGCCACTCGCCGCCGGCATCGTGTTCGTGGCGGCGTTGCTGCTGGCGCTGGTCCTCGGCGCCATCACCAGCCGCCGCCGGGTGGCACACGCCATGCTCACCCTGCGTCCGCCCCGACTGGTGGTTCACGAGACTGCGGCCGATGCGCGGGAGCGCCGCGCGCGTGCTGCGACCGTCATGTTCCTCGGCGTGGGCATCCTGCTGCTGCTCGACACGCTGGTGAGCCAGGTCGGGGCCACGGCGGCCCTGGTCGCCGGCGCCGGTGTCGGCATGGGCATCGTGGACCGCCTGGAGGCACGTCGGTGGGCGCGGGCCGAGGACGAGCGCGATTCGCGGATCTTCCTGATGCTGCGCCCCAATGCGCTCATCGCGCGCATGGGTGTGCAGGATGCCTACGAGATGCCCCGTGCGCGCTCCGGGGACGACGACGCGCCCCCGCCGGACATATTCGTCTAGCCGAGCTCCTCCACCACGGCGCGTGCAATGGCCTCCGCCGCATGCCCGTCGCCGTAGTAGGGGGGGCGCTCCGCCGGCATCGACAGGTCGGCCAGCGCCGCACCCACCCGCGCGGCATCCATGCCGGTGAGGGCGTTGAAGCCGCCCTCCACAGTCTCGACCCACTCGGTGGTGTCGCGCAGGGTGATGCAGGGAATGCCGTGGAAGTAGGCCTCCTTCTGCACGCCGCCGGAGTCGGTCACCACCGCGCGGGCGTTCATGAGCAGGTTCGTGAAGTCCAGGTAACCGGCCGGGGGCGCCAGCACGAGGCCGGGAACGCCCTCCAGGGCCTCCCACCGCCCACCCGGCTGCAGCTTGCCGCGGGTCCGCGGGTGCACCGGGAACACCGCCGGCTGGCCCAGCGATGAGAGCACGTCCACCATGGCGTCGAGCGCCGCGGGCGTGTCGGTCGCCGCGGCGCGGTGGACGGTGACCAGCAGGTATCCGCCGGGCTCCAGCCCCAGGGCGGCGGGCCCGGGTCGCGCGGCGGCGAGCGGCGCGAACATGCGGCTGGCATCGAACATGACATCGCCCACCAGGTGCACGCCCCGGGTGATGCCCTCGGCCGCCAGGTTGTCCACCGCCTGGCGGGTGGGGCACAGCAGCACGTCGGAGAGGTGGTCGGTGACCACCCGGTTCTGCTCCTCGGGCATGGACCGGTCGAACGAGCGCAGCCCCGCCTCGACATGGGCGAGGGGTATGCCGTTCTTCGCCGCGGTCAGCGCACCGGCGAGGGTGGTGGTGGTGTCGCCGTACACCAGCACGGCATCGGGCCGCTCGTCGCGCAGCACGTGCTCGAAGCGCTCCATCATGATCGCCAACTGGTGCACGGGCGTCCCCGGCCCCACCTCCAGTGCGTGATCGGGGCTGGGGATGCCGAGCTCATCGAAGAACAGGTCGGCGAGCTCAGGGTCGTAGTGCTGGCCGGAGTGCACCAGCACCTCATCGCCCAGCGCCCGGAGCGCCGCGCACAGCGGGGCGGCCTTCACGAATTGCGGCCGGTTGCCGACCAGGGACACGATGCGCACGAGGGCTCCTAGAGGCCGGCGAATCCGATGGTGGCGAGTCGCTGGGTGATGCGCTCGAGGTTGCCGGTGAGCACCATGATGCCGATCACCACCATCAGCGCGCCGCCGATGGCATTCACCGCGTACCAGCGGTCACGCAGCCATTTCGACGCCGACAGCGTCTGCGTCAGGAAGATCCCCGCGAGCAGGAACGGGATGCCCAGCCCGAGGGAGTACACGAACAGCAGGAGGGCGCCTGCGGCGGGCGATCCCGTGGGGGCCGCATAGGTGAGGATGCTGCCGAGGATCGGTCCGATGCAGGGCGTCCAGCCGGCGGCGAACGCGGCGCCCACCAGTCCCGCGCCCACCAGCGTCTCCGGGCGACGTGACAGCCGCACGTGGCGGTCGGACTGGAGCCAGCCCGTGCGGGGCAGCAGCACCATCGCGATGCCGAACACGACCAGGATGATCCCCGCGACGAGGTTGAGCACCTCGCGGTCCCGTGCAAGTGAGCGCCCGATCAGCCCGGCACTGGCCCCGAACAGCGCGAACATGACGGCGAACCCCAGCACGAAGGCCGCGGTGGGCCGCAGCACGCCCTTCCAGCGCTGCTCCACCTGATCTGCCGGCACGCCCGAGATGAACGACAGGTAGCCGGGCACGAGCGCCAGCACGCACGGCGATGCGAACGACACGAAGCCCGCGGCGAAGGCCACGGCAAGGGATACGACGGAGAGCTGGTCCACCGGGGCCATCGTATCCCCGCGGGGACGGCATGCCGGTGGGTCGTCCCCCGCCCGGGGACCTGTGTCAGGCGGTCGCGGGCGGCTTCGTCTTTACCCAGCTGTAGATGATGCTCGCGCCCAGTACCAGCACGATCACGGCGAGCGAGAGCCAGATCGGCGGATGCCAGAAGTCCTTCACGATCATCTTCGTCCCCACGAACGCCAGGACGATCGCGAGTCCGTAGGACAGGTACGGGAAGCGGTCCACGAGGCCCTCCAGCACGAAGAAGAGCGACCGCAGGCCCATCAGGGCGAATGCGTTCACGGCGAACACCAGGAACGGCTCGCGGGTCACCCCGAACGCAGCGGGAATGGAGTCGAGCGCGAACACGATGTCCGTGCCGGCCAGCATCACCAGCACGACGGTGAGCGTGGTGTACATCCACTTGCCGTCCATGCGGATGCGGAACTTGCGGCCCTCGTACGTGCCGGTGAGCGGGAGGCGGGCCTTGAGGAACCGGAGGATCGCCGACTTCTCCGGATCGGCGGGCTCGTCGGCGTGCCGCAGCAGCTTCCAGGCCGTGTACAGGAGGAACGCGCCGAACAGGTACAGCACCCATTCCGCCCGTGCGATCAGCACGCCGCCCACGAGGATGGCGATCAGCCGCAGGCCCAGGGCGATCAGGATGCCCAGCGTCAGTACCCGCAGCTTGGCCGCGGGCGGGACGGCGAAGAACCCGAACAGCACGATGAACACAAACACGTTGTCCATCGACAGCGAGTACTCGAGCAGGAACCCCGACAGGTACTCGGTGGCGTAGCGGGCGTCGAAAGCCAGGCCGATGACCACGGCGAACGACAGGCCGAGGGTCAGCCACACGCCCGTCCAGGCCAGTGCCGCGCGCAAGCCCATCTCGCGATCGCCCCGCGATATGACGAGCAGGTCGACGGTGATGACCACCACCGTGCCGAGCACGAGGGCGATCCATGCCCACAGTTGGACGTCCACGAGGCGGCAGTGTGGACGATGGCCAGCGGGCGCGCCCGCTGGTC
>CALIKX010000007.1 GCA_938017905.1 uncultured Thermoleophilia bacterium | reverse complement strand
GGTGTGGTGATGGACGTGACCGCCGCGCCCCGGCCGGGGCGGCGCCTCGTGGTAGCCGACGTCGGCACGCCGGTTCGGCTGGTGCGGCTCTCCGGGGCATCGGCGCGCCCGTCGGGCGGGCGCGCCCTGGTGCGGGCGCGTACCCGACCGCCCGCGCCGGGAGCCCAGGCGGAGGTCCGCATCGGCCGGCGCGTGGTGGGTCGCGGCATCGTGAATGCGTCGGGTCGCATATCGGTGCGGGCCAGCGGATCCGGCCCCGCGCGCCTCGTCCTGCTCCCCGATGCCGGCAGTACCGGCGACGACGTGTACGTGCGCCTGCCGGGCTGATGGGGAGCGGCGGGCGGTCCTAGGAGTCGACCTGCCGCGGGTACGCGCCGGGCCAGCTGCCCACCAGTGCGCGTGCGTGCGAGAGGGCCTCGGAGCGCGTGGTGAACGTGCCCGAGAAGGCCACCCAGTAGCCGGGGTTCAGCGGCGGGTGGTCGGAGCTCCACAGCACCCCGCCGGGCTGTCCCTGTGACTGCAGGCGGCTGGCCGCGGACTGCGCGCCCGACTCGGTGCGGTCGCTGGCGACGATCACCGTCCAGCCCGATGTGCCGGCCGGCCAATCGTCCGTTCCCGTGCCGCCCCCGGTTCCGTCATCGCCCGGATCCACGAAGTCCCCATCGTCGGTGGGGAACTCATCCGTGGTCTGGCCGCCACCCGTGGGGCCGGTCTCGGTGATGATCCCGGAGTCCGGGAGGGTTGCGGTGGTATCCACGGGAAGGGACGACGCGGTGTCCACGGGCGGCGTGGTGAACGTGGTGTCCATCGGCAGGGTGCCTGTGGTGGCGGTGTCGTCGCCGGGCAGGCTCGAGTCGGTCTCGGTGGTGGGTGTGGGCATGGTCGGCACCGTGATGATCGACGTGGTCTCGGGCGCGGGCGCGGGGGCCACGGCGGTGGAGTCACCGTCCGACGAGGCCACGTAGGCCAGTGCACCCGCACCTGCCCCGAGCAGCGCCAGTCCGGCCGCCACGAGCGCGAGGCCCCCTGCACCCCGGCGCAGACGCGGGGCCGCGGGGGTCGGCGAGCCGCACTCCAGGCAGTACGCCTGCCCGGGGTCGAGCTCGGCGCCGCAGACGGTGCAGGACGTCGGCGGCGGCGGTGCGCTGGACTCCGCCGGTGCATCGCCGTCCGCGGGGCCGGCGCCGCCGTCCGGGCCGGGCGGGGGAGGGCCCGGGTATGGGCTCTCCGGCATCAGCCGTCCCCGCCGGATTGCGGCGGGATAGCCGTCGTCGGCTGCGGATCGGCCTCCGCGTCGACGATTACGGTCGTCACCTGCTCGTCCACGATCACCGTCGTCGCCTGGGCGTCATCCGGTGCATCGGCCGCGCCTGCCGCAAGCGCCAGGGCCGTGCCGCATGACGCGCAGAAGTTCGCGCCCGCCTGCGACCGCGTGCCGCACTGGGGGCAGGTGATGCCGCCTCCGCGGCCGGCCTGACGTCGCTCGCGGCGGTCGCGCCGGACGTCTTCCAGGCGGGCGTCGAGCTCCTCGATCTGGGTGCGGATGTCGGCCACCTCTGCGGCCTTCCGGCGCATGACCGCCTCGGCCAACAGGCCGCGGCCGTGCAGTTCCATCGCCAGCCCGCCCAGATCGAACACGGCCTGCTCGTACGTGGCGGTCAACTGGCGCCGACGTCGGCGCAGCACGCCCGGCCTCGCGCGGTCCGGAGCCGATCCGGCGTCCTCCGTCGCGCCGTCGACTGCACCCCCGGACGCGTCGGCCCCGTCCGCCGGGGCGTCCGCCTGCGCGGGCGGGCGTCGGCGCAGGAACAGGAAGCGCGAGGGCTGCGTCGGGGCGCCCCCGTCGGCGTCCGTGTCGGGAGAGGGCTCGGTCATCACGGTCGTCGCATCGTAACTGCGCGGCCCGGACGGTCCGCCGCAGGGGTTTTCGTGTTTCGCGCCTGCCACGGGACGCGCCCGTTGACGACCGCCGGGTCGTCGGCTAGCGTCCACGGCGCTTTACGCATCAAGAGCGGTGGAGGGACATGGCCCTGTGAAACCGCGGCAACCAGCGCAAGAGCGCCAGGTGCCAATTCCTGCAGGCATTCGTGCCTGGGAGATGCACGGGGCAAGGCTTCGGATACGAAGCGCCCTCGTACTCCCGGCGACGAAAGGAGACGAGGATGACGAGCAGTGAGGGACGTGCAACGGGGGCCCGGGGTCTCCGCTGCAAGGAATGCGGCGAGGAGTTGCCGCTCGGCGCGTCGTACGCGTGCGAGTTCTGCTTCGGGCCGCTGGAGGTCGTGTACGACCGCGACGCGCTGGGCCGGGATGTGACGCGCGAGTCCATCGAGGCGGGCCCGCCATCGATCTGGCGCTACGCGGACCTGCTGCCCTGCGCCCCGGCCGACCCCTTCGCGGGGCTGCCGGTGGGGCTGAGCCCTCTGGTGCGCGCGCCGCGCCTCGCCGAGCGCCTGGGGCTGGGTGAGGTATGGGTGAAGAATGAGACGGCGAATCCCACCCACTCCTTCAAGGACCGCGTGGTGAGCGTGGCGCTCCAGAAGGCGCGGGAACTCGGCTACCAGGTGGCGGCATGCGCATCCACCGGCAACCTTGCGCAGTCGGTCGCGGCCCACGCGGCCGCCGCGGGCATGCAGTCCTACGTATTCGTGCCCGCCGACCTGGAGCACCAGAAGATCGTGGCCACGGGCATCTACGGCTGCACGCTGGTGGCCGTGGACGGCACATACGACGACGTCAACCGCCTGTGCATGGAGCTCGCCGCCGACCGGCCGTGGGCATTCGTCAACGTGAACGTGCGGCCGTACTACAGCGAGGGGTCAAAGACCCTCGCGTACGAGACCGCCGAGCAGCTGGGGTGGACCCTGCCGGATCGCTGCATCGTGCCGATCGCCTCGGGGTCGCTCTACACCAAGATCCACCGCGGGTTCACGGAGTTGCTGGACCTCGGGCTGGTGGACGGACGCGTACCCGCCATGAACGGCGCGCAGGCCCAGGGCTGCGGGCCGGTCGCCGCGGCCTATGACGCGGGGCTCGACTTCGTCGCTCCCGTGCGACCCGACACGATCGCCAAGAGCCTTGCCATAGGGAACCCGGCGGACGGCCTTTTCGCGCTGGATGTCGCCCGCGGCACCGGCGGCGGCATCGACGCCGTCACCGAGGCCGAGATCACGGAGGGCATCGCCCTTCTCGCCGAGACCACCGGCATCTTCACCGAGACGGCCGGCGGCGTCACCACGGCCGTGCTGCGGCGTCTCGCGGAGCGGGGCGACATCGGCGCCGATGAGCGCGTGGTCATCTACATCACCGGGGACGGACTCAAGACCCTCGATGCCGTGGCTGAGCGCGTCGAGCCCGTCACCATCGCACCCACCGTGGCGGCGTTCGAGGACGCCGTCGCCGGCACGACGACCCTGGAGACCGTCCGATGAGCGTGACCGTCCGCATTCCCTCCCCGCTGCGCCCGCTCACCGGCGGGGCGGCCACCGTCGAGTGCGCACCCGGGACCGTCGGGGCCATCATCGACGAGCTCGACGGCGCCCACCCCGGGTTCCGCGATCGCGTGACCCAGGACGGCGCGCTGCGCCGGTTCGTCAATGTGTTCGTGGCTGGGCAGGACGTGCGCTTCGAGCAGGGAATCGACACGCCCGTGCCCGATGGCCAGGAGGTGACGATCCTGCCGGCCGTCGCCGGTGGGTGAGCCCCCCGCGACGGCATTCGTCACCGGGGGTGCCGGGCTCGTCGGTACCCCGGTGGTCGAGATGCTGCTGGCCCGTGGCACGCTGGTAACGGCGCTCGCCCGGTCCGACGCTGCGGCCGCGGCCCTGCGGGCGGCTGGTGCCCAGGTGGTGCGGGGCGACCTGTCCGCACCCGGCCCGTGGGCGCGGAGCGCCGGGGAGGCCGATGTGGTGATCCACGCAGGCCTTCCGCGCATGGCGCCTCCGGTGCGCGGACGCCACGTCCGGCGGCTGGCCCGGCTCGCCGCCGAGCAGGCCGCGGGCCTGGCCGACGCCGCGCAGGGCGGCGTGATTGTCGCCGTCACATGTGGCCTCGCTGACGACGCCGGCCCCCTGCGCATCGCCATCCCCTCGCGCAGCGCGGAGGATGCGCTGCGCGGGCCGGAGACCCGCGTCGTCCGCGTGCCCTGGGTGTATGGGCCCGCAGGAGTGGTGCGCGACATGTCGCGTGGCGTGCAGATGCGCCGCCTGCGCATCGTCGGGCCGGGAACCAATCCCATGCCCCTTGTCGGTGCCCGGGATGCTGCCGACGGCGTGCTGGCCGCCGCCGCCGCGTCCGCTGGGACCTATGCCGTGCGCGAGCCGTCCGTTCCGACCCAGATCGCCCTGGTGCATCACCTCTGCGCGGGCCGGGGCGCACCCCGGCCGGATCACGCCCCTCCGCGCCTGGCGGCGCTGTCGATGGGCGGCGTGATGTCCGAGGCGCTCGCTGCATTCCCCGTGGACTCCGGGGCGCCACCGCCGGGCTTCGCGTGCGCGCAGCGCTGGGACGCGGATCTCCTGGACGCGCTTGTCCCGGTGGCGTCGGCCTAGCCCCCAGGATCCGGTGGGCAGGCTGGTACCGTCCCGGCGGCTGAGCCACCGATCGTGAGGTTTCGTGGCGAATCCCCCGCACGACGAGGATGACGGGCGCATGATCGGCGACGCCGTTCCCGGTGGCGCTGCGCCCCCGCGGCCGCCCGACGAGGCTGCCCGGCTAGCCGACCTGCGCGCGCTCGGCGCCATCGGGCGCGGGTCCGACCCCGAATTGGATTCCCTCGCAGACCTCGCGGCCCTGGTCGCCGGGTCGCGCATCGCCCTCGTCAGCATCGTTGAGGAGGATGAGCAGGTCTTCACGGCGGCGGTGGGCCTCGATGCCGGGCGCATGCCACGCGACATCTCGTTCTGCGGCCATGCGATCGCCGATGGCCCGGAGCCGATGGTCGTCACCGATGCCCGGCAGGACCCCCGTTTCGCCGACAACCCGATGGTCACCGGCACCCCGAACGTCATCTTCTACGCCGGTGTCCCGATCCTCACCTCGCATGGCCACGCGATCGGGACACTCTGCGTCGTCGATGACCACCCCCGCGACATCTCCGATCGCCAGGTCGCCGCCCTGTCGCGGCTTGCCGGCCATGTGGCGGGCGTGATCGAAAGGCGTGCCGGGCGCGAGGCCGTCGGCGGCGAGCCCCACGTGGACGACGAGACAGGCCTCCCGCGTCGTGACGTGGTGGTGCAGCGCGCGTCGGGCGGCGACGGCACCCCGGGTGTGTGGTCCGCCATCGCGCTGCGGGTGGAGGAGATCGACGCGGCGGGATCCCACGGGGGGCTTCTCGCGCCGGGAGCCCTGCGGGCGGTCGCGCACGCCGTCGTCGGCTCCGTGCCCGCGTCCGCAGAGATCGGCCGTGCCCACGGAAACTTCGTCATGCTCCTCCCCGGCGTCGACGGGGCGGGAGCGCGCGCGGTCGTCGCCGAGGTGCGAAACCGCCTGCGCGGACCCATCGTCCTGGAGTCCGGCCAGAGCGTTCACACGGGCCTCACGGCGGCCGTCGCGACCACCGGGCCGGGGGTCGGTGCCTCGGCAGACGACCTGCTGGCGTCCGCTGAGGCGGCCCTCCTGCGCACCGAGATGTTCAGCCTCACCTGCATCCTGTTGGACGAGGCCGTCATCGCCCGTCGCGCACGGACGGACACGATCCGTGATGATCTCGCCCGCGCGGTGACGAACGGCCAGCTTTCGGTCTTCTACCAGCCGATCGTGGAGCTCCCCGCCGGGGAGGTGGTGGGGGAGGAGGGTCTCGTCCGCTGGCGCCATCCCACGCTCGGCCTGCTGTCGCCGGGGGAGTTCATACCCTTTGCGGAGGACATGGGGATCGTTCAGGAGATTGACCGCTACGTCCTCCGGCGGTCACTCCGCGACTTCACGGCGGGGAGGGTGCGCGGTCGGACGGTCAGCGTGAACGTCTCGCCTGCGAGCCTGCTGCCGCGCCTCGCCGACACGGTGGCGGCGGACCTGCGTGAGGCCGGCGTGCGGCCGGACGCGCTCACCCTCGAGGTCACCGAGCGGGTCAGCTTCGACCGCCAGCCGGGTGCGGCGGAGGTGCTGCACCGCCTCGCTGATGTCGGGGTGCGGCTGGCCATCGACGACTTCGGCGCCGGCACCACCTCGCTGGCGCACCTGCGGCAGCTCCCGATATCCCGGCTGAAGATCGACCGGACGCTCGTCGCCGATGCCGGCGGCGCGGACGCCGAGCGTGCCGGAATGGTGTTGCGGACGCTCGCGGACCTGGCGGGCAACCTCGGGATGGAGGTCGTCGCAGAGGGAGTGGAGGAGCCGGCGCAGCGCTCGGCGGTCATCAGCTGCGGCATCCGGCTCGCGCAGGGCTTCCTCTTCGGGCGGCCTGCCCCGGTGCTCGAGCGGGCGTCCTAGGAGGGGTCGCCGGGCGCGGGCGGGATTATCGGCAGTTCGGTCGCGTGCTTCACCTGCCCCCCGACGTGGTACCGAAGGTCCACCGTGTCGGCCTTCTGGTCGCCGTACACGCCGATCCCGGCCAGCATCATCATGCGCCCGCCAAGGCCCCTGCGCCGCACCTTGGGGCGGAGCGGGGAGGAGAACCGGAGCCACCGGCCCTCCACGGCGTAGTCGCTTCCCTCCTCGCGCGGCTCGCCGTTCACCCACACCTGGAAGGGGGGTTCAGCGCCTTTGGGCAGCGCCACGCTCCAGACGTCGTCAGTCATGAGGGGGATGGTACCCGCGGCATCCGGGAGACCGGGCGGGACAGCACGCGCGGCAGGATTCGAACCTGCGACCCCTGGCTCCGGAGGCCAGTGCTCTATCCACTGAGCTACGCGCGCTCGCCCCCGCAGTGTAGACGGGCGCGCCGCACGGGCCCGCCGGGGTGGCCTGCACACGGGTACCACGTAGAGTCGGGGGGTGGATCTCGTCGTCACGTTCATCGGGACCTCCGCATCGGTGCCGAGCGCCGCGCGGGGCACCTCTGCCACCCTCATCAGCCGCGGAGGGCGCCGTTGGCTCGTGGATTGCGGCGAAGGCACCCAGCGTCAGCTGCTGCGGTCAGGCGTGGGCCTCGTGGACCTCGATGCGGTGCTGGTCACCCACCTGCACGGGGATCACATCCTGGGCCTGCCGGGCATGCTCAAGACGTTTGCCCTCCGTGGTCGCGACGAACCCCTGCTCCTGGTCGGGCCGGACGGCCTGGGTGACCTGATGCGCATCCTGCATCCGCTGGTAGGGCGGCTGCCATTCCACCTGGAGGTGCAGGAGTCGGGGGCCGGTGACGTGCTCCGGGATGACGATGTCGTGGTCCGGGCCTTCCACACCGACCACGGGGTGCGCTCCCTGGGGTATGCGCTGGTCGAGGATCCGCGCCCCGGGGCATTCGACGTGGATGCTGCGCGGGCGCTCGGCGTGCAACCCGGACCGGACTTCGGGGTGCTGCAGCGCGGTGGAGAGGTGGTGAACCCCGCGGGGGTCACCGTCACGCCGGATCAGGTGATGGGGGACCCGCGCCCGGGGCGGGTCGTGGTGTTCTCCGGCGACACGCGTCCGTGCGCGGGGACGGAGGATGCCGCGCGCGGTGCCGATCTGCTGGTGCACGAGGCCACGTTCTGCGACGAGGACGCCGACCGCGCCGTGGAGACGCGCCACTCGACCGCGCGCGAGGCCGCGGACCTGGCGGCTCGTGCGGGCGTCGCGATGCTCGCACTCACGCATGTGTCCACCCGCGTGCAGCCGCGCGAGGCACGTCGTGAGGCCGAGGCGGCGTTCCCGGGGGTGATCGTGCCGCGGGACTTCGACCAGGTGGAGATCCCGCTGCGCGAGCGCGGAGCCCCCCGCCTGATCCCGGTGCAGGAGCGCCTCGGGCGTGCGCCGCGTGAGTCCGCGGGCGGTTCCGGCGGCCCTGCTACTGTGGTCGACGCAAGCCTTTAAGACCGGTCCCGTGAGGCCGGGAAGGAGAGCATTCACATGGGGTCCCAGGTCCTGATCGATTCCGATCAGTGCCGCCGTACCGTGGCGCGCATCGCCCACGAGATCGCGGAGCACCACCCCGACCCGTCGACCGTCGCCCTGGTCGGTCTCCACACCCGTGGTGTGCCTCTGGCCGAACGGCTGCGTGGGCACATCGAGCAGTTTTCGGGGGTGGCGCCGGCGATCGGCACGGTAGACATCGCGCTCTACCGGGACGACGTCGGGGTGGGTGGGGGTAGGAAGGGCGTCGTGCCCGTGGTGGGCGAGACCGTCCTGGACTTCGACATCACCCGCCACTCGGTGATCCTGGTGGACGACGTGCTGTTCACCGGGCGCACGATCCGGGCGGCCATCGATGCCGTCTTCGACTATGGCCGCCCGCCGAAGGTGGAGCTCGCTGTGCTGGTGGATCGCGGGCACCGCGAACTCCCGATCCGGCCGGACTACGTGGGCCGCAACCTGCCGACGAGCATGGGGCAGCGCGTCACCGTGCACCTGGCCGAGGTGGACGGCAGTGACGAGGTGTTGCTGGAGGACGCTGCATGAGCAGCGCGCGATCGCTGCTCGGCATCGCGGACCTCCCGGCCGACGACATCGGGCGCATCCTCTCCACGGCCGAGGGGTTCGGGTCCGTGATGGACCGCGACATCAAGAAGGTGCCCACCCTCCGGGGTCGCACGGTGGTGAACCTGTTCCTGGAGCCGTCGACGCGTACCAGCACTTCGTTCGAGCTGGCGGCAAAGCGGTTGTCCGCCGACGTGGTGGGCATCAAGGGCGCCGGCACCAGCATGGACAAGGGCGAGACGCTCAAGGACACCATCCTCACCCTCGAGGCCTATGACCCGGACGTGTTCGTCATCCGCCATCCGCAGGTGGGCGCGTGCGCCCTGGCGGGGCGGTACACGGACGCCGCAGTGGTCAATGCCGGCGACGGCACGGGCGAGCACCCCACGCAGGCCCTGCTCGACCTCTACACGGTGCAACGCGAGATCGGTCCCGTCGCGGGCCGGCACGTGGCGTTCGTGGGGGACGTGCTGCACTCGCGCGTGGCGCGGTCGGGCATCCAGGCGTTCCTGAGGATGGGGGCGCGGGTGAGCGTGGTCGCTCCGCCCACCCTGGTGCCCCGCGACCTGGCCACCGGCCTGGGCGCCGAGGTGTCCGCGGACATCCGCGACATCGCCGACGCCGACATCGTGTACGTATTGCGCATGCAACTCGAGCGCATGGGGGATGGCGGATTCGTCCCGTCGCTCGAGGAATACGCGCGGATGTACCAGGTGAACCACGCGCGGCTTCGCCCCGGGCAGCGGGTGATGCACGCGGGCCCCGTCAACCGCGGGGTCGAGATCAGCGGGGCCGTCGTGGACGACCCCGGCTCACTCATCGAGGCCCAGGCGGCCAACGGACTGGTGGTGCGAATGGCAGTTCTCTACGACGTCCTCACCGAGGCGGCCGCGCACGGCAGCGCTGTCCGGGAGGCCGCATGACGACGGCAGCGGGGGCGAACCCCCGGGTCCGGCTGCCCCAGCGGCCCGGCGACCTGGCCAACGTGGTGCTGCGGGGTGCACGGCTGCTCGACCCGGCCGCGGGCATCGATGCCGTCGGCGACCTCGTCGTGCGCGACGGCGTGATCGGTGGGGACGCCGCGGGCCTCGAGGAGGTTGACGCCGCGGGCCTCACGGTGATCCCCGGCATTGTGGACGTGCACGTGCACCTCCGCACCCCGGGCAAGGAGCACGCCGAGGACATCGCGTCCGGCACCGCCAGTGCGGCCGCGGGCGGCGTGGTCACCGTGCTCGCCATGCCCAACACCCAGCCGCCCACCGACAACCCGAGCATCCTCGGGTCGCTGCTGCAGCGGGCAGCGCAGGAGGCCGTGGTGCCCACGGGGTTCATCCCGGCCATCACGGTGGGGCAGCAGGGTGATGCGCTCACCGAGCACGGCGACCTGGCAGAGGCCGGCGCGGCTGCGCTATCCGACGACGGCGTGCCGGTGGAGAGTGCTCTGGTGATGCGCCGCGCGCTGCAGTACCAGCGCGCCACGGGGCTGCTGTTCACCCTGCACGAGGAGGACATGAGCCTGTCCGGGGATGGCGTGATGCACGAGGGCGTCGTGTCGGCACGCATCGGGCTTTCCGGCATCCCCGGCGTGTCTGAGGCCGTGCAGGTGGCCCGCGACTGCGCGCTCGCCGGCTACGAGGACGGCCGTATCCACATCTGCCACGTCTCCGCCCGCGAGACGGTGGAGGAGATCCGCCGCGCGAAGGAGCGCGGCGTGCAGGTCACCGCCGAGGTGACCCCCCACCACCTGCTGCTCACCGAGGACGTCATCGACGGCGACCCCGACCCGGCACGTTTCAAGATGAATCCGCCCCTGCGGTCGGAGGACGACCGCCAGGCGCTGATCGAGGGCCTCATCGACGGCACCATCGATTGCATCGCCACGGATCACGCGCCGCACCCGGCCGACGAGAAGGAGAACCCCTTTGCCGCGGCACCCTTCGGGGTGATCGGGCTGGAGACGGCATTCGCGGCGTGCAACACCGAACTGGTGGAGGGTGGGCACATGCCGCTCTCCGACCTCGTGGTGCGCATGAGCACGATTCCGGCGCAGGTATTCGGGCTGCCCGTGCCCACCCTTGCAGAGGGCGCACCAGCCAACCTGGCGGTCATCGACACCGCAGCCGTCGACCGCGTGGGCGACCGTCCGTACGCCAGCAAGTCCATCAACGCCGCGTTCACCGGGATGGACCTCACCGGCCGGGTCGTGATGACCATCGCGGGTGGGCAGGACGTCTACCGGAGGACCGCATGAGCAGCCGGCATCCCGCACTCGCAACGCGGGAGGACACCGGGCTGGTCATTGTCGACGTCCAAGAGGCGTTCGCCCCCGTGATCGATGGCTTTGACGACCTGGTGGCCGCATGCGGACTGCTGGCCGAGGGGTTCGGGGTTATGGGCAGGCCCGTCATCAGCACCCGCCAGTACCCGAAGGGGCTGGGGGAGACCGTTCCCGGTGTGGCCTCGCGCCTTCCGGAGGGAACCCCGGTCATCGACAAGACGCGCTTCTCGGCCTGCGGGGTGCAGGGCTTCGAAGAGGCCTACGACGACGCCCGGTGCGGCGCCTGGGTGGTGTGCGGCATCGAGTCGCATGTGTGCGTGAACCAGACGGTGCATGACCTGCTGTCGCGCGGGGCCTCGGTGCACGTGCCTGCCGATGCCGTGAGTTCACGCACCGCGGCCAACCGGCAGGCGGGGCTGGACAAGATGGCACGCGCGGGCGCGCACGTGACAACGGCGGAGATGGTGCTGTTCGAGATGCTCGGGCAGGCCGGGGGGCCGGAATTCAAAGCGATATCGGGGTTGGTGCGATGAGCGGTGCGAGCGGTGCGGCGGGCGATGCGGTGATCGTGCTGGAGGACGGCATGGTGCTGCCGTGCCGGGCTGCGGGTGCGCCGGGGACGGCGCTCGGCGAGATGGTCTTCACCACCGGGATGAACGGCTACCAGGAGGCCGTCACCGACCCCTCGTACCTCGGGCAGGTGCTGGCGTTCAGTGCCCCGATGATCGGCAACTACGGCACGGGCGAGCAGGCGATGGAGAGCGGCCGCGTGTGGCCGTCCGCGGTCATCGCCACGCGCATCGGGGACAGCCCCGGGGTGGCCGGCCCGGTGGGGTTCCGCTCATGGCTGGCGGCGCAGGGCGTAGTGGCGGTCGAGGACGCTGACACCCGGCGCCTGGTGCGTCACCTGCGCGATCACGGCGCCATGCGGGGCGGGGTCAGCACGGAGATGCGGGCCGAAGAGCTCCTCGCGCTGGTGCGGGCGCACCCGGTGTTGGATGGCCGCGACTTGTCGCAGGAGGCCGCGGGCGCGCGCCGGACGCTCGGAGACGACGGACCGCGCATCGTGGCCGTCGACTGCGGCATGAAGGAGGGGATCCTGCGCGGCCTCGCGGGTGCGGGCATGCGCGTGGAGGTGGTGCCGGCAGGCACCGGCGCCGATGAGATCCTCGCGCTCGGCCCCGATGGCGTCTTCATCTCGAACGGCCCCGGCGACCCGGCGGCGTGCGCGCGGGTGATCGACGCCCTGTCCGGGGTGCTCGGCCAGGTGCCGGTGTTCGGCATCTGTCTGGGGCACCAGTTGCTCTCCCACGCGCTGGGCCTGCGCACCGAGAAGCTGCCCTTCGGTCACCGCGGTGCCAACCATCCGGTGCAACGGGCGGAGGATGGCGTGGTGGAGATCACCGTGCAGAATCACGGATACGCGGTGGTGGCGGACTCCCTGCCCGACGGCGTGGAGGTCACGCGCACCAGCCTGTTCGACGGCAGCGTCGAGGGGATCGCCGCCCCCGATCTCCGGGCATCGTCGGTGCAGTACCACCCGGAGGCGCGGCCTGGCCCGCATGATGCCGCCTACCTGTTCGCCGCATTCCGGGAGAGGGTGGCCGCCTGATGCCGCGCCGCACGGATATCCAGACGATCATGGTGCTCGGCAGCGGGCCCATCGTCATCGGTCAGGCCGGCGAGTTCGACTACTCGGGCACCCAGGGCTGCCGCGCACTGCGCGACGAGGGCTACCGGATCGTGCTGGTCAACTCAAACCCGGCCACGATCATGACCGACCCCGGAGTGGCCGACCGCACCTACGTGGAGCCGCTCGACGTGGCGGCCGCGGAGCGCATCATCGAGGCGGAGCGGCCCGATGCGCTTCTTCCGACCCTCGGGGGCCAGACCGCGCTGAATCTGGCTATCGACCTGTCCGAGGCCGGCGTGCTTGAGCGGCACGGCGTCGAGCTGATCGGTGCCGACGTGGACGTGATCCGGCGGGCCGAGGACCGCGACCTGTTCAAGGACCGCATGCGCGAGGTGGGGGTCCCGGTGCTGGAGAGCCGTATCGCCACCGATCCGGAGTCCGCCCGGGCGGCGGCCGATGCCCTGGGGTACCCCATCATCCTCCGCCCCGCGTTCACGCTGGGCGGAGAGGGCGGAGGGGTTGCGCTGACCCCCGACGACCTCGAGCCGGTGGTGTCGAACGCGCTGGCCGCGAGCCCGATCTCGCAGGTGCTGATGGAGCGGTCGGTGACCGGCTGGGACGAGATCGAGCTCGAGGTGGTGCGCGACCGCAACGACAACGCGGTGATCGTCTGCACCATCGAGAACCTCGACCCGATGGGCGTGCACACCGGGGACTCGGTGACCGTCGCCCCGGCCATGACCCTGGATGACCGCGAGCAGCAGCTGCTCCGCGATGCAGCGATCCAGGTGGTGCGGGCGGTGGGCGTGGAGACCGGCGGCGCCAACGTGCAGTTCGCGCTGAACCGGGCGACCGGCGACATGGTCGTGATCGAGATGAATCCCCGCGTGTCGCGCTCATCGGCGCTCGCCTCGAAGGCCACCGGGTTCCCCATCGCGCGCATCGCCGCACGGCTCGCGGTGGGCTACACGCTCGATGAACTGCCGAATGACATCACCAAGGTGACGCCGGCATCGTTCGAGCCCACCCTGGACTACGTGGCCGTCAAGGTTCCCCGCTTCGCCTTCGAGAAGCTCACTGAGGCCCGCGTGCCGCTGTCCACGTACATGCAGAGCGTGGGGGAGGTGCTGTCGCTCGGGCGCACGTTCGGGGAGGCGCTGGGCAAGGCCCTGTCGGCACGTGAGCTCGACGCCCGGCTGGATGAGCCCGGATCGGTTGCGGAGGCGCTGGAGCGGCTCGCGAAGCCCTCATGGGACCGCTTCGACCTGATGATGTGGGCGGCCCGCCGGGGCGCGTCGGCGGAGGACCTCCACGTCGCCACCGGTGTGCACCGCTGGTTCACCGGCGAGATCGTGGCGCTCGCCACGGCGGGCGAGGCCCTGCCCGATCGCCTGGACGACATCGACCGTGATGCGATGCTGGGCGCCCGTCGCACCGGCATGACTGACCGCGACATCGCCGCGCGCACGGGGGCGACCGAGGCCGAGGTGGGGCAGCGCCGCCACGCGCTGGGCGTGGTGCCCTCGTATCGCGCGGTGGACACCTGCGCCGCGGAGTTCGCCGCCGTGACGCCGTACTACTACGGCACGTTCGGCACCGAGGGCGAGGCCACGCCGCTCGACCGGCCGTCGGTGGTGGTGCTGGGGTCCGGCCCCAACCGCATCGGGCAGGGCATCGAGTTCGACTACTGCTGCGTCCACGCGGCCCAGACGGCGCAGGAACTGGGCTACGCGGCGATCATGGTCAACTGCAACCCGGAGACGGTCTCCACCGATCATGGCGTGAGCGACCGGCTGTACATGGAGCCGGTGACGCTCGACGCCGTGCTGGACATCTGCCGCGCCGAGAAGCCGGTGGGCGTCATCGCCCAGTTGGGCGGGCAGACCCCGCTGCGCCTGGCTGCGCCGCTGGAGGCCGAGGGCGTGCCGGTGCTGGGCACCCCGGCCGACCGCATCGACATGGCCGAGGACCGCGGACGCTTCGGGGCGCTGCTGGGCGACCTGGGGCTGAAGGCTCCGCCGTGGGCCATGGCGGAGGGCGAGGACGACCTGCTGGCGGCGGCCGAGGAGGTGGGCTACCCCGCCCTGGTGCGGCCCAGCTACGTGCTGGGCGGACGCGCCATGGCGATCGTGTCCGGCCCCGAGGAGCTGCGGGCGTGGATGGTGCGGGAGGACCCGCGCGGCCCCGTGATGGTGGACCGCTTCCTGGCCGGCGCCACCGAGATCGACGTGGATGCCCTGTCGGATGGCTCGTCCACGTGGATCGCGGGCGTGATGGAGCACGTGGAGGAGGCCGGAGTTCACTCGGGCGACTCCGCGTGCGTGCTCCCGCCCCAGGGGATCGGGCCCGACGCGGACGCGGACGTCCGTCGCCAGGCGGCGCTGCTCGCCGAGGCCATCGGGGTGCGCGGGCTGCTCAACGTGCAGTTCGCCCTGCGCGACGGCGTCGCGTACGTGATCGAGGCCAACCCCCGGGCGTCACGGACCGTGCCGTTCGTGGCGAAGGCCACCGGCGTGCCGGTGGTGCGCCATGCGGTCAGGTTGATGCTGGGCGAGCAAATCGCCGACCTCGGCCTGCCCGGCGCCGGGTCCATGCGCCACGTGGCCGTGAAGGAGGCCGTCCTGCCCTTTGCCCGCTTCCCGTGGGCGGATCCGGTGCTCGGTCCCGAGATGCGGTCGACCGGCGAGGTCATGGGCATCGGCGCCGACTTCGCCGAGGCGTTCGCCAAGGCCCAGCGCGGCGCGCGGCAGGCGCTGCCCCGGACGGGCACGGTGTTCCTGTCGGTGCGGGACGAGGACAAGGACCGCGTGGGGGGCCTGGCCCGCGAGATCCACTCCGCGGGGCTCGACATCGTGGCCACCGCGGGCACGGCGGCCGCGGTGGGTGCGGCCGGCGTGCCGGTGAGCGAGGTCAACAAGGTGTCCGATGGCCCGCCGCACGTTGCCGACCTGATCCTGGGCGGGGATGTGGCGATGGTCGTGTGCACGCCCAGTGGCCGCGGCGACCGGGCGGACGGGGCCACCATCCGGCGCGCCGCGGTGCGCGCGGGGGTGCCCTGCATCACCACGATCGAGGCCGCCGAGGCGGCCGCGCACAGTCTGGCCGTGGACCCGGCCGTCGTGCCACCCGTGGCACTGCAGGATCTGGCCACGCCCTGACACCCGTGTCAGTCCGTGGTGCGGGCACGGTTGGCACGGCCCGGTGCGCGGGGTACAGTCGCCGCGATGGCGAGTCCCTCAAAGGCCGGGCAGACGCCCCAGCGATCTCTCGACCAGAGGATGGACGCCCTCCGCAGGGCGAATGAGATCCGGTCGCTGAGGGCCCAGTTGAAGAAGGACCTCAAGTCCGGCGCCCTTTCGGTGGACCAGGTGATCGCGTCGCCGCCGGACTACGTGCTGACCGCCAAGGTGTTCGACATGATCGTGGCGGCGCCGAAGTACGGGAAGGTCAAGGCCACCCGCCTGCTCAACCAGTGCCGCATCTCCCAGGGCAAGACCCTCGGGGGCCTGTCGGAGCGGCAGCGGGGCGAGCTGGTCGAACTCCTGCGCCTCCGGTAGCCCGCCGCACCCGCGTGTTCGTGGTGTCGGGACCCTCCGGCGCCGGCAAGGGGACCCTCATCCGGGGCGCGCTGTCGCGCACGCCGGACCTGGCCGTCGCGGTGTCGGCCACCACCCGCGCCAAGCGCCCCGGCGAGGCCGACGGGCGCGAGTACCACTTCATGAGCCGGGCCGAGTTCGCGCGCCTCGTGGAGGCGGGCGCCTTCCTCGAGCACGCCGAGTTCGCCGGCAACCGGTACGGCACGCTCAACAGCGAGCTCGACCGGATCATGCAGACGGGCCGCTCCGTGATCCTCGAGATCGAGTTGCAGGGGGCCCGCAACGTCCGCCGGGTCCGCCCCGACTGCGTGTCGGTGTTCATCGAGCCACCGTCCCTCGATGAGCTCGCTCGCCGGCTCCGCGCCCGTGCCACCGACGCGGAGGAGGAGATCGCCGCCCGCCTCGAGGTCGCGCGCACCGAGATGGCCGCCCGGGACGAGTTCGACCATGTCATCCTCAACGACCGGGCGGCGCGGGCCACCGCGGCCCTCGTCTCGCTCATCGAGGCCGAGACCGCCTGATCCGCCGTGGGTCCCCGCTTGGATGCCCCCGGACCGGGCATTACCCCCGGCGAAAAAGCGCGAGAGGCGGATGGCGCCGGTGTATCGGTTGGCGACTACCGCAGGCGGGCCACCCGCGTGAGCGCACGGGCGGAGCCCGTTCGCACGCGGTGGCGTCGGCGAGTTGTCGCCAACCGATACAGCGGGGCCATCCGCACTGCTGTGGTTATCGCCGGGGGCAACACCCGACCCCTGCCGTCCCGGGAGCACCCATCGACGTCAGTCGGGGTCAGGTGCGGCGCTCGGCGAGCAGGGCCCGGATGGCACTGCGGACCGCCGGCGAGTCAGGCTCCTCAGACGACGGGAAGTACATGGCGGGTCGGCCGCGTGAGTCGATCAGGTACTTGGCGAAGTTCCACTGGGGTGGACGGCTCCAGGAGGGGCGGGCGAGGCCGCGGAAGAGGCGGATGGCACGGGGCCCGGTAACGCGGGAGATGCGGAGCATGGGGAACGACACGCCGAAGTTCCGCTTGCAGAAGCGCGCGACCTGGCGATTGGTACGCAGTTCCTGCTGGAAGTCGCGCGAGGGGACGCCCACCACGGAAAGGCCCTTGCGGCGGTTGGCGCGCCACATGGCCTCGAGCGGCTCGTACTGGTCGGTGTACCCGCAGTGGCTCGCGGTGTTCACGACCATCACCACGCGTCCGCGGAAGCGCCGCAGGTCGATCTTCTTGCCGTTCAGCGTCATGTAGGTCCCCGACAGCACGGGGCGGCCGCGCTCGGAGGCGGGCACCACGGGTGCAGCGGCGTTCGCGACGGCGGGTGCGAAGGCGGCGATGAGCACAACGGCTGCTGCCCGGATGAGCATATCCCCATGGTATGCCCGTCCCGGCATGGCGTGGGTGGGAACGGTCAGCGCCCGGCGGACGCCCGGGCCAGGCGGTCGCGCACCGCGACGCCGATGCCCTCGGCGGGCGGCGGCACGGCAACGATCCACCGCGCCGCGTGGGCATCGGCGCGGCGGAAGGCCGCGTAGAGGCGGGCGGCGTAGTCGTCGGCGGCGCCCATGGGGCCGAGCACCAGTGCATCCGCGGGGAGGCCGGGCACCTCGTCGGGCGCCATGATCGCCACCGGTCCATCCCCGGCGAGCTCCGTGGCGACCTGTGCGGCGTGAGGCGCATCCACCACCCGGACGTGTGCTCCGGGTGCGTAGTGCGATTCGAGCATGCCGGGCGCGCGGGCCGGGCCCGATGCCTCGGCGCTGACGGGAGCACCGATCACCTGCGACAACTGGGACGCGGAGATGCGCCCGGGGCGCAGCACCTGCGGTGGGTCGGTGGTCATGTCCACCACGGTGGACTCGATGCCGATGTCGCAGGGGCCGCCGTCGAGCACCATGGCCACGGCGTCGCCCAGTTCGTCCACCACGTCATCGGCGCATGTGGGCGAGGGCCTGCCGAAGCGGTTGGCCGATGGCGCGGCGATGGGGCCACCGAATGCGCGGAGCAGGGCCAGCGCCACGGGGTGCGCGGGGACGCGCACCGCCACCGTGTCGCGCCCGCCCGTGACGGCATCGGGCACGGCGGCCGAGCGCGCCATCACCAGCGTGAGGGGGCCCGGCCAGAACGCCGTGGCCAGGGCCTGGGCTGCCGGGCCCATCGTGGCGACCAGGGCGCGCGCATCGTCGGCCGATGCCACATGGCAGATCAGCGGGTGGTCGCTGGGCCGGCCCTTTGCCGCGAACACGCGGGCGACGGCCGCGGGGTCGCGCGCATCGGCGCCCAGGCCGTAGACGGTCTCGGTGGGGAAGCCCACCAGATCCCCGTCGTGAAGCGCAGATGCGGCGGCGCCGAGGGCATCCGTGTCCGGCGTGCGGGGGGCGCGGTGCGCGGTCATCGGGTGCGGTCCTCGGGCACGGCCGCGACCCTATCCGCCGCCTCGTCGCCCCCGCCCGTGCCCGGCTGCTATTGCAGGTGTGTGCGTTGCCGTGGCGCAGCACGCCCCGCAGGGGTATGTTTCCGCGGCCATGGGTACCGCCCCCTCCTGGGAGATCACCCTGCTTCGCCGCCCGCCCGGGGCGCGCCGCCCGCGCGTGGCGGGCCGCGTCGTCTTTGAGGCGCCGGATCTGGCATGCGCGCGCAAGGCCGCGCGCAGGCACCTGGAGGAGCGCCAGTCGGGCGAGGACAAGTGGTCGCTCGGCGTGCTGAAGCCGCTCACCCCGAGCGCCCCGGGAACCCACCGGTACCGTGTGGTGTACGCGGTGTGGGAGGCCGTGGACGACTTCTTCGAGCGCCGCGACGTGCACGAGCTCGAGGTGTGGGCGGCCGATGCCCAGGACGCGCGCCGCCTGTCGCACGCCGATATCCAGGACGTGCCCGGCTACCAGCCGGCCTGGCGCGTGCGCCATGTGGTGCGCGTGCCCGACACCGCCTGAGGGCCTTCCGGCGCCGACGCGCCGGGCACCGCCGGGGTAGGGTGCGCGCCATGAGCGCTCCCCGGTATTCGCTTGTCATCGGCGATTCGCGCGTCGAGACCCCCGACTGGATCGCCGTGGACGACCGGGCGACGGGCGAGGTGATCGCCGAGGTCGCATCCGGCCGGCCGCAGGACGTCGATGCCGCGGTTGCACGCGCCCGCGCCGCCCTGCCCGGCTGGGAGGCGCTCGGACCGCTGGGGCGTGCCGAGGCCATCCGGCGCTACGCCGCGGCGCTGGATGAGCACCAGCCCGAGTTGGCCGAGACGATCCACCGCGAGGAGGGCAAGCCCCTCGGCGAGGCGCAGGCCGAGGTGGCCCGCGCCTGCGAGGTGATGCACCACTTCGCCGGGGAGGCCGAGCGCCTCTGGAACATGCAGTTGCCGGGCCCGACCCTCTCGACCGGCTCGATCGTCCGGCCCGCGCCGATCGGCGTGGTGGCGGCCATCACCCCATGGAACTTCCCGGTGGCGCTGGTGCTGTGGAAGCTCGGTCCGGCCCTGGCCGCCGGGTGCTGCATGATCGTGAAGCCGGCCGAGGAGGCGCCCCTCGCCGCGCGCCGGCTGTGTGACCTGGCGACCGAGGCGGGCCTGCCCGACGGCGTGGTGTCGTGCATCACGGGCGACGGGCCGGTGATCGGCGAGGCGCTCTGCACGCACCCGGGGGTGGACAAGGTGGCGTTCACCGGATCGCGCCGCGTGGCCGAGCAGATCGCCGCGTGGGCGTCCCCGCGCCTGAAGGCCCTGTCGCTGGAGCTCGGCGGGCACGGCGCGCTGGCGGTGCTCGACGACGCCGACCTGGACGTGGCGGCCGAAGTCGCCCTGGTGCAGGGCTTCGCCAACTGCGGACAGGCCTGTTACTCGGTCAATCGCATCCTGGTGCCGCGGCACATGGAGCAGGACCTGCTGGATCGCCTGCGCCCCGGCATCGCCGCATTGCAGCTCGGCCCGATGGCCACCGATCGCGGACGCGCGCGCCACGCCATGCTCATGGATGACGCCCGGGGCAAGGGCGCGACCGTCGAGGGTGGCGCGCTGCTCGACGGCAACTACGTGGAGCCTGCGCTCGTGACGGGCGCCGGCCCGGGCGTGCTGCTGGTGGACGAGGAGCCCTTCACGCCGGTGGTCGCCGTGATGCCCTACGACGACGTCGAGGAGGCCATTACCGAGGCCAACCGGCCCGACTACGGGTTGGTGTCGTACCTCTGCGGAGGCGAGTCGCGCCGCACCCTCGAGGTGGCAGCGCGGATCGAGTGCGGCACCGTCGTCGTGAACGGCTGGCGCGTGGTGGTGCCCTACGCGCCGTACGGCGGCTGGAAGGGCTCGGGGATCGGTGCCGAACTCGGGCACCCCGGACTGGAGGCCTTCATCCGGTGGCAGCACCTGCGGGTGCTGGCATAGCGTCTCAGCCGCCCGCGGCCACGTGCACGCGGCGCGCGTAGACCAGTTGCTCCACCTTGGGGCGCGCGCCGGCGAGCCCCGAGTCGCCCACCCCGCCCACCACCAGGTGCGGGTCCTGGTACAGCGGCCCCTCGTTCACCGTGATGCGTGCCCCCTTGAGCGCGGCGGCCACCGTCATGGCCCGCTCGTGCGGGCCGAATACCGCGGCGCCCAGTCCGTAGGGCGAGTCATTCGCGAGCGCCACCGCGTGCCGGGCGTCGTCGGCGATGGCCAGCCCGCGCAGCGGGGCGAACGACTCATCCCGCCACAGCTGCACGTGCAGGGCGGAGCCGGGCAGCAGCACCACGGTCGGGGATGGTGCGCCGCCGGGCGCCAACCCGTCCGTGCCACCGGTGAGCACGCGGCCTCCCGCTGCGATGGCCTCCTCGAGGTCGGCCACCGCGCGCGCGCGGGCGCCCGCGGCGATCGGGGCCACGTCGGTGCGCTCATCATCCGCCGGACCGGTCACGAGGGCCTCGACGGCGTCGATCAGGCGTGGGACGAACTCGTCGCGCGCGGCGCGCTCCACCACGATCCGCTTGGCCGCCATGCACAGCTGGCCTGCGTTCGCGAAACCACCCAGCGCCGCGGCCTCGGCGGCGCGATCCATGTCGGCGCCGTCCAGCACCACCAGCGCGTCGTTGCCGGAGGCCTCCGGGATGTACGGGCGCATGGTCGCGCCGTCGGCGTATGCCGCCGCCAGCCGGGCCATGTGGCGTCGGCACGTGGCCGTGGAGGCATGCGCCACCACGGCGCCGATCCCCGGGGCCGTCATGAGGGCCTCGGCCTGCTCGGGGGGGTCGTCCACAACCTGCACGGCGCCCAGCGGCCACCGGTAGGTGAGTGCCTCGAGCACGCGGGCCGTTGCGGTGCCCGCCCGACGCGATGGGCGGGCCAGCACGGCGTTGCCGCCCGCGAAGGCCGAGGCCGCCACCAGCGTGGGCACCCACACCGGCGAGTTCGCGGAGTGCCAACCGAAGACCACGCCGTAGGGGGCGAACTCCAGCCGCGTGTGACCCGACCGCGCCGGCACGTCCACCGGGCGGATGGCCTCGGCCAGCGCGGGAAGTGCATCCAGCAGATCGAGGGCGCTGCCGATCTCGCGGCGCGCGAACTTGCGCGCCTGTCCCGCCCCGACCACGGCCGCGTCCTCGATGGCCTGTGCCTCGGAGGCGATCGCCCGCGCCCCGGCGGTGATCAGGTCGAGGCGGGCCTCCAGGTCGAGGCGCCCGATCTCCTGCACGGCGTAGCGGGCCACGTCGATCATCTGGGTGCTGGAGCCGGCGGTCACGGTGGGTGAGTCTACGAGCGGGGTGCCGTCGCGCATCGCGGTGCGGGGTGATGCCGGGGACATCGCGGCGGCCTTCCCCGTGCTCGCGGGCCTTGAGCCGATCGCCTGGATACCGGACGGCCTGGTGCTGGCTCCATTCGCCGGCGGGCGCGATCAGGGTGAGCAGGCGGCACGCCTCTCGGCGCTCGATCTGCCATGGCAGCCGGAGCCGGGGCCCTCACCACCCCTGCCGTTCCCGGCCGCAGTGGGTGGTGGCGTGTACCGGCGGTCGCCGGGGCACGCCCCCGCCCCGGCCGGCCTGCCCGAGATCGTGCTGGTGGCGGGGGAGGGGTTCGGCCTGGCCGAGCACCCGACCACCGGGATGTGCCTGGACCTCCTGCCGGCCCTGCCCGACGGCCATGCGCTGGATGCCGGGTGCGGCAGCGGCACCCTGGCCCTGGCGTGGGCGCGGCTGGGTCGGGGCGCGGTGGTGGCCGTGGACCTGGACCCGCGCGCGGTGGCGCAGGCGCGTGAGTCGGCGTGGGCCAGTGGCCTGGACGCCGGTGTGACGGTGCGGCGCGGCGCCCTCGGGGCGCTGACAGCGGGGGCCATCGACGGCCGGGTGGTGATGGCCAATGCGCCACTGCCCGCCCAACTCGACCTGCTGGGGGTGGCCGGTGACCCGGTGCCCACCGCCCTCCTGCTATCCGGCCTGCAGCCGGACGCGATGGATGAGGTGACCGCGGCGTGGTTGCAGCGTGGGCTGCGCGAGGTGCGCCGCGAGGGCATGGGCCGGTGGCAGGCGGCCGTGCTGGTGACGGCTTAGGTTTCCCGGGTCATGGGCCGCGTATGGCGCACATGGGTGGTGCTGCTCTTCTTCGCGATGGGCACCAGCCTCATCACTCCCCTCATCCCGCTCTACCAGCAGGACCTGGGCTTCAACGACACCGTCGTCACGCTCTTCCTGCTCTGCTACGTGGCGGCGCTGGTGCCGTCCATGCTCACCCTGGGCCAGTTCTCCGACCAGGTGGGGCGGCGCCCCGTGCTGCTCGGCGCCATCACCACGCTGGCAATCGCCCAGGTGATCATCCTCGCCGAGCCCGGACTGACGGGGCTGTTGATCGCCCGTGGCCTGCAGGGGGCCGCCACGGGAGCGTTCTTCGGGACGTGCACGGCGTTCCTGGTGGATGCCAGCCCCCCCGATCGCCGGCGGTTCTCATCCGCGCTCGCCACCATCTCCGTGCGCCTCGGCCTGGGCCTCGGCCCGGGGATCGCCGGGGTGCTCATCCAGTACGCGCCCGATCCGCTCCGGCTGCCATTCGCCGCGCACCTCGTGCTGCTGGCCATCGCGGCGTCCATCGTGGTGTTCCTGCCCGAGACCGTGCTGCAGCGCAACCGCCGCCCCATCCGGCTTGCACTGGAGGTGCCGCCCCGCGAGCGCTCGGTGTTCTGGCGGGTGCTCGTGCCGTCGGGGATGATCCTGAGCCTGTTCGACGGCGTGGCGCTGTCGCTGGTTCCCGTGTTCACGGTGCGGGTGCTGGGGGTGACCAACTACGCGCTGGTGGGGGCGTCCGGCTTCCTCGTGCTGGTGAGCGGCGCGGTGAGCCAGGCGCTGGTTCCCAACATGGCCCCGCGCCGCGCCATCCTGATCGGTCTCGCGGTGGGCGGCGTCTCGTTCTTCGGGGTGGTGGCCGCGGCCCCGCTGGAATCGGAGGCGCTGTTGCTCGCGAGCGTCGCGATCACCGGGGCGGCATGCGGGTTGATGATGAAAGGCGGCGTGGACCTGACCACCGAGATCGCCCCCGTCGAGCACCGCGGCAAGCTGCTGTCCGCCTACTACGTGGCCTGCTACCTGGGCGGGTTCTCCATCCCGCTGCTCGCGGTGGGGGTCCTTGCCGATCTGGTGGGCCTCACCACTGCGCTGCTGGTGCTGGCCATCACCAGTGCCACGGCGGCGCTGTGGGTGGGCATCGTGGGCATCCGCGCGGTGGACGCCCTCACGTCCCGCCCCCCGGCGACGGTCTCGTAGGCTCTGCGGCATGGCCGACGATCTGGACGGGGACATCCGCCGACTGGCCGACCTCCTCGCCGGGTCGGAGCGATGCGTGGCGATGACGGGCGTGCGCCTGGGAGCCACCGAGGACACCGAGGCCGCCGCGGCGGGCAGCGCGTGGGGAGAGTTCGCCAGCCTCGAGGTGCTGCTGACCGAGCCCGCGCGCTTCTGGGAGAACTGGCTGCCCCGGGCGATCGAGGCATCGGAGCGCGAGGTGACTCCCGCGCACCGTGCCCTCGCACGGCTGGAGGGCGCCGGGGTGATCCACGCCATCATCACCCAGGCGGTGGATCACCTGCACGCCCGCGCGGGAGACGGCGACCTGATCGAGGTCCACGCGAACGTGCTGTCGTGCCGGTGCGCGCGGTGCGACGACGTCTACGCGCTGTCGGAGGTGCAGGGCCTCATCGACGCCGCAGACGACGGCGTGCCGCGCTGCACGCGCGAGGGCTGCGGCTACCCGTTGCGCCCCACCGGAACCCTGTGGGGCGAGCCGCTGGTGGAGGAGGCCCTCATCCGGGCGTGGGACATGGCCGCCTGGTGCGACCTGTTCCTGGTGCTCGATACGCAGCTGCGCACCGATCCCATGGCAATGCTGCCGTCGGTGCCCCTTAAGCGCGGGGGGAAGGTGGCGATCGTCGGCACCACCCGGACGCACTATGACCGCTACGCCAAGTTGGTCATCCCGCGGCCCGCCCCGGAGGTGCTCCCCGGCGTGGCCGACCTGCTGGCCCCCGCCGGGTAGCGCGTTCCGAGTTCCACCCCTTCGGGGCGCTGACCCAACAGCGCCCTCCGCCCGCGCCGGTCACGCCGCCACAGGCGGCGCGGCCATGCGGCTCCGGGTTCCACCCCTTCGGGGTGCTAGTAGATCTCGGCGATCCTCACGTTGTTGGTGATGGTCTCCTCGTCGAAGTCCATCTCCTCCTCGAGGTTCGCCGGCACGCGTGCGGGCAGCACCACCTCGAACTCACCCTCGGGGGTGACGTGGGCCTCGTAGTAGGTCGAGAAGTTCGCGATCGAGAAGCCCAGGACATCGTTGTTGTCCGGGTCGAAGAAGACCGTGACGCCCTCGGTGTTCGTCACTGCCGACGCACTCGGGTGACCCTTGTGGATCACGCGGTAGGTGTCGGTCTCCTTGTCGTAATACGGATCGTCGGCCACGAGGCTCTCCTTGCCACCGATGTCGGTTTCCGGGTCCGGGGGGCGATGGTAGCGTCGCCGCATGCCCGATGGACAGGAGAACAGCGGCCCCGCGCTGGGCGAGACACTCGTCACGTGGATGGTCGACAACCGCCCGGCGCTGGACGAGCGCATGAAGGAGGAGGGCTCCAAGGCCCTCATCCAGGAGTTCATGGCCGCGGAGGGCGGCCAGGGGCTGCCATCGCCCGAGCAGCGCCTGGACCGCGCGCGGCAGGCCTCGGCGCGCGCATGGCTGCGCCATCTATCGGCGGCCATCCAGGTTAATTGGACCGCGGTGCCGGCATCGTTCTCGGCCGACATGGACAAGTGGCTGGTGGGCGGCGAGGAGCGGCTCGAGGCCCTGCGGCTGGACGAGGAGGCCCGCGCCGAGCAGCGCGGCCTTGCCGCCGACCCCAACGACGATCACCGCGAGGTGGAGCTGCGTGCTTTGGGCCGCCTGTATGCCGAGGGGATCGGGTCCACGTGCAGCCCGGGCGGGGACGACGGCCCGGCCTTCGCCCGCCGCGTCACCGAGTGGCAGGCCGAGCACCTGCTGCGCAACCGTGAGCTGGTGGATGACGCCGTGGCGCGCACCACCCCCGAGGGCCTATCGGGCTCCGAGGTGGCGGCGCCGCTCTGGGAGCGTGCGCCGGAGGCGGCGCGTGCCCGTGAGGCGGCCCTGCTGTGGGCCCGGGTGCAGTTCCTCACCGAGGCCGTCGCGGACTCGCTGATGGCGGCCGGGCCGCCGCGCCTGGACACCGCCGACGCCTAGCGGGGTCGCCCCGGCGGGCATCGGTGCAATACCGTGCCGGCATGGACCGTGACCTCATCGAGCTCAGCGCGCACCACGCCCTGTGCGTGCATGGGTTCCGCGGCATGGGGTACTCCGAGGGCTTCGTCGCCTCGCTCGCGGGCATCGTCGCGCGCCTGCGTGACGAGCCGGGGGTGCGCGTGCGGGTGCGCGTGGGGTCGGACGCCGTGTGCCGGGCGTGCCCGTCGCTCGCCGTGGGCGGGTGCATGCGGTACGGGCAGTCGGTGGTGCGCCAGGACGCCCGCGTGGCGGACGTGCTGGGCGTGGGGTCCGGCGATGAGATGCCGTGGGACGACCTGCGCGCGCGGGTGGCGGAGCGGGTATCTCCCGACGACCTGGGTGACCTGTGCGGCGGCTGCCCGTGGCTCGGGTACGGCGTGTGCGCAGAGGGCATCGCACGTGCGCGGGCGGGCCTGCCCCTGCACGGCGCGACCGGCGCCTGAGCGCCCGCCGACCGTTCTCAGGCGAGGCCGGGGCGTGGTGGGTACATTTCCCTGCCGGTAAGACGGCGGTCCGAAACGAGGGCCGCGCGACCAGGTAGCCGGTCGTCGCCGAGGCGGTCACGGAGCCCACGGGTTCGGTGGCCGCAATCGTCGCGCCCGGAACCGCGAAGACGCCTCTGGGAGGACACGGAATGGCCGAGGGAACGCCCGACGTCAAGGAAGCACGCAGGATGCTCGCGAAGGGCATCTGCATCGCCGGTGTCGGCGAGACCGAGCAGGGCATCATCAGCGACCGTGGCTCGTTCGAGCTGCTCGCCGAGGTGACCCGCACCACGCTGGATGACGCCGGACTTCAGCTCAGCGATGTCGATGGCATCGTCACCGCGTTCTCCTTCGTGGAGTCGACGCTGATGCACTCCACCACGCTCGCCGACTACATGGGCATGAAGCCCGGGTACTTCGCGTCGGTCGCCGTGGGTGGTGCCACCGCCCCGCTGATGGCCGTGCAGGCCGCTCTGGCGATCGACGCCGGCCTGGCCGAGTGCGTGCTGTGCGTGCGTGGTGACAACACCCGCTCGGGCATCTCGTCGTCGGGCATGATCGCCATGGCCCGCGAGATGAGCCACGGCGCGTACGAGGCCCCGTTCGGCCTCACCACCATCGGCGGCTACGGCCTGCTGGCCCAGCGGTACATGTACGAGCACAACGTGCCGCAGGACGCCCTGGCGGCCGTCGTCGCCACCCAGTCCGAGCACGCGGCCCTCAAGTGGAACGCCATGCTCCGCGATGCGGTGACCGTGGAGGACGTGCTGAACGACCGGTGGATCGCCACCCCGTTCCACGCCATGGACTGCTCGCTGGTGAGCGATGGCGCCGCGGCCTTCATCGTCACCACCGAGGCCCGCGCCAAGAACATGAAGAAGAAGCCCGTGTACATCACCGGCATCGGCGAGGGCTTCTCGCACCAGTACATCTCCGAGGCCGAGTCGGTTGCCTCGGTCCGCGACGGCCTCGGCCGCGCAGGCCGCCGGGCCATGGAGGTCGCCGGCATCACGCCGCAGGACCTCGACGTGGCCGAGATCTACGACTCGTTCTCGTTCACCCCGCTCATCGCGCTGGAGGGCTTCGGCATCTGCGGCGTGGGCGAGGCGGGCGACTGGGTGATGGAGGGCAACGCCAAGCTCGGCGGCAAGCTCCCCATGAACACCCACGGCGGACTCATCCGCCAGGCGCACCTCGGCGCCATGCACCACATCGTGGAGGCCGTGCTGCAGCTTCGCGGCGAGGCCGATGACTCCGCGAAGACCGAGTTCAACGGCGGCAACCACCAGGTGCCGGACGCCAAGCTCGCGATCACGAACGGCTCGGGCGGCATCCTCGCGGCCACGAGCGCGCTGGTCCTGTCCAGCGAGCCGCCGTCGGCGGCGTAGCCCACGTCACGACGAGAACGAGGAGAAACCGAGAGATGTCCGAGAAGCCCGCATACAACAAGCCGCTCCCCGACCTGCGTCCCGAGGACGCCACGTTCTGGGAAGCGCTCAAGGAGCACCGCTTCATCCTTCCCTGCGATGACGCCGGGAAGCCCTTCTGGTACCCGCGCAAGTACGCGCCGGGCACCCTGAGCCACACCAGCTGGACCGACGCCTCCGGCAACGGCACCGTCTACACCTACTCGACTCACTTCATCGGGCCGAGCAAGGCGTACAAGGGCGACCCGCCGCACATCGTGGCGCTGGTCGACCTGGACGAGGGCCCGCGGATGATGACCATCCTCGTGAAGGACGAGGATGGCTACCCGTCCCTGGACCCCGAGGACGTCACGATCGGCATGAAGGTGCGCATCGTCTTCGACGACGTCACCGACGAGATCACCATGCCCAAGTTCACCCCCGCGGCCTGACCGCGGGAATCCGAGTAGAGCGCACGAGGAGAGAAGACGGCAATGGCCGAGTGGAGCGACTGGTACGCCAAGGAGGATCCCACCAACTGGATCCTCGCGAAGGTCCTGCGGGATCGGGCGGAGGCCCATCCCGACCGTGACTACCTGAAGTTCGCAGGCAACGACTGGGTGAGCTACGGCGAGGTGAACAGCCGCGCCAACCGCATCGCCAACGCGCTGCTTGCACGCGGCGTGGAGAAGGGCGAGTCGGTCAGCGTGATGCTGCCGAACTGCGAGGAGTTCCTGCCGGTCTGGTACGGCATCCTCAAGGCCGGCGGCGTGATGTCGTCGATCAACACCGCCTACAAGGGTGACTTCCTGTCCTGGACCATCAACCTGGTCGAGGCCAAGAAGCTGTTCATCTCGGACATCTTCCTGGACCGCCTGGACTTCATCGCGAAGGAGCTCCCCATGCTGGAGCACGTCATCGTGATGAAGACGGGCAAGCAGGAGGGCCCCGACCCGTCGTTCAAGTGGGAGCCGCTCGAGGCCCTCATGGAGGCGCCGGACAGCGAGCCGGACGTCGAGTACTCGTGGGTGGATGACGCCCGCATCATGTTCACCTCGGGCACCACCGGTCGCTCGAAGGGCGTGATCAAGCAGAACGCGGCCGACTACTTCTCGGCCCGCGGCCTGATGGAGGTCGTGTCGAAGACCTCCGGCCGCTCCATCGAGCAGCTCGCGGACGACACCTTCTTCTCGTGCCTGCCGCTGTTCCACAGTAACGCCCAGGTGCTGTCGGGCTACCCGGCCCTGGTTGCCGGCGCCCGCATCGCCTACGTGGAGCGCTTCTCGTCGAGCCAGTTCTGGCAGCAGGTGATCGACGCCGAGGCCACGATCTTCAACTCGATCGGCGCGGTGTCGTACTTCATCTGGAACATCCCGCCGTCGGACCTGGACAAGGCGCACAAGGTGCACACCGTGTTCGCCGCGCCGACGCCGAAGGACATCTACTACGAGTTCCAGGAGCGCTTCGGCGTCAAGTTCATTGAGGGGTACGGCCTCACCGAGACCGGCATGGCCACCTACATGGATCCGACCAGGGACCCGGTGCCGGGCTCCATCGGCGTCGCCAACCCCGGCTACGAGGTGTTCGTGGTCGAGCCGGGCACGGACCGTCCGCTGCCGGCCGACACCCCCGGCGAGATCGTCGTGGACATGAAGATCCCGAACATCGTGATGCGCGCCTACTACGGCATGCCCGAGAAGACCGCGGAGGACTTCAAGAACCTGAAGCTCCACACCGGTGACCTCGGCCGCATGGACGAGAACGGCTACATCTACTTCATGGACCGCGTGAAGGACTACATCCGCCGCCGCGGCGAGAACGTGTCGTCCATGGAGGTGGAGCGCCAGGTCTCCGAGCACCCGAACGTCAAGGAGGCCGCCGCCATCGGCGTGAAGGCCGGCGAGGGTGCCTCCTCGGAGGACGAGATCATGATCGTCTGCATCGCCGAGGGCGATCAGCCCGACATGGTCGAGCTGACCGAGTTCATGGCCGAGCGCATGCCGTACTTCATGGTGCCGCGCTACATCCGGTTCGTGGATGCCCTGCCGAAGACGCCCACCGAGCGCGTGCAGAAGAACAAGCTGCGCGACGAGGGCATCACGGCGGACACCTGGGACCGCGAGGAAGCCGGCGTGAAGGTGAAGCGCTAGCCGATGGCCGTACTCACCAGCTACGGGGCCTATGTACCCCAGTACCGGGCTCCGCTCGGTGAGATCCAGAAGTTCTACGGGCGGCCGGGACGTCCCCGGTCGCGCGGGCTCGCCACCCCGGGTCTCGATGAGGACACCCTCACGATGGCCTACGAGGCGGCGCGCCGGGCATTGAAGGGTGAGAGGGGCCTGGGGGCGGTCATCGTGGCCACCCAGGCCCCGCCCTTTGGGTTGAGGAAGGTGTCACAGACGCTGGCCAACGCGCTCCGGCTTGATGACGGCGCGGTGCATATCGACCTCGGAGCCAACGCCACGGGACTGCTCGACGCCTTCCGCATCGCGCAGACCCTGGACGTCGGTCCCACCCTCGTGGTGGCCACGGACCACCTCGTCGCCTACCGCGACCGCGTGGCGGACGTGCTGTCGGCAGGCGCTGCCGCGGCGTTCGTGATCGATCCCCGGAAGAAGGCCGAGGGCATCGCCGAACTCGGCCCGCAGGCGCGGGCCGCGGAGGAGGTGTTCGACGTCTGGATGCTGGGTCGAGAGCAGGAGCCCCGGTTCCGCCTGGAGGTGCTGTTCGACGCCTACGCCAAGGCCACCTCGGCTGCCACTGCGGGGCTGGAGAAGGTCACCGAGCGGCCCACCGGCAAGTACACCAGCATCTGCCCCAGCCAGCCGCACCCGCAGGTGCTGCGCGGGCTGGCCAAGTTGGGCGTGCAGCCCAAGCAGCTCGAGAACACGCAGTTCGTCGGCGACATCGGCAACGTGGGTGCGGCGTCGTCCGGGCTTGCCCTGTGCCTGGGGCTCGACGCCTCGCGCAAGGGCTCCACGCTGCTCGCCCTCGCCTACGGCGGCGGCGAGGCCGTGGCGCAGGAGATCACGGTCACGAAGAAGCCCAAGTCGGCCGGCACGCGCGAGATGATCGAGTCGGGCGAGCCGATCGGCGTGGGCACGTACTATCGCTGGACCGAGGGCCGCCAGCAGCAGCCCCACTAGGCACGGCAGGAAGACGGGAGACAAGTCATGAAGGTCGGCGTTCTCGGGATCGGCAAGACCCCGCACAAGATCCAGCACGGCAAGTCGCTGAAGGACCTCGCCGTCGAGGCCGGCCGCAAGGCCATGAACGACGCCGGGGTGGCACCCGCGGACGTCCAGATGCTCTACGTGGGCAACGTCGGATCGGTCGGGTTCAACTACGAGAACTCCACCGGCCTGATGGTGGCCCACCACCTGGGCGTGGTGCCGGCCGGAGCCGTGCGCGTGGAGGCCGCCTGCGGCACCGGCGCGTGGGCGCTGCACCTGGGTTGCGTGGCCATCGAGTCGGGGCTCTACGACACGGTCATGGTGCTGGGCGTGGAGAAGATGAACGACCTCGCCACCGTCGAGGGCACGTCCATCATCGCCCAGGCCGCCGACAGCAAGGAGGAGTACTTCTCCGGGCTGACCTTCCCGTCGGGCACCGCCCTCACGGCCCGCAAGTACATGCAGACCTACGGCGTGACCGAGGAGGACCTCGCGCACACGTCGGTCAAGAACCACTACTACGGCGCCCGCAACCCCTCGGCCCACCTGCGCTTCGAGTGCACCGTGGACGAGGTGATGAAGAGCGCCAAGGTGGCCGATCCGCTCAAGCTCTACGAGGTGTGCCCCATGACCGACGCCGCGTCGGCCCTGGTGCTGTGCCGCCCCGAGATCCTCGAGTCGCAGCCCAACCGCCCTCAGGTGTACATCACGGCCACCTCAATGGGCTCGGGCACCTGGTATCAGGCCAGCGACACGCTGGACGACGCCTACAACCTGTTCGCCCGGCCGGTGGAGCGCGCGTACGAGATGGCGGGCATCACCGCCGACGACGTCGACGTGGCCGAGATCTACAACTCGTTCGCCATCCAGGAGCCGCTGGGCATCGAGGGCCTGGGCTTCGCCGAGCGCGGCGAGGGCTGGAAGGGTGCCGCCGATGGCTCCACGTGGCTGGACGGCAAGGTGGCCATCAACCCCTCCGGTGGCCTGCTGTGCAAGGGGCACCCACTCGGCGCCACGGGATCCACGCAGGCCGTCGACGTGGTGGAGCAGCTGCGCGGCACCGCCCCCGAGGGCATGCTGCGCGACGGTGCCGAGATCGGCATCTCCGCGTGCCGTGGCGGCCCCGGTTCGGTGGGCGCCATCCACATCTACCAGCGCATGGAGGACTAGCCGGTGACCGTCTCCGCGATCGAGTTCTCCCGGCTTGGCCCGCCCAAGCTGCACCTGTACGCCATGAAGTGCGACAAGTGCGGCGAGCTCAGCCCGTGGTGGGAGCGCAACCACTGCTACCACTGCGGCAATGACTCGCTGACCGAGTTCGAGCTGAAGGGCACCGGCGAGCTGACCAACTACACGGTGGTGTACTACCCGCCCCGCGAGTTCCTGGGGCAGGAGCCGTACGTGGTGGGGCACATCCAGATGGACGAGGGCGTCAACATGCCCGCGCCGGT
>CALIKX010000006.1 GCA_938017905.1 uncultured Thermoleophilia bacterium | reverse complement strand
GCGCCGGCTTCCTCGGCATCACCGGCCACCCCGCTGCCGCGGTCGCCCCTGACCCCGACTGACGTCCACGGGTGCTCCCGGGGCGGCAGGGGTCGGGTGTTGCCCCTGGCGATAATCACAGCAGTGCGGCTGGCCCCGGTGTATCGGTTGGCGACAACTCGCCGACGCCGCCGCGTGCGAACGGACTCCGCCCGTGCGCTCACGCGGATGGCCCGCCTGCGGTAGTCGCCAACCGATACACCGGCGCCATCCGCCTCTCGCGCTTTTTCGCCGGGGGCAACACCCGACCCCTGCCTCTGCGGCGCGCTCTCAGGGGACGTCAGTCGGGGTCAGGGGCGACCGCGGCAGCGGGGTGGCCGGTGCTGCCGAGGAAGCCGGCGCCGAGCTTCTCGGCCAGGGCGATGACGGCCAGATGCGTGTTGGCGGACGGGACCCGGGGGATCACCGACGCGTCCATGCACCAGACACCATCGAGACCACGGATACGGCCGTCGCCGTCGGTGACGGCCATGGGGTCATCATCGCGACCCATCCGGAGAGTCGCGACCGGGTGATGGAACGTCTCCACCGTGCGCAGCGCATGGTCGGGGTCATCCAGGTTTGGCCAGGGGTCGAGCACGGCATCAAGCGGTGCGGTGCGCGCGACGGCCATCAACTCCCGCCCGGCCGCCTCGGCCAGGTCACGATCGCCCTCGGCCTCGAGCCACCCCATGCGCAGCACGGGCTGGTCCATGGGGTTGGTCGACTGGATGTCCACGCGGCCCGTGCGACCGCGGGAGTCGGCCACCTGCACATTGAACTCGCTGATGCGATGGCCACCATCCACGAAGCCGACGTAGGGCATCACCTGGAACAGCCGCTCCTCGCCGTTGACCTCGGCCTTCGAGGTGAGCAGCACCTGGATCCACGGGTGCGGCCACTGGGGGATGTCCGTGGAGATCCAGAAGCGGTAGGAGATCTTGGGGTGGTCCTGCATGCCGCGGCCCACGCCCGGGAGCTCGTGCACGAGCGGGATGCCAAGCGGCGTGATGGCGTCGGCTGGGCCCACGCCGGAGCGCAGCAGCACCGGCGGGCTCTGGTACGTGCCGAGGCAGAGGATCACGTGGTCGGCCTCGTGCATGGTGCGCTCGCCGGTGGCCTCGTCCAGCACCACAACGCCGGTGGCGCGCATGCCATCGAGCACCAGGCGGTCCACGCGCACGCCAGTGACCAGCGTGAGGTTGTCGCGGCCGAGCGCCGGGTCGAGGTAGAGGTCGGCCGGCGTCTGGCGCACGCCATCGCGCATGTTGAACGGAGTCGGGCCCACGCCCACCGCGCCAGGCGCGTTGTGGTCGTCCACCCACGCATGACCGCGGGCAAGGGCGGCCTCGGCGAAGCCCTCGAGCAGCGGGTACCACTGGTCGCGCGGCCAGCGATTGATGGGAATCGGTCCGTGGTCGCCGTGGTACGGCGCCCCGCCGAACTGCTCGTCGGTCTCGATGAACCGCAGCCACGGCAGCATCGCCTGCCAGTCGAGGCCCGGCACGAACTCGGCCCAGTCGTCGTAGTGCTCGGGCAGGCCACGTAGGGCGATGGTGGCGTTGGTGATCGAGGAGCCGCCCACCACCTGCCCGCGCGGCACGTGCACTCCACGCGGTGATGCTCCTGCCTGAGCGGTGAAGCCCCAGTCATGCGTTTCCTTGATGATCCGGAACGCGTGGGCGAGCTCGGGTGGCCACGCACCCGCCCGATAGTGGGGCCCGCTTTCCAGGAGCAGCACCTCGATACCGGGGTCGGCCGAAAGGCGCGCTGCGAGCACGCATCCTGCAGTCCCTGCACCGGCGATGGCGACGCGCATGCGACTTCCCCCGGACCTAGGCGGCGGCCAATCGCCCGCCATCAATGAGCATCACCTGCCCCGTCATGAACCCCGCGGCATCGGAGAGCAGGAACACGATGGGCCATGCCGCCTCATCCACGGACCCGACGCGACCGATCGCCGTCTTGCTCACGAACTTCTCCGCAAGGGCGGGGTTGGTGTCCATCATCTGCTGCACCATCTCGGTCGTGATCGTGCCGGGCGCAAGGGAGTTGACGGTGATGCCCGCAGGGCCGTATTCCACGGCCATGGTCCGGGTCATCGCGTCGAGGGCCGCCTTCGTCGCGTTGTAGGCCACGAGGTTCGGCAGGCCTGCAAAGGCCGCAATCGACGACAGATTCACGATTCGACCCCCCGTGCCGGCGGCCACCATGGCCGGCAGTACCGCGCGGGCAAACGCGGCAGCAGCACGCAGGTTGACGGCCAGGATCTGCTCCCAGTCCTCATCGGATGTCTCCGCGGTCGGCGCGTACGCGGGCGAGATACCCGCGTTGTTCACGAGTCCCCACAGCTCACCCATCTCGGCCGCGGCGGCGACCGCCTGCATGGGAAGCGCCGGGTCCTCGACTGCACCGACGACGACACGGCTCGGCCCGGGGAGCGATGCCGCGACCGTGGCCAGGTCGTCCTCCGACCGGGCAACCAACACGACACTGCCACCGGATTCCGATATCGCGCGTGCCGTGCCGGCACCGATGCCGCGCGACGCACCGGTGACGATCACCACGCGACCGTCGAGTCTGAACGGATTCGTCATGCGGCAAGGCTACGCCCGGGGCACGGAGGGCGTCCTCCCGCGTCCGGGGCACCTGTCCCTTCCTCGCGTGTCCCACCGTTCACCATGTGCGATCCGTTACAGGTCGTTCTACGATCCCGGAACCCGCGCGTACCGACCCCGAAAGCAGGAGCCCAATGCTGAATTACGCGTTCACCGAGGAGCAGGAGGACATCCGCGCCATGGTGCGCGAGTTCGCCGAGGCCGAGATCGCCCCGCTGGTGGAGGAGTCCGAGAAGAACGAGAAGTTCCCCGTCGAGCTGATGCCGAAGCTCGGCGAGCTGGGGCTGCTCGGAATCGTGTTCCCCGAGGAGTACGGCGGCATCGACGCCGGGAAGATCACCGAGTGCATCTTCGTCGAGGAGATGACCAAGGTCTGCGCCGGCATCACCGCCTCGGTGAATGCCCACGCAGACCTGGCGTCGTTCCCGATCTACAAGTTCGGCAACGATGAGCAGCGGGCCAAGTACCTGCCCGACGCCATCGCGGGCCAGACCATCGGCGCCTACGCCATCACCGAGCCCAACACCGGCTCGGACGCCGCCGGCCTTGCGACCAGCGCGAAGAAGACCTCGAACGGCTACGTCATCAACGGCCGCAAGAACTTCATCACCAACGGCAACATCTGCGACTTCTGCCTGGTGGCTGCCTACACCGACAAGGACAAGCGCGGCGAGGGCATCTCGGTGTTCATCGTGGACCGGGACACCCCGGGCTTCGAGGTCACCCGCAAGCTGGAGAAGATGGGTCACCGCTCCTCCGACACCGCCGAGCTGGTGTTCGAGGACTGCGAGGTGGGCGAGGAGACCCTGCTGGGCGGCAAGGAGGGTGCCTTCGGCGCCCTGATGGAGGCCCTCATCACGGGTCGCGTGTCGCACGGCGTGAAGAGCGCCGCCATCGCCGAGGCCGCCCTGGAGCAGGCCATCAAGTACGCGCAGGAGCGCGAGGCCTTCGGCCGCTCGCTGAGCAAGTTCCAGGCGCTGCGCTTCAAGCTGGCCACCATGGCCACGAAGGTGGAGGCCGCCAAGGCCCTCGCGTACAAGGCCGCCTGGCTCTACGAGACGGGACAGCCGTGCGTGAAGGAGGCCTCGATGGCCAAGTACTTCTCGGCCGAGGTCGCCGACGAGGTCACCCGCGACGCCGTGCAGATCCACGGCGGCTACGGGTACATCACCGAGTACCCGGTGGAGCGCATGTACCGCGACGCCAAGCTGGCCTCGATCACCGAGGGCACCTCGGAGATCCAGCAGCTCATCATCAGCAAGGAGATCGGCCTGTAGGCAGGCCGATCGCCGTGACCGCTCCCACGGGGCGGTCGATCGCTCTGCAACATCGCGAAGGGCCCCGGTCACCGGGGCCCTTCGTCGTTCCGGGGCCCAACGCCACAGGGGATCCGTGCAGTGCGCATGTACCGGAACGGGATGCCGGCACTGCCCGTTACGCACATGCAGGGGACCTGCACGCAGGAGGCCGGGCGACCCCGGCCGGGATGAGGAGCGGCCGCCCTAGCGGTGGGCGTGCCGCGGACCGCGTCGCGCGGCCAGGTGGGACAGCCCGGCCAGCACCATGTCGCCGGCCCGCTGAGTGACGGGCCGGTGCAACCGGGCGATCTCGGCCCGGGCGGAGGCGAGGGCGGTCTTCAGCTGATCGCGCTCGGCGCGGAGCGCCGCGACCTCATCGGACAGCCTCTCGGCCTCCGCGCGCAGCGCGGAGGTGTTACCGCCGTCGCGGCCGTCGCGGACGGCGTCGACGTCCGAGGGCTCGATGAGGGTGCGCTGCTGGCCGGTCGGGCCGATGGTCTCGCCGCTCAGGCGACCCGAGCGCAGGTAGCGCCACACGGTGCGCTCGCTCACGCCCAGGGCCTCCGCGGCCTCGGTGACGGTCATTCCGTGGTCAGTGGTAGCCATGCCCACGGTTTCGACGCCCATTCGGCGACCCCTGCCAGAAACGTCAGGGGGCGCCCGCCGGGCGCCCCCTGATCAACCGCTGAGGGGTCGTGCCCCGGTGGAGCGCCTAGCCCTTGCGCTGGATCAGCATGTTCCAGACGCCGCGCTGCACGACCTTGTCGTCCTGGTTCAGGACCTCGATCTCGTACTTGCACCACCCCGCCTTGGGGTTCTTCTCGTTCTCGGCCTTCTCGCCGATGGTGCGCTTGACGCGGATCGTGTCGCCGATGAACACCGGCGCGCGGAACTGCCATGAGTCCAGGCCCACGAAGGCGGCCGTGGCGATCTTCGGCTCCATCTTCTCCACCTGCAGGCCGGTGGCGATCGACGTCACCAGCATGCCGTGCGCGACGCGCTGGCCGAAGACGGAGTCCTTGGCGCCGACGTCATCGATGTGGAACCAGTTGAAGTCGCCGGAGACACCGCAGAAGTTGACGACGTCGGCCTCGGTGACGGTACGACGCAGCGACTCGGCGCTGTCGCCCGGGTTCAGTTCCTCCCAGAAAAGACGCTCTGCCACAAGAACTCCCTCGCGAATCGTTTGGGCGCCCGCCCTCCGGGCGCCTCGGCGGGCGGGAGCATAACGGGCACCGCCGCCCGGATGGCCCGTCTTCAGCGCAGGGCTGCCGGGTACGTCCATTACCGTCCGCGATGACATCACCCCCGGCCACACCACCTGAGGGAGAGCGCGCATGAAGGGCATCGTCTTCGAGGGCAACGGGAAGATGACGGTCGAGACCGTCCCCGACCCCTCCATCCAGCAGCCAGGCGACGTGATCGTGCGGGTCACGAAGGCCGGCATCTGCGGCTCCGACCTGCACATCCTGAACCACGGCGAGGCCTTCGGCTTCGACCACGGCTGCCGCATCGGCCACGAGTTCGTGGGTGAGGTCGTGGAGGTCGGTGCCGACGTCACCTCGCTCCGGGTGGGCGACAAGGTGTGCGCCCCGTTCTGGATCTCATGCGGCGACTGCCACTTCTGCCGCAAGGGCCTGCAGACCTCGTGCCTGCACGGCGGGTGCTTCGGGTTCCAGGCCTTCTGGCCCGGCGATGGCGCGGTGCAGGGCGGTCAGTCCCAGTTCGTCCGCGTCCCGATGGCCGAGGGAACCCTCGACCGGGTACCCGAGTCGATCGCCGACGATGCCAACGACCACCGCCTGCTGCCGATGACCGACGTCTTCCCCACCGCGTACCACGCGGTCCGGTGCGCCGATGTGTCGCCCGGCGACAACGTGGTGGTGGTGGGCGACGGCGCCGTGGGCCTCCTGGCCGCCCACGCCGCCCGCCTCTTCGACCCGAAGAGCATCGTGCTGCTGGGCCACCACCACGACCGGCTGGCCATTGGCCGTGAGCTCGGCGCCACCCACACCATCGACACCCGGGCGGGCAGCCCCGAGGACACCCTGAAGGACCTGACCGACGGCCTGGGGGCCGACCGCATCGTGCTCGCCATCTCCAGCCCCGAGACCATGGCATTCGCCGTGGACCAGATCCAGCCCGGTGGCTCGATCTCGTGGGTGGGCATGGAGGTGTTCCTCGGCGCGCCCGAGATCCCGTGGGACGCCGCGTTCATGAAGAACATCACCATCAGCGGCGGCGTCGCACCGGTGAAGCGGTACCTGCCGGAGCTCTGGCCGCTGCTGGAGTCCGGGCGCATCGACCCGTCGCCGGTGCTCACGCACGACCTGCCGCTGGGTGACGGCGCCGAGGGCTACGCCGTCATGAACTCCCGCCAGGAGGGCTCGGTGAAGGTGGCGCTGAGCCCGGGGGCCTAGGAGCACCGGGGGTCGCTATGCGGGTGGGGGACACGCCCGGCCCGTGATCGGCAGTTGCGGGGGCCGCAACTGCGGGACCACACCGGGCTACGTCCCCCACCCGCATAGCGACCCCCGGTGCACGTTGGCACCCACCGTGCTGACAACGACAGGGGCCCCGGCGACATCGTCGCCGGGGCCCCTGGGGTACTGCGGTGCGTGAGGTGCGCGCCTAGAGGGCCTCGACGGCCTTCGCGATGCGCTCCATGCCCTCCTCGAGGATGTCGTCGGGGGCCGCGTAGGTGAAGCGGATGTGGCCCTCGCCGCGGTCACCGAAGGCGTTACCGGCAACGACGCCCACGCCGTGCTCCTCCACGAGGTAGTCGGCGAACTGCTGGGCGGTCATGCCCGTGCCACGGATGTCGGGGAACACGTAGAACGAGCCGTCCGGCGTCATGCACTCGATGCCGTCGATCTTGTTGAAGGCCTCGACGACCATGTCGCGCTTGGCCTTCAGGCGGGCGGTCTGCTGCAGCACGTGCTCCTGCGGACCGGTCATGGCGGCGAGGCCGGCCAGCTGCACGAACGCCGGCACGTTGGTGACGGAGTTCTGCTGGAAGATGTCCATCGCCGTGATGAGCTCGGCGTTGGCCACGCACCAGCCGATGCGGAAGCCGGTCATGATGTAGGTCTTCGAGAACGTGTCGACCACGATCGACTGGTCCTTGAAGTCCTTCACGTACGAGATGGACTCGTGCACCTGGGGCTCGTACACCATGTGCGAGAAGATCTCGTCGGTCAGAACGATGATGCCGTGCTCGCGGCAGATCTCCGCGATCTCGTCCAGCTGGCGCACGATCATGCCGTTCGGGCGCTGCGGGGTGTTGATGATGAGCATCTTCGTCTTCGGCGTGATGAGCGCGCGCAGCGAGTCGAGGTCGAACGCGAAGTCCGGCTCCACCAGCGGGGCGTACACCACCTTGCCGCCGGCGTAGGTGATCCAGAACTCGTCCGGCGGGTAGCCGGGGTTCGGGAAGATGACCTCGTCGCCCTGGTCCACCACGGTCAGCAGCGACTGTGTGAGCGCGTGCTTGGCGCCCATGGTCACCAGCACCTCCTCGCGCTTGGTGGGCCGGCCGCGCGAGGTCATCTCCTCGGCGATGGCGTCACGCAGCTCGGGGAGGCCGGGGCCCGGGACGTAGCGCACGTGGCCATCGTGCACGGCCTTCGCGGCTGCCTCGTAGATGTGGGGCGCGGGGTAGAACTCATCACCCTGGAAGTCGCCCTTCTCGAAGTGGAGGATGCGCGTGCCGGTCTCCTTCTCGAGGGCCTCGGCCTTGCGCATCGACGCCCACTGCTTGGGCAGCACGAAGTGCTGGGTGCGGCTGGACAGCGCGTCGCGGATGTCCTTGAGAGCGTCGCTGCTCATAGGGGTCCTGCTCCTTTCGGGTTGCTGCGCGCCCGACTACCGGGCGACGCGGAGAGCGGCGCTCGGCCGCGGTGTTGTGCTGGTGGTGGCCCGCACGCGCCGGGCGGCGCGGGCGAAGGCTCCGGACTGGGATGCCCCGAGGCGGCGCGAGAGGCCGTCCGCGGCATCCATGACGAGGCGCGCGAGTTCCTCCACGCGCTCCGGGGTGACCCGGGTGACCGGACCGCCGATCCCGAGGGCGGCGACGACCCGGCCGGTGTGATCCCGGATGGGGGCCCCGACGCACCGGAGACCCTCGTCGTACTCCTCGTCGTCCACCGCAAACCCGTGCGCGCGGATGTCCGCGAGCTCGGCCAGCAGGTGGTCGACGTCGGTGGTGGTCGTACGGGTGTACGCCGCCATCCCGTGCGCGCCGGTGATCTCGCGCACCTCATCCTCGCCGAGATCGGAGAGGAGGACCTTGCCGAGGCTGGTGGCGTGCGCCGGATACCCACGGCCCATCGCCGACGGGATCCTGAGCGCCCGCCGCGCCTCGACCTTCTCGATGTAGATGGCCTCGCCGCGCTCGAGCACCGCCAGGTGCCCGGTCTCGCCCGACTCCGCCACGAGGCGCTCGAGAAACGGCAGCGCCTCATCCCACAGGTTCATCTGGGCCAGCACGATGCCGCCCATCTCGAACATGCGAAGCCCCAGGCGGTAGCGCTGTGTCCGGGCATCGCGCTCCAGCAAGCCGACCGACTCCAGGTTGACCAGGAAGCGGTGCGCCGTGCTCTTGTGCAGGCCCGTGCGCTCGGCGATCTCGGTGACGCCGAGCTCCGGCTCCTCGGACGTGAACACGTCGAGGATGGCGCCCACGCGCTCGACCGCCTGGATGCGATAGCGGCCAGGTGCGGGGGCGGTGTCGGTGTGCTCGGTGGTTGCCATGTCTCGGATCGCGAAACGGCGTCTTGTGACGGTTGCGACGAAGGCGGCATTCGTATCAGTGCGTCCGGGCACCGGCAAGGGGCCGGCCCGGGCACCCCGCAGAGGTTTCGGCATCCGAGACGCATGCCCCGCCGCCTCTGGGCGTTCGACCTCGCCACATCTGCGACACGACTACGCTGCGTTTACCCGATACCGCGAGTGGGAGCCGAGGCGTGGCGTACGAGGACATCATCTACGAGACCGGTGACGGCCGGGCGACCATCACCATCAACCGCCCGGAGCGGCTCAACGCCTTCCGCATGCAGACCATCATCGAGATGGGCGAGGCGTTCGAGCGCGCTGCCGATGATGAGTCGGTGGGCGTGGTGATCCTCACCGGCGCCGGCGAGCGCGCCTTCTGCGTGGGCGGCGACGTGGCCGACCCCACCCGCACGGCGGCCGAGAAGCGCCACCTGCACACGCTGTCCCACCGCGTTGCCAACGCCATCCGCAACAACGGCAAGCCGGTCATCGCAAAGGTGCGCGGCTACTGCATCGGTGGCGGCAATGAGCTGAACGTGATGTGCGACCTGACGCTGTCGGGCGAGTCCGGCAGGTTCGGGCAGGCCGGCCCGAAGATCGGCTCGGCCCCGCTGTGGTGGGGCTGCCAGCTGATGCCGGCGGTGGTCGGCGAGAAGAAGGCGCGCGAGATCCTGTTCCTCACCCGCCAGTACGACGCCTACGAGGCCCTGGAGATGGGGCTCATCAACAAGGTGGTCCCCGACGCCGATCTGGACGCGCTGGTGGATGAGTGGTGCGACGACATCCTCCGCCGCTCGCCCCAGGGCCTGCGCCTCGCCAAGATCGCGATGAACACCGCCACCGACGCCCTGTACTCGTCGGTGCAGCACGGGCTGGAGCTGGTGGCCCTGAACCACGTGTACGGGCCGGAGCCCAAGGAGGGCATCGCCTCGTTCCAGGAGAAGCGCCCGGCGGACTGGCGCAAGTTCCGCGAGGGCGAGGGCCCGGACCCCGCCACGCCGCCGCTGTCGTCGGCAAAGACCGCCGGGAAGAAGCCGGCCGCGAAGAAGGTCGCGAAGACGACCACGGCGAAGAAGAAGCCGGCGGCCCCGAAGGCCGCCGCGCCGAAGAAGGCCGGCGCGAAGAAGGCCGCTCCGAAGAAGGCCACCTCGGCCCGGATGACCTCGGCCACCAAGCGCGCCACCGGCGGACGCAGCGCCACCACCCGGCGGTCCGGCGGGTGAACGAGGCCCTCCTCGCATCCCTCGCGCCCGCACGGCGCGGTTCGGTGGAGAAGGCCCTCTCCGGGGAGCGCCTGACCCGCGCCGATTCGCTGGCGCTGGTGGGGGCCTCCGGGGCGGAGCACCCCGCGCTGTGGGCGGCGGCCGCCCACATGCGCGACCTCACGCGCCCGGCGATGGTCACCTACTCGCGCAAGGTGTTCATCCCGCTCACCAACCTGTGCCGCGACACCTGCTCGTACTGCACCTTCGCGGTGGACGAGGACAGCCCCCGGGCGAAGACGCTCACGCCCGATGAGGTCCGCGCGATGGCCGAGCAGGCCCGGGACCTCGGCTGCAAGGAGGCCCTGTTCTGCATCGGGGACCGGCCCGAGGTGCGGTGGCCGAAGTACCGCGACATCCTGCGGGGCTTTGGGCACGAGACCACGCAGTCGTACCTTGTGGCCATGTGCCGGATGGTGATGGAGGAGTACGACCTCCTGCCCCACCCGAACGCCGGGATCATGAGCGAGCGCGAACTGCGCGAGTTGCGCGAGGTGTCACCCAGCCAGGGAATCATGCTGGAGAGCACCTCGGAGCGGCTGTGCGCACCCGGAGGGCCGCATGAGCACGCCCCGGACAAGAAGCCACGCACCCGACTCGCGATGATCCGGCGTGCCGGGAAGCTGCGCATCCCCTTCACCACGGGAATCCTGATCGGCCTGGGCGAGACCGAGGACGAGCGCATCGACGCCCTGCTGGCCATCCGCGACCTGCACGATGAATACGGGCACATCCAGGAGGTGATCGTCCAGAACTTCCGGGCGAAGCCCGAGACGCCCATGGCCGACGCCGGCGAGCCGGGCCTCATCGACCTGATGACCACCTGCGCCATCTCACGCCTGGTGCTGGGTGCCGACATGAACATCCAGGCACCGCCCAACCTGTCCGCCGACTACGGACCTCTGCTGCTCACCGGCATCAACGACTGGGGCGGCGTATCGCCCGTGACGCCCGACTTCATCAACCCCGAGCGGCCGTGGCCGGACCTCGACCTGATGGCCGGCATGTGCGCCGAGGCCGGGTACCCGCTGCGCGAGCGGCTCACCGTGTACCCCGAGTACGCGCTCGACCCCGACTGGGTGGACCCGGGAGTGATGCCGTACGTGAGGGCACTGGCCGATGACGCCGGCTACCCCCGCAGCCAGGCGCTGGAGGTGGCTGCCTGATGGACCGCGTCAGCCTTCTCCGCCTGGGTGACGACCGCGCCGACGGCGGCACCGCGCGCGAGCGCGCCGACTGGGACGAGGCATCCGTGGGGACCGCGGTGGCCGCGCGCATCCTGCCGGTGTCATCCGGCGCACCCGACCGCGCGTGCGCTGCCTTCGTCACCTCGTGGGATGAGGCCATCGCGCTCGCGGCCGACGGCGTGGACGGCATCCGCATCACCGTGCGCCACGACGGAACGCGCGCGGACGTGCTGGACGGCGTGGTGCGATCGGGCGCCGCATTCCTGCGCACCACCCCCGCGCGCCTGGCCGAGGCCGTGGAGATCGCCGCGCTGCCCGCCTGCGATGTACGGGTGTCGGTGGAGGCGCGGGACGTCGACGAGGCCGTTGCCGCCGTGCGCGGGGGCGCCCGCGACATCGTGGTGGACGGGTGGGACGACGACGGCGTGGCCGCGCTGCGCGAGGCGATCCTGCCCGAGGTGCTGGTGGAGCGCACCGCCGTGCCACTGGACACCCCCATCGAGGCAATGCGCGACCGCGTGGCCATGCCGCTGTTCACCTGCTGGCTGCAGCAGGTGGACTGCCGCGGGGCGGCACGGCCGCGGCACCCGTGGGCCCCGGGCAGGGACATGCACCCGCCCGCGCCCGGGGGCCGCATGAGCTCCGAATGGCCGGATGCCGGATGGATGGACGGCGACTGGGTGCGCAACCTGGACCAGATGCCGCCCGACCTCGCAGGGATCCTCGAGCGATCCCTCGCGGGCACCCTGCCGACCGTCGCCGAGATGGAGCGCATGTTCCGCGCGCGCGGCGCCGAGGTGGACGTCATCGCCGACGTGGCCGACCAGTTGCGCCGCCGCACCAACGGCGACGTGGTCACTTACGTGGTCAACCGCAACATCAACTACACCAACCAGTGCTACTTCCGGTGCGGCTTCTGCGGCTTCTCGCGCGGGCCCAAGAGCTACAACGCGCGTGAGACGCCCTACCGCATGGACCTGGATGAAGTGGTCACGCGCTCGCAGGAGGCCTGGGACAAGGGCGCCACCGAGGTGTGCCTGGTGGGCGGAATCCACCCGGACTTCACGGGCGACTTCTACGCATCGGTGCTCGAGAGCATCAAGGGCTCGCTGCCGGGGATGCACGTGCACGCCTTCACCCCGCTCGAAGTGTGGCAGGGCGCGCACACGCTGGGCGTGCCGGTGCGCGACTACCTGGAGCGCCTGAGGGACTCGGGCCTGGGGTCACTGCCCGGCACGGCCGCGGAGATCCTCGATGACGACGTGCGCGAGCACCTGTGCCCGGACAAGATCCGCACGGCCGAATGGGCCGAGGTGATGATCGCCGCGCACGAGATCGGCATCCGGGCCACCAGCACGATCATGTGCGGCCACATCGACGGCCCGGTGTCGTGGGCCAACCACTACGAGGTGCTGCGCGAGATCCAGCGGCGCACCGGCGGGTTCACCGAGTTCATCCCGCTGCCCTTCGTCCACATGGCCTCCCCCATCTTCATCCAGGGGCGCTCACGGCCCGGCCCCACATGGGACGAGGTGGTGCTGGTGCACGCGGTCGCACGCATCGCCTTCGACGGCCTCATCCCGAACATCCAGGCCTCGTGGGTAAAGCTGGGCCTGGAGGGCGGGGCCAACCTGCTGAACGCCGGCTGCAACGACATGGGCGGCACCCTCATGAACGAGAGCATCAGCCGCTCGTCGGGTGCCTCGCACGGCGAGGAGGTGACGGCCGATGAGCTGGAGGCCGTCATCCGCGCGCACGGCCGCACGCCCGCCCGCCGCACGACCCTCTACGAGATCATCGAGGCACCGGTCTAGGAGCTGCCCCGCTCGCCGAGGAAACGCATCATGGTCTCGACGCGTGCGAACTTGATGCGCGGCGCGTCCACCTCGGCCCCCATCTCCTTCTCCACGCGGTCCAGGTACTGCCAGTCGGCCCACGAGGTGAGGTCACCCTGGCGCTCGCCCACCAGCCGGGCCAGCACGCGGCGCGATGGCACCCGCCGCTGCAGGTGCCCTGCGCGCAGGTCCTGAAGCAGCGTCTCCACGGTCTCCTGCGCATCGGGCTTGTTCGTGCCGATGATCCCGATCGGGCCGCGCTTGATCCACCCGGCCGCGTACTCGCCGTAGCGCGGGCTGCCGTCCAGGGGATCGATGACGCGGCCGGCCTCATTCGGGATGGTGGCCGTGAGCGGATCGAAGGGCACGCCCGCGATGGGCACGCCCTGGTACCCGATGGCCCGGAACACCAGACCGGTGGGGATCATCTCGCGGTCGTCGGTCATGCGGGCCCGCAGCGCCCCACGGTCGCCGCGGTAGAGCTCGTTGCGCGCCACCTCCACGGCCTCCACGTGATTGGTGCCATGCAGCGACACCGGTGAGGCGAGGAACCGCATGATGATGCGGCGGTCGCGGCCGCGGTCGCCCCGCGCCGCCAGTTCACGGAGGATCTCCAGGTTCTGGTCGCGGTTGCGGTCGGGATGCTGCTCGGCGTCGTGGCGCGAATGCGGATCCAGCGCCACCTCGTCGGGGTGCACGATCACGTCGATGTCGTCGCGCTCGGCCACCTCGCGTAGTTCCTTCGGGGTGAACGCCGCCTGCGCGGGACCGCGCCGGCCCAGCATCACCACCTCGCGAACGTTCCCTTCCGCCAGGGCCGTGACCGCATGGCGCGCCATGTCGGTGCGCGGGAGCTCCTCCGCCGGCAGCACCAGCATGCGCGCGATGTCCATGGCCACGTTGCCGTTGCCCACTACCACCGCGCGGAAGCCGCTGAAGTCGTACGTGCGGGCGCGGTCGAGCGGGCTGGCGTTGTACCAGGCCACGAACTCCGGGCCGGAGTGGCTGCCGGGCAGGTACTCGTGGGGAATCCCCAGGCGGCGATCCGCCGATGCCCCCACCGCGTAGATGACCGCGTGGAAGTACTCCATGAGGTCCGGCTGGTCGATGTGGCGCCCCACCTCCACGTTTCCCCGGAAGCGGAAGCGGTCATCCGCGGCGGTGCGCTCGTACACGCGGGTGACCGACTTGATCTTCTGGTGGTCGGGCGCCACCCCCGCCCGCACCAGGCCGAACGGCGTGGGCACCCGGTCGAACATGTCCACCTGCACGTTCACGTCGTCCTGCGACAACAGGTGCTCCGCCGAGTAGAAGCCCGACGGACCCGACCCGATGATCGCGACCCTCAGCGGCGTGCGCGGACCGCCCACCGGCATCTAGGCCACCACCCCGTCGGCGCCGACGGGCGCGCGGAAGACGTCCTGGTCCTCGCGGCGCACCAGGTCGCGTGAGGTACCCGGGGCGGGCGCCGTGCGCAGGCCGCGCACCAGCGCGGCTGGCCTGCCCGATGACTTCCCGATGAGCATCCCCGCGGCGGCGGCGATCTCGTCGCCCAGCGCCTGGTCGGTGGCCACCAGCATGCGTCCCTCCCGGTCGCGTCCCCCACGATGATCCAGCACGGGCGCGAAGCCCGCCACCCCCACGGCCACGTTGACCAGCCCGCGCCGGAACGCCCGGCCATGGGTGTCGGTGATCACCACGCCCACGCGTCCACCGGCCGCCTGCGACAGCGCATGCTGGATGCGCCGCGCCGATGCATCGGGGTCCACCGGCAGCAGCACCACGGTGCCCTCGGCGGTGTTCGAGGCGTCCACCCCGGCGTTGGCGCAGATGAACCCCTGATGGGTCTCGCACACCAGCAGCGAGCGGCGGCGGCGCACGATCCTGCGGCTCTCGCCCAGGATCACCTCGCACAGCGCCGGATCCTTGCCGGTGGCATCCGCGATGCGCCGGGCCTCGTCGCCGGGCCGGACGTCCGCCAGGCGCACCACGCGGCCCTCGGCCTTGCTCACCACCTTGTGGGCCACGGCCAGCACATCGCCCGGGCGCACGCTCTCCTGCAGCGCGGCGTCGGCGAGCATGCCGGCGATGTCGTCACCAGGGACGACCTCGGGCAGGTGCCCCAGCACGGTGATGGACACCTGGTCCCCCGGTGCCGCGCCCGCGCCGCTCATCCGGCTGCACCCGGGGTGGGCTGCACCAGACCCAGCCGCGCCAGGGCGCGTCCGGTGGCGCCATCGGGCTCGCGCCGCACCAACTCCGCCAGGTCATCGGGCGTGTCGACATCCAGGCCGATGCCCGGATGGTGCACCACCTCGGCCGGAACCCCGACCGCCGATGCCTGGGCCAGGTGGCGCGCGAGCGAGTCGGGGCCCAGTTCGGGCACCAGCGCCGAGGGAGGCGTGAGCAGCATGGCGTTGGTGCCGGTGCCATCCGCGGAGCGCGCGAGCACCGCGGCGTCGCCCTCCGGGGCGGCCCCCACCAGGTGGTCCACGTCGGCAGCCGTGATGAGCGGCAGGTCGCTCACCACTACCAGTGCGCTGCGTGCGTCGAGGGCGGCAATGCCCATCGCCACGGCCGCGTTGATGCCCTGCGGGGGGTCGTGATCGGGAACCGTGCGGGCGCCCACGCTCTCGGCCACCGCCCGCGCGCGCGGGTCGGAGGTGACCACCACGATCTCGCCCAGGCGCGCACTGCCGGCGAGCGCCGCGAGCACGTCGCCCAGCATCGCCGATTGCAGAACGCGGCGTCCCGCGCGGTCGAGCACGCCCGACAGCCGTCCCAGCGCGTAGCCCAGGCGCTTCACCGGCACGACGGCGCCCACGTCATGGGCCGCCATCAGGCCATGACCTCGAGTACCACACGAGCCAGCCGCTCCCGCGCGGCGTGGTCGGGCATGAGAATGTCGGCAAGCACGGGGCGCACCCCCATGGCCTGGATGTCCGCGGCCTCGTCGGCATCCGAGTCATGGATCACGAAGGTGCTGCACACGTCTGCATAGATCTCGGCCATCTTGCGTGCCGAGCACTCCGCGTAGCCGGCGCCCCGCAGGAACTTGTGCGCGGGGCCTTCCACCGGGGCGCCACTGATGATGGGGCTCACCCCCACCACCCGGTCGCGGCGGGCAGCCACAGCGTCCCGGACCCCCGGTACGCCCAGAATGGTCCCGATGGAGACGATGGGGCTGGACGGGGCGATCACGATGAGGTCCGCCCGTTCGATGGCCGCGATCACGCCCGGCGCAGGCGCCGCCTCATCCAGCCCCTCCACGCGGATGGCGTCGATCTCCTCGCGGGCACCATCGCGGACCAGGTACTCCTGGAACCGCATCTCGCCCGAGGCCGTGGTGATGACAGTGCGCACGGGGTCGTCGGTCATCGGCAGCACCCGCGCCTCCACGCCCAGGCGGCCGCGCAGGTCGTCCACCACCGCGGAGAGGCGGGCGCCGCCGCGCATCAGCAGCGTGCGGTGGATGTGGGTGGCCAGGTCCCGGTCGCCCAGCCCGAACCAGGCCTCGTGCCCGTAGGTGGCCAGCCCCTCGAGGCAGTGGAAGGTGTCATCGGCGTACCCCCACCCGCGATCGGCCACCACACCGGCGAGGCAGTACAGGTTGATGTCGAGGTCCGGGCAGACGAGCAGCCCGAAGAACTCCCCATCGTCGCCCGTGTTCACGATGGCCGTCAGCTCGCGCTGGCCCGCGGCGAGCGCGAGCCCGTGCACCATCTTCGATCCTCCGGTGCCCCCGGCCAGCGCGACGATCACGGCGCGAGGCTATCAGCGCCGACGCGGGGCGAGCACCATCCAGAGCCCGGCGCATACGAGCACCAGCCCGGCCCACAACCGCGGGCCGGGCACCTCGCCGAGGAGCGGCCAGGCCGTGAGCACGCCGATCACCGGGACCAGGAAGAACCACGCCGAGACCCGGCCGGCGTCGCCGCGCCCGAGCGCCACGTAGAAGAGCGCGAAGGGCACCGCATTCCCCACCACCGCCACCAGCAGGATCAGGCCGATCTCGCGCCCGCCCGTTGCAGTGGGCGCGCCCTCGAACAGGACACCGAGGCCGGCGAGCATCGCGGCGCCGATCAGCATCTGCCAACCGGCAATCGCCACCGGGCGCGCGCCGGCACGGATGCGACCGGTCACGGCGACGGTGCCGATGGCCCAGGCCAGAGCGCCCATCACCACCAGCATCGACACCCACGAGACGTCCGGCGGCCAGATGGGCCCCTTCCACACAACGGCGGCCGCGCCCAGCAGGCCCACGCCCAGGCCCGCCCACTGGCGGCCATCAAGTCGCTCCCCCAGGAACACGGCGGCAAGCGCGGCCACGAACAGCGGATCGGTGTTGGCGAGCACGGCGGCAGTGCCAGCGCCCTCGTCAGCGATGCCGATGAAGGTGGCGCCATAGAAGGCCACTGATTGCGTGAGGGCGAGCACCAGCACCACCACCCACTCGGTGCCAGGCATGACGGGCCGGCCCAGCAGCGCGAGGGCCCCGAGCAGCACCACGCCACCCACGCCGATGCGGGCTGCAGCGGCCAGTAGTGGCGGCCACGACTCCACCAGCCATGCGGACGGCACATACGCCACGCCCCACGCCACCATCGCCAGCACGGCCAGCAGCGAGGCCGGCGCCGACCCGGTTCGCGGGGCGGGCGCGGTCACGGACGGGGTCTCGCGGCGCGGTCGCGCATCCGGCCCACATTCGCCGCGCGCCCGGCACCTCCTTCCCGTGCCGGGCCTGGCACGACGCCCGTCAGGTCCGTTTCCCCTTACGCCGTAGCCTTACACCGTAGCCGCGATGCATCACACTTTGTAAACATTGTCACGAGTATTCCGCACCCCCCGGATTTCCCGTCAGCACGGGCGTTTCAGCCGCGCAACCCACGCCGCGGAGCTGCCTCCGCACCCTTGTCGGGGCCGTCGCTCGTGACATATGCTGCCTGCATCCCCTGGGACACCGACCTCAATCCCGGCTTGGCCGGGGCGGGGCCCTACCCCAGGTAAACCAATGCAACACCCTATGACTCTTCAAAGGGGGGACGCCACTAATGGCTGACCAGTTTGCTGTTTCCTACATCCCCGGTGCCGAGACCGGGGAGATTCCGCCTTCGCCCGTCGATCGTGACGAGAAGACGGCCTTCATCTACAGCCTCGTTGACCCGATCTGGGACATCGACACGCTGCCGCTGACCTACACGAACTCCCGTTGGTCGGCTTTCTTCTACCGCGCGGACGCCAAGCGCCTCCGTCGCGTGGTGCCCGACTGCCTCGACATCGAGGACGACATCGTCGAGCACTGGTACGTCGACCACCGCAACACCATGCTCGGCCCGTACGGCGAGTGGGGCCTCACTGTGGCTGTCAGCCACAAGGCCGGTGACGGCAAGACGTACTACGCGGGTTACTACCCCTACATGTACCTGACGCAGGACGCCGCTATCGACGCCGGCCGCGTGCTGGGTTTCCCGAAGAAGGAAGCCTTCATCCGCGTGCTCGAGCACGGTGGCTCGCCTGACGATGGTTACGGCGTGTACGACGGCAAGGACTGGAAGTGGAACCACTTCTCGTTCCTGATGATCCGCAACGGCTACGTGCTGCACAGCGCCATCGGTAAGTACGACGACGCTGAGCTGTCCGCGAAGCCCGCTTTCTACGGCAACACCGAGTACGGCCGCATGAACATGAAGGTCGTCACCGCTCCGGACCTTTCGCAGTCCGAGTGGCAGCTGGTGTACCTGCCGTCGCTGGTGACCAAGGACCTCGCGACCGCCATGGGCCGTCCCGAGACCGAGGGCAGCCACCGCTTCCAGGTGAAGCCGGAGTCGATCCGTACCGCTTCGCCGGAGAACATCGAGTGGTTCCAGCAGGCAACGCCGTTCGACAACCTGGGCGCCGAGATGCCGGTGGGCGAGATGATCGGTCTCATGACCTTCTCGTTCGACCTCATCATCCCGGCCGGCCAGACCCTCTGGACCGAGACCTACACCCGTGACGCCACGTGGGCGGGTGCGGCCAAGCCGTACCGCTTCGGTCTCCGTCACCGCTTCCCGAAGCCCGTCGGCCTCGGCGCGTAAACCAGAGCCCTAAGAGAGGAAATTCACAATGGGACAGATTGTTGACGTTACGTCGACCCCGTGGATCGACTCGGGCGACGCGCCGCCGCTGGCGCTCGACCGCGACAAGCGTGACATCATCAGCCAGGGTGTCGCTGACCCGCTCGTCGACTACGACATCGTGCCGCTTACGTACACGAACTCGCGTTGGAGCGCGTTCTTCTACCGTGCGTCTGAGGCCGACCTGAAGCACGTGCTTCCGAAGTGCCTGGACCTCGAGGACGATGTCATCGAGTTCTGGTACGTCGACCACCTTCACACCGGTCTCGGCCCGTACGGCGAGTTCGGTCTGACGGTTGCCGCTTCCCACAAGGCTGGCGACGGCAAGACCTACTACGGCGGGTACTACCCTTACATGTACCTGACGCAGGACGCTGCCGTGTTCGCCGGCCGTGAGCCCTTCGGTTTCCCGAAGAAGATCGCCTACATCGTCACCCAGGAGCACGGTGGCAAGGAGGACGATGGCTACG
>CALIKX010000005.1 GCA_938017905.1 uncultured Thermoleophilia bacterium | reverse complement strand
GGTTGCCGAGGCGGCGGTGGCGGCGCGGGCGGTGCGGGCCGGGGCCGACTGCTTCATGGTGGACGCCGAGGTGGAGTTCGAGCGCCTGCGCGGGCGCTACGCGCGGGCCACCCGGTACATGCGTGCCCTGCGCGCGCGCGTCGGCACCGCCTATCCGGTGGGGCTCACCACCTTCCCGTATGTGGACCTGCACGGGCGGTTCCCGTACTCGGCGTTCCTGACGGGTCCCGATGCCGCGCAGTTCACGATGCCCCAGGTGTACTGGCGCGCGCACCGGGTGTCGCCTGAGGCCGCCGTGGACCGCACCATGCGCGGGAACCGCGTGTACGGGAAGCCCATCGCGCTCCTCGGCGGCACCTACATGCGTGAGACGCCCGCGCAGATCCGCCGCTTCCGGTGTGCGTCGCAGTCCGCGGGCGTGAAGGGCGAGAGCTGGTGGGCATGGCAGAACACCCGTCGCGCGCAGTGGCCGGCGCTGGGCTCACCGCTCAGCTGCGGCCTGCGGCTGGCCCGTCGGGAGGGAAGCCGCTACCCGTACCTGGGAATGCGGTCGCGCGGTGACGTGGTGCGCCGCCTGCAGTCGCTCCTGCGCGGGCAGGGATTGCCCGTCCCGGTGACCGGTGTGTTCGGCGCGCGAACCCGCGACGCCCTGGCCGCATACCGCGCGGCGCGGGGGCTGCCGCCGGTGGCGGGTACCGATGACGTCACGTGGGCGGATCTCCTCGCGCGCAGCGGGTCGCCCGCGACACCCGCGGTGGGGTAGGCGCAGGCCTCATTGGTACGCTCCGGACTCCCGTAAGCGGCCGCTCGGACACGCCTGCATGAGCACGGAGTTGATCAACAAGGTCCTGCGCTTCGGCGAGGGGCGCGGGATGAAGCAGCGCGTCCAGCGGGCGGAGCGCATCAACGCGCTGGAGCCCGGGATGCAGGACCTCTCCGACGCCGGGTTGCGTGAACGCGCCGACTCCATCCGGGCGCGGCTTGCCGACGGCGCCACCACCGACGAGGTGCTCGACGAGACCTTTGCCCTGGTGCGCGAGGCGTCGTGGCGCACGCTCGGCATGCGCCACTACGACGTCCAGTTGGTGGGCGCGATGGTGCTGGACGAGGGCCGCATCGCCGAGATGAAGACCGGTGAGGGGAAGACCCTCACGGCCACCGCCGCGGTGGCGCTGAACGCGCTCACGGGCAAGGGCGTGCACGTGGTGACGGTCAACGACTACCTGGCGGGGCGTGACGCCCAGTGGATGTCACCGGTCTACGAGGCCCTGGGCCTGAGCGTGGGCGTGATCGGCGCGATGATGCCCGAGGACCAGCGCCGACAGGCCTACGCCGCCGACATCACCTACGGCACCAACTCGGAGTTCGGGTTCGACTACCTGCGCGACAACATGGCCGTGCGGCTGGACGACTGCGTGCAGCGCGGCCACTCCTTCTGCATCGTGGACGAGGTCGACTCCATCCTCATCGATGAGGCCCGCACCCCGCTGATCATCTCGGGCGTTCCCGAGGCCGCCGCCGATACCTACTACCGGTTCGCCCGCATCGTTCCCACGCTGAAGAAGGGCGACGACTACGAGGTGGACGAGAAGCACCGCACCGTGGCACCGCTGGAGAGCGGGGTCGAGAAGGTGGAGCGGGCGCTGGGCATCGAGCACCTGTACCTCGACGTGCACGGGCAGCTGGTGAACCACTTCATCCAGGCCCTCAAGGCGGAGTCGCTCTTCCGCAAGGACAAGGAGTACATCGTCCGCGACGGCGAGGTGCTCATCGTGGACGAGTTCACGGGTCGCGTGCTGGAGGGCCGGCGCTACTCCGAGGGCCTGCACCAGGCAATCGAGGCCAAGGAGGGGCTGAAGATCCGCGAGGAGAACCAGACCCTCGCCACGATCACCCTCCAGAACTACTTCCGCATGTACGACAAGTTGTCGGGCATGACGGGAACCGCCTCCACCGAGGCCAATGAGTTCCACAAGATCTACGAGACCGACGTGGTGAGCGTGCCCACGCACCGGCCGATGGTCCGCGATGACCAGAACGACCTGATCTTCAAGACCAAGGACGCCAAGTTCAACGCGGTCATCGAGACCATCAAGGAGGCGCACGACCTCGGGCAGCCGGTGCTGGTGGGCACCATCAGCGTCGAGGTGTCCGAGATGCTGTCGGGCATGCTGGAGCGGCGGGGCATCCCGCACAGCGTGCTGAACGCCAAGCAGCACGCGCAGGAGGCCGAGGTCATCGCGCGCGCGGGCGAGCGGGGATCGGTCACGATCGCCACCAACATGGCCGGCCGCGGGGTGGACATCAAGCTGGGCGAGGGCGTGCCCGACCTGGGCGGCCTGTTCGTCATCGGCACCGAGCGCCACGAGAGCCGCCGCATCGACAACCAGCTGCGCGGGCGCTCCGGGCGCCAGGGCGACCCCGGCCGCACGCTGTTCTTCCTCTCTGCCGAGGACGACCTGATCCGCATCTTCTCCGGCGACCGCATGTACAAGGTGCTGGACCGCCTGGGCCCGGGGGACGACCTGCCGCTCGACTCGAAGATGCTCACCAAGACGGTCGAGGGCGCCCAGAAGAAGGTGGAGGAATACAACTTCAACATCCGCAAGCGGGTGCTGGAGTACGACGACGTGCTGAACAAGCAGCGCGAGGTCGTGTATGCCGAGCGCAGGCAGGTGCTGGAGGGCGCCGACCTGTCCGATCGCGCGCGCGATTGGATCGCCGAGGTGCTGGTGGAGACGGTGGACCGCTACGAGGACGAGGACGCCTCGGTGGCCGACTGGGACCTGGACGGCATGTTCGCCGAGGTGGCGCAGCTGTACCCGATGTCCTTCGGGGTCGACGACGTGCGGCACGACTCCCTCACCCGCGAGGAACTGCTTGACCGCCTTGAGGACGACGCCATGGAGGGCTACGACCGCCGCGAGTCGGAACTCGGCGCCGACATGGTGCGCGACCTGGAGCGCTGGGTGCTTCTGCAGCTGATCGACGTCGATTGGCGCGAGCACCTGCTGAACATGGACTACCTGCGCGAGGGCATCCATCTCCGCGCCCTGGGCCAGAAGGACCCGCTGTCGGAGTACCGGCTCGAGGGCCATCAGATGTTCGACGAGATGATGGAGAACGTCACCCGCGAGTTCGTGCGGTACATGTTCCACGTGGAGCTGGAGGCGCCGCCGGAGCCCGTCGAGGCGCAGCCGGTGGACGGCGTCACCTACACCTCGCAGGACGACCCGGTGCAGGGGTTCGCGGGCCTCGCGGAAGGCCCCATGGAGTCGCCGGACGAGGTGGCGTTCGAGGCCACCGAGCCCGCCCACTTCGCCGAGGACGACGCCACCCAGGCGCCGCTGCCCGGCGTGGTGGAGACCGTGGTGCTCGACGACGAGGACCGCGTGGGGCGCAACGACCCGTGCCCCTGCGGGTCGGGCAAGAAGTACAAGAAGTGCTGCGGCGCCTCCTGACCCCGGCGCGACGCCGATGACCGACCCGGACGAACTGGCCCAGCAGGCCGGCAGGCTCGCGGAGCGCGTGGAGTTGCTGGGCGATTACCTCGACCCCGAGGCCCTGTCGGCGCGCATCGCCGAACTCGAGCAGCAGATGGGCGCAGCCGACTTCTGGGATGACCAGGACCGGGCGGCGCTCGTGTCGGCGGAGCACGCCCGGAACACCGGACGGCTGGATGAGTACCGGTCGCTTGCCTCGGATGTGGGCGACCTGTCCGAGCTGGCGGCGATGGCCCGCGAGGAGGAGCGCGCCGGGACGCTCACCGAGGAGTTCACCGGAGAGATCGAGGATGGCCTGGCCCGCGCGGAGGACCGCCTGTTCGTGCTGGAGGAGTCGCGGCTGTTCGGTGGCGAGCACGACGCCGGCGACGCCGTGGTCACGATCCAGTCGGGCGAGGGCGGCACCGACGCCCAGGACTGGGCCGAGATGCTGCTGCGCATGTACCTGCGGTGGGCGGAGTCGCGTGGGCTCACGGCAACCGTGCAGGACCGCCAGGACGGCCAGGAGGCCGGCATCAAGAGCGCCACGTTCACGCTGGCAGGGGCCAACGCCTACGGGCTCATGTCCGCCGAGCGCGGGGTGCACCGCCTGGTGCGCCTGTCGCCGTTCGACTCGGCCAACCGCCGCCAGACCTCCTTCGCCGCCGTGCAGGTCGCACCGCTCGTCACGGACGAGGCCGAGGTGGAGATCGAGGACAAGGACATCCGCGTGGATACCTACCGGGCCAGCGGCGCGGGCGGCCAGCACGTGAACAAGACCGATTCCGCCGTGCGCCTCACGCATATCCCCACGGGCGTCGTGGTGCAGTGCCAGAACGAGCGCTCGCAGACGCAGAACCGCGCCACGGCCATGAGCCTGCTGCGCGCCCGCCTGCTGGAGCTTGAGATCCAGCGGCGCGAGGAGGAGGCGGCCCGCGAACGCGGCGAGACGATGACCATCGGCTTCGGCAGCCAGATCCGCTCGTACGTGATCCACCCGTATTCGATGGTGAAGGACCTGCGCACCGGGCACGAGACCGGCAACACCCAGGCGGTGTTCGACGGCGCGCTCGATCCGTTCATGCGCGCCGAACTGGAGCGTCGCGCCAGGGGGCTCGCCGTGGTGGGGGACGACTGATGGCCCGCGCGCTCGTGGTGGTGGGCTCGCGCCACGGCGGCACCCGGGAGATGGGGGAGTGGGTGTCCGACGGCCTCCGGGCCGGCGGACTGGACGTCGATCTGTTCGACGCCGATGACGCGCCGTCGCCTGAGGAGTACGACGCCGCCATCGTGGGCGGGGCGGTCTATGCGGCCCGGTGGGTGGAGAACGTGCGCGAGTGGACCCGGGCGCATCAGGAAGCCCTGCGTGCGATGCCATGCTGGATCTTCTCGAGCGGCCCGGTATCGGGTCCGCCGTTCCCCAGCGACGAGGAGTCGGTCCAATACGGACGCCTTCTGGAGTGGACCTCCGCCCGCGAGCACCGCTGCTTCCCCGGGCGCATCGACCGGCCGAACCTGCGCGCGCGCGAGAAGGCCATGGTCATCACCCTGCGGGTGAAGGACTGCGACTACCGCCCGCGCGAGGAGATCACCGCCTGGGCCGCCGCGATCGCCGCCGCCGTGAACGGGGCCCGTCCCGCCTGATCCGCGGGGCAGGGTCGGGCCGCCGTGCAAGTGGCGTTGCACGTGGATGGTGACGGCGGAAGGGTGCCGGGGTGGGGTGGCGAAACCCCAGCCGGTAACGAGGATCCCGATGCGACTTGGAGTTGCGAGATGAGCGACGGCCCCGACAGCGGCCGGCCTGCATTCACGCTGGTCGAGGTGCCCCAGGCGCCTGAGGCACCCGCGCAGGACGACATGGCGGCGCTCTTCAGCGCCCCGGTGCAGGACGGCACCCGCCGCAAGGGCGACATCTTCCGCCCGGGTCCCGGTCCCATGGTGGAGTTCCGCGGGGTCACCAAGACCTACCAGGGCAACTCGCGCGGCCTCGACGGCGTGTCGCTGCGCATCGGCACCGGGGAGTTCGTCTTCCTGGTGGGGCCGTCGGGCTCGGGGAAGTCCACCTTCGTCCGGCTCATCATCCGCGAACTGCGCCCCACGGAGGGTTCGGTGATCGTGGGCGGTCGCGACCTGGGCGAGCTGCGGCGCGGCAAGGTGCCGTACCTGCGTCGCGCCATCGGCTGCGTGTTCCAGGACTTCCGCCTGCTGCCCGACCGCACCGCCGCCGAGAACGTGGCCTACGCCCTGCAGGTGACCGGCCACAAGAAGGCCGAGGTGCGCCGGCGCGTGCCCGAGATCCTCTCCCTCGTGGGGCTCGACGGGAAGTACGACCGCCTGCCGCGCGAGCTCTCCGGTGGCGAGCAGCAGCGCGTGTCCATCGCGCGCGCACTGGTGAACCACCCGCGCCTGCTGATCGCCGACGAGCCCACGGGCAACCTCGACCCCGAGACCTCGCTGGGCATCATGGACCTGCTGCTGCGCATCAACCGCACGGGCACCACCGTGCTGGTGGCCACGCACGACCGCCACACCGTCGACCGCATGCAGATGCGCGTCATCGCCCTGCAGGAGGGGCGCGTGGTGCGCGATGAGGAGTCGTCCGGGTACCACGACCGCACGGGGGAGGTCCCGGCATGAGGATCGGCATGTTCTTCCGCGAGGCGCTTCGCAGCATCCGCGCGAACGCAGCCATCTCGGTGGCGGCCACCGTCACTGCGCTCATCGCCGTGTTCATCCTCGGCGCCTTCATCCCGTCGTTCATGTACGTGCGCTCGGCGGTGGACTCCCAGAAGGCCAAGGTGGACGTGGACGTCTACATCGCCGACACCGCCAGCGTGGCCCAGGTGAACTCCCTGCGCGACAAGCTGAACGGACTGCGCACGGATGGCACCGTGGCCGAGGTCACCTACGTGTCGAAGGAGGACGCCCTGCGCATCATGCGCGAGCGCCTGCGCGACCCGTCGGTGCTGGATGAGCTCCCGAGCAACCCCCTGCCCGCGAAGTTCAACGTACGTCCCACCGACGCCGAGAATGCCGACGTGATCGTGGCCGCCGTGAAGGACGATCCGGCGCTCGATCCCACCGAGGGCATCGTGTATCCCGAGAGCACGGCTGACCGCCTGCTGACCGCGGCCAAGTTCGTGCAGTGGGCCGGCTTCGCGCTGATCGGCATCCTGCTGCTCGCCGCCGTGCTGCTGATCGGAAACACCATCAGGCTGTCCATCTTCGCGCGCCGTCGCGAGGTGGAGGTGATGCGCCTGGTGGGCGCCACCAACTGGTTCATCCGGTGGCCCTTCATGATCGAGGGCGTGATCTGCGGCCTGGTGGGCGCGGTCGTGGCCGTCGGCATGCTGTGGGGCATCAAGGTGGGAGTGGTGGATGCCTGGGCCGCGGGGGCGGACAGCGCCCTCACGAAGACCGGGTCGGCCGCCGGCACCATCGCCTTCCCGATGCTCACGCTGGTGCTGGTGGGCGCGGGCGCGCTGCTCGGCGCCATCGGCAGCGGCATCACCCTGCGCCGGTTCCTGAAGGTATGACCTGTTCCCGTGCGGCGGACCCCCATGGGTCCGCCGCACGGGGGTCGTAACATCGGGGCGTGCCGCCACCGCCCCGCCCACGCCGCGTCGCCGTTGCGGCCGGCGCCGTTGCGCTCGTCGTCGCGGTGTTCCTGCTGGGTGCGCTGGCGGGCGGGCCGGTGCTCGACCGCATCCTGCCCTCGCGGGTCTCGCTGCCCGACCAGGTGACCGACGCCATCGTCGACCGCTTCGAGGACCCGGTGGATCGTGCGGAGCTCGAGCGCGCGGGCGCCAAGGCCATCGCCGAGTCGGTGGGCGACCGCTGGACCACCTACTTCACGCCCGAGGAGTGGGCGGCCATCCAGCGCTCCACGGCCGGTGAGTACACGGGCATCGGCGTGACCGTGCGGTTCGAGGACGACGCCCTCCAGGTGGAGCAGGTCTATCCCGGCAGCCCGGCTGCGCGCGCGGGCATCGCGGCGGGCGACGCCATCGTGGCGGTCGCCGGGGTGCCGGTATCCCGCAGGGGGCCGGAGAAGAGCCGCGACGCCATCCTGGGCAGGGACGGCACGGACGTGCGCCTGCGCGTGCGGGCCCCGTCGGGGGCGCTCCGCACCGTCACGGTCACGCGCGGCGATGTCACCGTGCCCATGGTGGAGGCCCGCATGGTCACCGGCCCCGGTGGTGCCAAGGTGGGGTATATCGAACTGGCGCGCTTCGAGTCGGGCGCGGGCGAGCGCGTGCGCTACGAGGCCGGGCGCCTGCTGCGGCAGGGCGCGACGGCGATCGTGCTCGACCTGCGCGGCGACCCCGGCGGGCTGCTGGACGAGGCCGTCGCCGTCGCGGGGGCGTTCCTGCAGCCCGGGCAGGTGGTGGTCACCACCAGCGGTCGCACCTCGCCCGCCCGTGAGCGGCGCGCGGAGGGTGATCCCATCCCCGCGGACATCCCCGTGGCGGTGATCGTGGACCAGGGCAGCGCCAGCTCATCGGAGATCGTCGCCGGTGCCCTGAAGGATCACGGACGGGCCGTGGTGGTGGGGCAGCGGACGTTCGGCAAGTCGAAGGTGCAGGTGACCCAGGCGACCGGGGACGGCGGGGCGGTGCGGGTGACCATCGCGGGCTACCTCACGCCCAAGGGCACCGACATCGGCGATGGAGGGGTGCAGCCGCAGGTGCGCTCCACCGACGACCCCGACACCGAGGCCGACGAGGCCCTGGACGCCGCGGTGGCCGCGGCGCTGGATCGGCGGTAGGCAGTGGCGCGGGGGCGTACCGGCACCGCGTTCGTGGCCGAGATGGTGCCGGCGGGGCGCGGCATGGCGGCACGTCCGGCCTTCGAAGCCGGTCCCGACGTGCCGCTGCTGAAGGCGCGGCGGGGGGACGCCCGGATGGGCGACCTGGTGACCGCGCGCCTGAAGGGCGGCGGGTGCGCCGTGGTGACCGTGCATGGGCGCGTCACCGACGCCGGTGCCGCCATCCGTGCGCTCATGGCGCACGAGGGCCTGGGCCGGGGCTTCAGTGCGGCGGTGCGGGAGGAGGCCGATGCCGCAGCCCGTGCCCAGGCGGCCCACGACCCCGACCGCCGCGACCTGCGCGAGCAGCGCGTGATCACCATCGACCCCGAGGGCGCAAAGGACCACGACGACGCCATCGCGGTTCAGGAGGAGGGCGAGGGCATCCGCCTGTGGGTGCACATCGCCGATGTCAGCCGCTACGTGCCCGCGGGAGGCGCCATCGACCGCGAGGCCGAGCGTCGCGGGTGCTCCGTGTACCTGCCCGGCACGGTCGACCCCATGCTGCCCGAGCGCCTCTCCAACGACATCTGCTCGCTGCGGCCGGGCGAGGAGCGCAAGGCGGTCACCGCCCACATGCTGGTGATGCCCGATGGCCAGGTAACCGCCGAGGGCTTCCACCGCTCGCTCATCCGCTCGGACCGGCGCCTTACCTATCCCGAGGTGGATGCCCTCCTGGGCGGCGGCTCCTCACTGGGCGATCCGATCATGGAGCAGGACGTCGCCCTTGCCATGGAGCTCGCCCGGCGCCTGCGCGCACGTCGCATGCGCCGGGGGGCGCTGGACATCGTCACCTCCGAGCCCCGCTTCCGGTTCCAGGGTGATCGGGTGACGGCCGTCGACATGGAGACCCAGACCGATGCCCACAGCCTGATCGAGGAGTGCATGATCGCGGCGAACGAGGCCGTCGCGCGGTTCCTCATCGCAAAGCGGGCGCCCGCGATCTTTCGCGTGCATGCGGATCCCGAGCAGATGGCCATCGAGCACCTGTGGGGCCGCCTGGAGGTACTGGGCGTACCGGTTCCGCCCCTGGCCGAGGGCTTCCTCACCGCCGAGCAGCGACGCGAGGCCGCGGGCGTGGCCGCGCATGCGGTGCGGCTGCACGTGGAGCGCGCGGGCGAGGGGGCGGCGAGCCTGCCCTACGTGGTGCTGCGCGCCCTCCAGAAGGCCGTCTACCGCCCTGATGAGACCGCCCATTCCGGGCTTGCGAGCCCCGCCTACCTGCACTTCACATCGCCCATCCGGCGCTACCCCGACCTGGTGGTGCACCGCGCGCTGGTGCATGCCCTGGGGCTGGGGGAGCCCGCGCCCGATGCCGCCATGCTGCCCGAGGTGGCCCGCGACTGCTCCGAGCGCGAGCGGGAGGCCACCGACCTCGAGCGCCGTGCCGACCGCATGTGCCTGGCGTACCTGCTGGCGGGCTCGCTGGACGGGGACGCCTGGGAGCGCCCGCGCGACGGCGAGGTGACGGGCATCGGGCAGTCGGGCCTGTTCATCACGTTCGACGAGGTGTTCGAGGGCTTCCTGCCCTTCCGGCTGATGCACGACGATCACTACGTGCCCGATGCTCTGGACGCGCAGGTGGTGGGTGATGACACCGGCCGGCGCATCCGCCTGGGCGATCCCCTGCGCGTGCACCTGCACGACATCCAGCCGCTTCGCGGGCGCATCACCCTTGGCCCCGCCGACCGCGCACCCCGGCGCCGCTAACCTCCCGCGCCCATGGGAAAGAAGGCCACACGGAAGGGCGGGTCGAAGTCCCCGCCGCCGAAGGACATCGCGCAGAACCGCAAGGCGCTGCACGAGTACGAGATCCTCGATCGCTACGAGGCCGGCATCGCGCTGACCGGCACCGAGGTGAAGGGCCTGCGCGAATCCGGCGCCATGATCCGCGAGGCCTACGCCCAGGTGATCAACGGCGAGGTGTTCCTGGTGGGTGCCCACATCAGCGACTACGGGCCCGCGGGCGGGCGGGGGCACGACCCCCAGCGCACCCGCCGACTGCTCCTGCACCGCCGGGAGATCGACAAGATCGCCGGCAAGCTGGTGGAGAAGGGCATGGCCCTCATCCCCCTGCGCATGTACTTCAACGATGACGGCCGCGCCAAGGTGGAGCTGGGCATCGGCCGCGGTCGCACGCAGTACGACAAGCGCGTGGCCATCAAGGACCGTGAGATGAAGCGCGAGCTCTCGCGCGCCAACGCCCGCCGCGGGCGCGGCTAGGCCCGGCGCTCAGCCCGCCGGTGCCGGGGCGTCGCCTGCGGCTGCGGGCTGTGGCTGCGCCGCGGACCCGGCAACGCGATCGCCGTACAACAGCACCATGACCACCGCGGCCAGCGGCGTGATGGCCGCGGCGAACACCGCGCCGATCAGGTTCACCGACCACACCGGCAGCTGCAGCAGCAGGAATGGCATGGCCAGCAGGGGCGCCACCAGCAGCGGGAGGGCACCGGCGAGGGTGCTCACCACGGCAACCCGCCACCACCCGCCGCGGGTCAGGTCACGCGCGCGCATGCGGGAGTCGCGGCCCTCGCGCCGCTCAATGACGCACACCTGCGTGAGCAACTGGGTCTCCACGATGAGCTTGATGGCCCAGGGGATTCCGATGATGCTGGCGCCGAGGAGGGCGATCTGCAGCGCGCGCAGGCCCACGGACCGCGCCACGGCGGGCAGCACCTCCTTCGATTCGGGGTACAGCTTGCGTAGCCGCGGGTTCAGCCCGGCCCGGTCGCGGTCGCGCATGCCAATCGACACCAGCATGATCGCCAGCACATAGCCGATCAGCCCACCGGGCACGGCGGCCGTGACGGCTCCCACCCACAGCAGGGTGGTCTCCTCGCCGAGCGTCTGGAACAGCGGCCCGATGCCCGGGGTGTTCGAGATGAGCCATTGCGCCACGCTTGCGAGCGCCGCCACGGGGATGAACACGATTCCCGCGCCCAGCGTGGTCAGCGGCGACCGGCGCATCACCCCCAGCGCGCTGCGGATCATCTGGCCGGCGCGGCGCCCGCGCACGATGGGGTCCAGCGGCACGAGGTTCCAGCGCGTGGTGCGGATCAGCGCGATCAGCACCAGCACGGCCACCGCCAGCAGCAGCATGGTGATGACCGGGTTCTCGCCCAGGTTGGTCAGCACCTGCGACGCCCCGGCCACGATGCCGCAGAACGCCGAGGTCACCAGATCGGACCCCACGTCCGGGATGGCGGAGCTGCTGTCCCGGGTGTCGCGCTGCCACGTGATGGGGTTGCTCCAGCGGTCCTTGGTGTTCGGCCCGGAGGGGCCGGCATAGGGCGCGCGCAGCGGGGCGCCCCACTGGCCCTCGTAGGTGATCCATGCGAGCGGAGAGCCCTGGCCCGGGTTCCCGTTGGGCAGCAGCACTGCCGTGGGGCGCACCTCCACCGACGGGCCCCGGGTGTCGTCGCACCCAATGCCCTCGCTGGGGCTGCGCTCCAGCCACAGGGCCTCGGAGTAGAAGCCCGCGTGCGACCCGGCGGCGGGGTACAGCACGGGGTGGTTGCCCTGCTTCTGCAGCTTGGGGTCGTCCCAGGCGGCCTTCTCGCCCAGGTTGTGCTGGGAGTAGCCCACCTCCACCGGCTCGCGCTGCAGGGCCTGCTCGGGCGTGTCGGCCCGGAAGACCACCTGGGCCATCTCCCAGTCGCCCTCGTGCAGGTTGTTGTAGTCGTTGAACAGGTAGTAGAACCAGTACTGCACCACGAGGTACCCGGGCGCATCGGCCTGCGTGGTCACCTGGGCATACGCCACGGGGTCCTTTGGCGGCACGCCCATGCCCAGCGATCGCGCGAGTTCGTCGTACGTGCACCCCGGGGCCAGCGGGTTGCCGGGGTAGTCGATGGCCCACCCCTCGGGTTTCTCGTACAGGTCGGCGGCGGTGGGGCCCTGCATCACCGCCTGGCCGTCACGCAGGAGGGTGAAGTCCGGGTTCCCCAGGATGGGGTTGACGCTGCTCGGCCCGTACGCCTCGCCCGACCGGTCGCACGCAGCCTGCTGCTTCTTCAGCATCACCACCGGCACGTACTTCTGCGCGAGCTCCGCGGCGGCGTCGGAGGTGGCGGCCGCAGCCGGCATGGCCGCCAGCATGAGGATGCAGGCGAGGCCCAGCATCACGACCGCCAGCCGTCGGAGTGCGCGCATCAGGTGATGATGACCACGTGCTCGGACAGGGCACCGTGCGCGCCCAGCGTCGAGATCTTCTCGATATCGCTGCTGCGGCTGGGGCCCGACACCAGGCTGACCGCCGACGGCACGGGGTGCCCGTCGGCGAAGGTGCGCGCAAGCGCTTCCGCGAGGGTGCGCACGATGCGCCCGGCGGGCAGCAGCGCCACGTGATGGCGGTTGGTCACGTCAATGCCGCGCCCATGCCCGGGGGAGGCCTCCAGCACCACGGTGCCGCGCTCGGCCACCGCCATGCGGGGCACCGTGACCCCGCAGGAGTCCTCGGGTCCCCCCAGTCCGAGCATCTCGCGCCTGCTGAGGGCGGTGGGCCACATGAGGACCTCGATTCCCTCGCGCCGGAGGGCATCGGGCAGCCCGACATCGCCCACCAGCGGATCGTCGGCCAGCACGGCACGGGCAACCCCGGCGTCGGCCATCGCCCGTGCGGCGGCCCGTGCGGCCTCGGCAGCCGGCACCACCTGCGCCGATGCCTTCCGGCGCGCCAGCGACGCCACCAGCTCGTCCACCAGGGGGTCGGTCACGGACGCGGGGGCCAGCGGCTGGGCATGTCGCGCACCTGCGTCCACCCCGCGCCGGGCCCGGGCAGCCGCGTGGCCCAGCCACCCTTTCCGCGCGCGCGCAGCATCAGTCGCCACCCGGCCATCCACGCCCGGTAGGTGGTGGGCCGCCGCCACAGGCGGCTCCATGCGCGGAAGGCCACCGCCGACCGGCGGGTGGCGGGGGACGACGCCCGTGCACGCGCGCGCACCAGCAGGTCCTGCAGGGGGATGCCCACGGGGCAGGCCTCGCCGCATGCGCCGCACAGCGACGACATGAACGGCAGATCGCGGGATGCCGGGGATGCCGGCCCTTCCAGCAGTGGTGTGATGACGGCGCCGATGGGGCCCGAGTAGGGCGAGCCGTAGGCCTGACCGCCCACAGACTTCCACATTGGGCACGAGTACAGGCATGCCCCGCACCGGATGCACGAGAGCGCCTCCTCGAACTCCGTCCCCCGCAGCGCCCCCCGTCCGCCATCCACGATCACCAGGTGGAACTCCTCGGGGCCGTCGGCCTCGCCATCGCGGCGCGGGCCCGTGATGAGGTTCACGTAGTTGGCGGCGTCCTGCCCGATGGCCGCCATCGGCAGCACCTGCAGGATGTGCGCGGCCTCGTCCCAGTCGGCCACCACGCGCTCCATTCCCATCACGGCCACGTGGATACGCGGCTGGGAGGTGACCAGCCGCGCGTTGCCCTCGTTCTCGACGATGCAGACGGTGCCGGTGGACGCCACGCCCAGGTTCACGCCCGATACGCCCATCCCGGCCTGCGCGAACTTCTCGCGCAGGCGCACGCGTGCGTGCGCCACCAGCCCCTCGCGGTCGTCCGGCACGTCGTCGGTGCCGGCCTCCTCGCGGAAGAGCGCCGCCACCTGCCCGCGGTTCAGGTGCACCGCGGGGGCGATGATGTGCGAGGGGCGCTCGCCGGCCAGCTGCAGGATCCACTCGCCCAGATCGGTCTCCACCACCTCGATGCCGGCGTCGGTGAGCGACTCGTTGAGCTTGATCTCCTCGGTGGCCATGGACTTGCTCTTGGCCACCACCGTCACCCCGCGCGCCCGGGCGAGCCCGGTGATGTACCGCGCCGCCTCGGCGCCGTCCTGCGCCCGCACCACCGTGCCCCCGGCCTCGCGCACCTTGGCCTGCATCTCGCTGAGGAGGGCCGGCAGTTCACGGATGTTGCGGCGGCGGATGTCCCTCGCGCGATCGCGCATGGCGTCCAGCCCGTGATCGCGCTGCATTGCGTCGCGGCTCTCGCCCCAGCTCGTTGCCGCCGTCTCCAGGTTGCCGCGCAGCGTGTCGTCGGCCAGGGCCTGCACCGTGCGCTCACGCAGCGTGCCCTCCGCATCCGGGTATGCGACGCCACCTGACGCCCTGCGCCGCCGGGTGCTCATCCGTCCAGCACCTCGGCGATGTGGCGCGCCCGCAGCGGGATGCCCCGCCGGTGCGCCACCCCCGCCACATGCATGAGGCACCCCAGGTCGCACGAGACCACCTCGGGCGCCCCGGACTCCATTGCCGCACGCGCCTTCTCCTCGCCCAGCCGCGCTGAGAGCTCGGGGAAGGTGATGCTGAACACACCCCCGAAGCCGCAGCAGCGGTCGGTGCCCTGCATCTCGCGCACCTCGCAGCCGGCCCGGGCCAGTGCCTCGCGCGGGCTTGCGCTCTCGTGCATCACGCGCAGCATGTGGCAGGAGTCATGCATGGTGACTGGGCCGGACGTGCCGGGACCGGGGTCCAGGTCGTGCTTCTGCAGGAACTGCGTGAGCTCGATGGTGCGCCGCGCCAGGTCCAGCGCGGCCTCCTCCTCGGGCTGGCCCCGGAACATCTCGGGGTAGGCGTGCACCACCATGCCCGCGCACGATCCCGACGGCACCACCACCTCCTCCGGACCTGCGAACACATCGAGTGTGTGCCGCGCCACGGCGCGGGCCTGATCGGGCTGGCCCGCCGTCCACGCGGGCTGCGAGCAGCAGGTCTGCTCACGCGGTACCTGCACCTGCACGCCGCAGCGTTCGAGCACCCGCCGCGATGCCTTCCACACCGATGGCGCCACGGCGTCGGACAGGCATGTGCGCATGAGGAACACCTGCATTCCTCAAGTGTAGGCGCGCCCCGGGGACGTCACGCCGGTAACCTCGTGGTCCCCCGGTCGGCTCAGCGCGAGCGTATCCGGACGCGTGCCGTGTGCACCCTCCCGTAAGGGGGGTCTCGCGCCGCGGTGATACCCTCCCATCAGAAGGAACCTTCACGGGCCCGAACCAGTTTCGACGGGGCGGAGAAGGATCGGAAAGCGAGCCGCGGACCCTGAGGACCGCGTTACCAACAGGGAACCAAACGTAGCTGCGGACACCCGTCAGCTCGCTCTCGCCGCCTAGTAAGCGGGTCTGAGAGTCGTCGGCCCACCCTTCGGACCATGAGGGGGATCACCGGCGTCGCATAGTGGTCCTGGCCCCGAGGCAGGGTTCCTCGGCCGAGGGGCGAGATTTCAGGAGGGGCTGGGGGAGAGGTGATTTGCCGGAGATGGCGCCCTCCCCGAGATATCCATCACCGGCTGCGCTCGGAGAAACCCATCTGGAAACGCTTTCGGACGCCGGGGCAGTGCCGGCCGGGTCCACTGGACAACGAAGGACGCAGCACACGAGGGGGGCCGTTTCCGGCCCCCCTCGTTTATTCCCGGGTTTCGGGCACACGGCCGCCCGCCATGGGCGGCCAGCGCACCGTGCAATTGATGTCAGGCAGGTGCCGTATCGCCCGCGAGTTTGGCTGCTCCATCTGACGGTATCGGTCCGTAGGGAGCCTGTCCCATGGCGCGCAGCCATCGGGCATGCGATCGCAGCGCGGCCAGGAAGGTGTCGTTGGCCCGGTAGTGCAGGTCGTGCTCCAGGCAGAGCTGCTCCAGCACGGGTGAGATGTGCCGGTAGTGCACGTGGCACACGTTGGGCAGCAGGTGATGCTCCACCTGGAAGTTCAGGCCTCCCAGGTACCAGTTGAGCACGCGGCTCGACCGGGCGAAGTCCACGGTGTGCTCCACCTGGTGGCGGGCCCACTCACGGGGGCCGTCACGCTCGGACTCGGCGGCCATGCGCGCCTCGGAGGTGAAGTCGGCCTCCTCCACGCAGTGCGCCAACTGGAAGACGACGGCGAGGATAATGCCGAGGATCCACAGCGTCACGAATGCCCCCAGCAGAACGCCCCACCACGGCTGCACGAACATCGGCAGCACGAGGAAGAGCCCGAAGAAGATCACCTTTGTGATGATCAGTTGCCACAGGTCACCGCCGCGAGGGCGCCGTAGTGGTACGTGCGCATTTGGGCCGCGCAGCAGCATGGAGGCATCGCCCATCAATGTCTGGCGCGGGGCGTAGAAGCCGTAGAGGGCAAACATGTAGACGTGCTGGAAGCGGTGCCAGGGCCGTCGCGGCTGGTCCGGCGCGAAGCGCGCGAGCGGCATCTGCTCGATGTCCCCATCCTTGTCCACCACGTTCGTGTACGTGTGGTGCGCGTGGTTGTGGCGCTCGCGCCACAGGTATGACGATGTGCCGAGCAGGATGTCCAGCGACAGCCCGAGGAACCGCCACCGGCGCCCCACCGCCCCGTGGTTGGCGTCGTGCTGGATGGAGAACGCCACCCCGCCCAGAGCAAGCGCCAGGGAGATGCACCCCAGGCCCGCCTGCCACCAGTTGCCCGCCATGAACACCAGGTAGGCGTACGACGCCGCCGTCCAGAGCAGCATGAAGGCGGCCTTGGAGAAGAAGCGCATGCGGCCGCGACGGAGTGCCTTCTCGTCCAGTATGTCCCTCACGGCACGGGTAAGGTCCGCCTGGAATGAGCCGCCGCCCCTGAACAGGCGAGCGGGCGCATCCGATGTCGTCACTGAAGTGTCCTCCATGCCGGCGAGCGGGGGATTGCTCCAAGAGCGATGGTCCGCTCAAGCCCCTTTTGAACGGTAGCGGGGAAGCCGGTCACATAGGCCACAACCGCGTTAAATCCGGGACAACTGACCGTCGCGGTACGCCACCATCTGCCCCATCAGCTCGGGTTCAGGCTCGCCACGTGTTGAGGACAGCCGCGGGTGCAGTCGAATGCGGGACCCACCGCGTCACGGGAATCGGGCAGGTCGTCCGGCCAAGCAGGACGGTTCGTCCGCCAGGTGACGGGTGACACGGCTACTTTTCGGGGTGTTCCGACGATGACCGGAGGATGCCCTGTGAGCAGTGACGCGAAGTGCCCGGTGACCGGCGCGGGAGCCGGCATGACCAACCGTGACTGGTGGCCCGAGCAGTTGGACCTGGCGCCGCTTCGCCAGAACCCGCCCACTGCCGACCCCATGGGCGAGGGCTTCGACTACGCGGCGGAGTTCGCCACGCTCGACCTCGGCGCCGTGAAGGCCGACATCGTGGACCTGATGACCACCTCGCAGCCGTGGTGGCCGGCGGACTTCGGTCATTACGGTCCGCTCTTCATCCGCATGGCGTGGCACAGCGCGGGCACCTACCGCATCGCCGACGGACGGGGCGGGGCGGGCACGGGCGGCCAGCGCTTCGCGCCGCTCAACAGCTGGCCGGACAACGCCAACCTCGACAAGGCGCGGCGCCTGCTGTGGCCGGTGAAGCAGAAGTACGGCCGCAAGCTGTCGTGGGCCGACCTGATGATCCTGGCCGGCAACTGCGCGCTGGAGTCCATGGGCTTCCAGACCTTCGGGTTCGGCGGCGGCCGCGAGGACATCTGGGAGCCCGAGGTGGACATCTACTGGGGACCCGAGGGCGAGTGGCTGGGCGACCAGCGCTACACGGGCGACCGCGAGCTGGAGAACCCGCTTGCCGCCGTGCAGATGGGGCTGATCTACGTGAACCCCGAGGGTCCGAATGGCGAGCCCGACCCGCTGGGCTCCGCGCGCGACATCCGCGAGACCTTCCGGCGCATGGCGATGGACGATGAGGAGACCTTCGCCCTCACCGCGGGCGGCCACACCTTCGGCAAGAGCCACGGCGCGGCCGATCCCGACGAGTACGTGGGGCCGGACCCCGAGGGCGCGCCCATCCAGCAGCAGGGGCTGGGGTGGCGGAACACCTTTGGCTCGGGTGACGGCGACGACACCATCACCAGCGGCATCGAGGGCGCGTGGACCCGCACGCCTACCCAGTGGGACATGGACTACCTGGAGCTGCTCTACGACAACGAGTGGGAGCTGGCCAAGAGCCCGGCGGGTGCGTGGCAGTGGCACCCCAAGGACGGCGCGCTGGCCGACGCCGTGCCGGATGCCCAGGACCCGACGAAGCGCCATGCGCCCATGATGACCACGGCCGACATGGCCCTGCGCGAGGACCCGGACTACGCGAAGATCGGCCGGCGCTTCCTGGAGGACCCGGAGGCATTCGCCGATGCCTTCGCCCGGGCGTGGTTCAAGCTGACCCACCGTGACATGGGGCCCATCGCCCGATACGTGGGGACCGAGGTGCCGGATGAGCAGCTGATCTGGCAGGACCCGGTGCCGCCGGTGGATCACGCACTGGTGGGCGACGCCGAGGTGGCCACGCTGAAGGCAGCCATCTCCGCGTCGGGCCTGACGGTGGCCGACCTGGTGCGCACCGCATGGGCGTCGGCATCCACCTACCGCGGCAGCGACCACCGCGGCGGCGCCAACGGCGCGCGCATCCGCCTGGAGCCGCAGCGCGGATGGGAGGCCAACGACCCGACCAACCTGGAGCGCGTGCTCGGCGTGCTCGAGGGCATCCAGGCCGACTTCAACGGCGCGCAGAACGGCACCGGCGTGCGCATCTCGCTTGCCGACCTGATCGTGCTGGCAGGCGGCGTGGGCGTGGAGATGGCCGCGGCGGCGGCGGGCGCGGAGATCACCGTGCCCTTCACGCCGGGCCGCACCGACGCCACGCAGGAGATGACCGACGTGGAGTCGTTCGCGGTGCTCGAGCCCATGGCCGACGGCTTCCGCAACTACCTGCGCCCGGGTCACCCGTGGCCGGCCGAGCGGCTGTTGGTGGACAAGGCCAGCCTGCTCACCCTGACGGCGCCGGAGATGACGGTGCTGGTGGGTGGCCTGCGGGCGATGGGGGCCAACACCGGCGGCAGCGACCTGGGGGTGCTCACCGACCGCCCCGGCGCGCTGACCACCGACGTGTTCGTCAACCTCCTCAACATCGGCACGGTGTGGGATCCCACGTCCAAGGCCGAGGAGACGTTCGAAGGCCGCGACCGCGCCACCGGCGAGGTGCGCTGGACCGGCAGCCGCGTTGACCTGGTGTTCGGCTCCAACTCCGAACTGCGCGCGCTGGCCGAGGTGTACGCCTGCGACGACTCGGCCGGGAAGTTCCTGGACGACTTCGTGGCGGCGTGGGTGAAGGTGATGGAGCTCGACCGCTTCGACCTGCACCGCTAGGGCAGCGCCACATATGCCAGCCGGACGGCGCGCGGCAAGCGCCGTCCGGCTGGCGTGGCGCCCCTAGGCCGTGGCGGCTGCCGTGGCTGCGCCCACGGCCGTTGCCTCAGGGATCTCCACCAGCACGCCGGTCCGGACGTCGTAGACGTAGCCGTACACCGGGATGTCACCCGGAACCAGCGGGTGCTCGCGGATGCGCCGCACGTCGTCCACCACGGCGCCCGCCTGGTCGCTGATGGTCAGCCAGTCGATGGAGCGGCCCACGTCCGAGCCGGGGCCCGCGCCCACGTCCACGAAGCCGTCGGCGCCGAGCTCGGCGGTCTCCAGGCTGGAGGCCAGCAGGTCGCCCATGACCTCGTTGGTGAAGAACTCCATGCCGCAGTCGGTGTGGTGCACCACGAACCACTCGCGGGTTCCCAGCAGCTTGTAGGAGATCACCAGCGAGCGGATGGCGTCGTCACTTGCACGGCCGCCGGCGTTGCGGATGACGTGCGCGTCGCCCTCGGCGAGGCCCGCGTACTTCGCCGGGTCGAGGCGGGCGTCCATGCACGTGAGGATCGCGAACCTGCGGGCGGGGGGGAGGGCCAGGTCGCCCTTGTCGAAGCCGGCGGCGTAGGCCTGGTTGGCGGCGATCACCTCAGGACGTACGGACATTTTCACCTCGTTTTCATGGGGCGCCGGGGCGGCGCCTTCCCTTTTGCGATCGAGACGCTAGTCTTTATTAGCGTAAAAGCAAATGGTGTTATTGTGATTAGCACGCCGACCCGCGCGAGGAGACTCATGGCACTCAGCATCAACCAGACTGTCCCGGACTTCACGGCCGAGACCACCGAGGGCACCATCCGGTTCCACGAGTGGATCGGCGAGTCGTGGGCGGTGCTGTTCTCGCACCCGAAGGACTTCACCCCGGTGTGCACCACCGAGCTGGGATACATGGCGCGCATCAAGCCCGAGTTCGACGCCCGCGGCGTGAAGATCATCGGCCTCTCCGTGGACCCGCTCGACCGCCACCAGGAGTGGGCGAGGGACATCGAGGAGACGCAGGGCACGGCTCCGAACTACCCCATCATCAGCGACGCCGACTTCGCCATCTCGAAGGCCTACGGCATGCTGCCGGCCGACGTCGATGGCGACCCGCTGTCGCGCACCCCGGCCGACAACCAGACGGTGCGCAACGTGTTCGTCATCGGCCCCGACAAGTCGCTGAAGCTGCTGCTGGTCTACCCGATGACCACCGGTCGCAACTTCGACGAAGTGCTCCGGGTGATCGATTCCCTGCAGCTCACGGCCCGCCACAAGGTGGCCACCCCGGCCCAGTGGCAGCAGGGTGACGACGTGATCATCGCGGGGTCGGTCTCCAACGAGCAGGCCGCGGAGATCTGGCCCGAGGGATGGCAGGAGCCCCGCCCGTACATCCGCATCGTGCCGCAGCCGGTGACGGAGCCGCAGCCGGTGGCATGACCCGCGGCATCAGTCGCGGCGCACGATGGCGTACGAGCGCATCACGGCCATCACCAGCGCGCCGAGGGCAGACGCCGCGTAGATGATTGCCGTGCCACCGATGGCGCGGTCGGGGATACCGGCCGCGCCATCGGTGGCGATCATCGCCCACACCATCCCCAGCAGCACCAGGCCCGCCACGTCGGCGGCAACGGCCACCCGCCGGGCACGCCGCGCCCTCGCCGGTGCCGACAGGTGCCGCAGCACCAGTGCGACGGCCACCCCCACCAGCAGGGCGGCGATCATCGCGGCGGCCCGGCCCACCCACGGTGATCCCCCATCGTCCGGTGCCCAGATGGTGATCCAGGTGAGCACCGCGCCGGCGCCTGCGAGTGTGGCGATGACCGTCCGCAGGGCCGTCCACGGGGCGAGCGCGGCGGGCAGCGCCAGCAGCAGGGCGGCCCCCAGCACCTGCATCACCGTGCCCTCGGCACCGGTGAACACCACGCCCAGACCGATGAGCGCCGCGACGGCCAGCACCACCAGCAGGGCCCGCAGCGTCCATGCCACCGCGCAGCCCATGCCGGTCAGCCCGCTCCGGGTGGGCCGCCCAGGCGGCGCGCCAGTTCGCCCGAGCGCCCCAGGGCACGCAGGCTGTCGAAGCCGCCGATGGGATCGCCGTCGATCACGATCTGCGGGAACGTGCGACCACCGCCACTCGCGGCCTGTATGCGGTCGCGCGCCCCGGGCCGCATGAGGTTGATGCGCACCTCGTCGAACGGGATTCCCCGGCGCCGCAGGTAGCGCTTCGCCCCCACGCAGTAGGCGCAGAACGGGGTCGCATAGACG
>CALIKX010000004.1 GCA_938017905.1 uncultured Thermoleophilia bacterium | reverse complement strand
CGGTCACGTCCATCACCACACCATCCGGCCCGGGACGAATGGGCACGTGGATCGCCGTCCACCGCGACCACTCCGCTCTGCGCCGCACGGTGCGGGCGCCCGCACGGGCACGCACGACGCCCGAGCCCCGTACCACCAGGCCCAGCCGGGAGACCCCCGTGGGGATCTCCAGCGATGGGGTCCGCAGGGCCAGCACCCCATCGCGCGAGCGCACTCCCTGCCGGCGCCAGGCGCGGATAATGCCCGGCAGCCCGCGCCTGACCTGCCACCCCGGGAGGACTTCCTGCACGGGACCCACTGACCGCACGTACAGCCGCCGGCCGAGAGACGTGATGGGGTCGAGCACGATCTGCACCGTCCGGCCGCGCACCGCGCCGACGGGCACATCGTGCACGCGCACTGCCCGCGTGGGCTCGATGGTGCCCAGGGCGACCTCCGGGCCGCCGTCCAGCGGCCGGGCCCGGACGTCGAGCAGGGCGTTCGCACCCGGGACGCCCAGCCTGACCGGCAGGGACTGCCCGGTGGCGGGCACGGTGACCGGCGGGGTGACCACGCTGGTGTTGTCCGCCGCCTGGACCAGCGGCCCGCCCACGAGCTCCAGCGACGGCCCCACCGCACCCCACCCGGAGAGCCCATCGGCCAGATCGCCATTCGGCACGGCGAGCAGGTCCTGGCCCGGCGCGAGGGGCGGGGGCGCGGCCACCGCACAGGCGCCCGCGGGGGCGATGGCCGTAACGACGAGGGCAAGCAGATGGCGCAGGACGGTCCTCCCGGGTCGGGGTTAGATTCCCTGACCATGGTAGATCCCGCCCGGGGCGACGCCCCCCTCGCGCTGGTCGGAGTGGACGTGGGAGGCACGTTCACCGACGCAGTCGCGGTCGCGGACGGCCGGGTGCACGTTGCGAAGGTCCCGACCACGCCGGGTGATCAGGGCGAAGGCGTCATCCGCGCAGTGCTCGCGGCGCTCGACGCCGCCGGGAGGACGCCCGCGGATGTCTCGCGAATCGCGCACGGGATGACCGTCGGCACCAACGCCATGCTCGAGGGCACCGGTGCCCGCACGGCACTCGTGGCCACGGCCGGCCTGGAGGACGTGCTCGAACTGCGCCGCCAGGACCGGGCATCCCTCTACCGCCTCGACATGGACCACCCGCCGCCGCTGGTGCCGTCCGACCGCGTGGTCCCCGCGCCAGAGCGCATGGGCCCTGCGGGCGTGGTCACCCCACTCACCGAGGAGGGAATCGCAACCACCGTCGATGCGGTGCGCCGCGTGCGCCCCGAGGCGATCGCCGTGGGGCTGCTGTTCGCATATGCGGACCCCACGCACGAGCGCCGGATCGCCGCGCGCCTGCGCGAGGCGATGCCCGACGTTCATGTGTCCGTGTCGTCGGATGTGCTGCCGGAGATCCGCGAGTACGAGCGGATCGCCACCACCGTGCTGGACGCCTACCTCACGCCCGTGCTCGCCGAGTACCTCGGGGCGCTCGGCCGGCGCGCGCGCGTGGCCGGCCTGCCTGCCCCCGGCATCATGCAGTCAAACGGCGGCCTGCTCCCCCTCGGCGATGCGGCCTCTCACGCATCGCGCACGGTGCTGTCCGGCCCGGCCGGGGGCGTGGTTGCGGCGGCGGACGTGGCGCGGGCCGATGGGGCACCCGTGGCCCTGGCCTTCGACATGGGAGGGACCTCCTGCGACGTCGCGCTCATCCGCGACGGCGCGCCCGGCCGCGCCCATGGCCGCGTGGTGGCCGGGCATCCGGTGCACCTGCCCATGCTGGACATCGAGACGGTCTCCGCCGGGGGCGGCAGCATCGCATGGGCCGACGCCGGCGGGGCACTCCGGGTGGGCCCGCGGTCGGCCGGCGCGGTGCCCGGTCCGGCCGCATACGGGCGCGGCGGGGTGCGGCCCACGGTGACGGACGCCAACGTGGTGCTCGGGCGCCTGGGCGGGGACCTCGGCATCGGGGACACCATCGGGCTGGATGGCCGGGCCGCACGCGCCGCCGTGGAGGGGCTCGCCGCGGAGCTGGGGCTCACCCCCGAGGGCTGTGCCCAGGGGATCGTGGACGTCGCGGTGCAGCAGATGGTCGCCGCCCTGCACGTGGTGAGCGTGGAACGCGGCGTGGATCCGCGCGGGGGCGTGCTGATCGCCTTCGGCGGGGCCGGCCCCCTTCATGCGTGCGCGGTGGCGGAGGGCCTCGGGATGTCACGGGTCACCTGCCCGGCCACCGCCGGGGTTCTCGCCGCGCTCGGGATGGTGGTTGCCGGGGAGCGACGCGATCACGTGCAGAGCGTTCTGCTGCCCGTGACGGAGGGGTCCGGGCTCGCGGCCGCGACGACGCCCCTCATCGAACGCGCGCAGGGCGAGGTGCCGGGCGGGCGCGTGGAGGTGGCCGTGGACTGCCGGTACGCCGGGCAGAGCCACGCCCTCACCGTGCCCTGGGACCCCTCCGGCCCCGAGTCCGAACTGGCCCGGGCGTTCCACGATGCCCACGCGCACGTGGCCGGCGGCGCGCTTCCCGATGCCCCCGTGGAGGCGGTGTCGGTGCGAGTGGCAGCCGTCACGGATGGCCCCGCGACCGCACTGCATCCCGACGGATCGGGGGCCCGTGAGGTGGATGGCCCCGCGGCCGTGGCGATGGACGGCAGCACCTGCTGGATCGCCGCCGGATGGGCTGCGGCAGTGCACCCCGACGGGACGATCCGGATGGAGCGGTCGTGAGCGGGCTGGACGCGGTCGGCCTGCAGGTGTGGAGTGCGGCGCTGCGGGCCGTGGCCGACGAGATGCAGGCGGCCCTGGTGCGATCGGCCTTCAGCGTCACCATCAAGGAGCGCCGGGACTGCAGCACCGCGCTGTTCGACGCGGCGGGCCGGATGATCGCGCAGGCCGATTCCATCCCGGTGCACCTCGGCGCGATGCCCGAGGCGGTTGCGGCCGTGATGGCCGCGGGCGCGCAGCCCGGCGACGCATGGATCGTGAATGACCCGTTCACGGGCGGCACGCACCTGCCCGACCTCACCGTGGTATCGCCCATTGCGTTCGACGGTCGGCTCGTGGCCCATGCCGTCACCCGGGCGCACCACGCCGACGTCGGCGGCATGACCGCGGGCTCCATGCCCGCCGGGGCGACCGAACTCCTCCAGGAGGGCCTGGTGATACCGCCGGTGCGCCTGGCCGGCCCCGATGGGACCGATCGGTCGGTCCTGGAGATCATCCTCGCCAACTCGCGCACGCCCGCGGAGCGGCGTGGCGACATCGCCGCACAGGTGGCCGCGCACGACCTGGCCGCCCGGCGAATTGCGGAACTCGCCGCCGCACGTGGGGGCACGGTGGCCGTGGCGGGCGCGATGGACGCCCTGCTGGCCTATGCGGAACGCCGCACACGCGCCGCCATCGCCGCGATGCCCGACGGGCAGTGGTCGCACGCAGAGGCCCTGGAAGGCGATGGCGTCACCGACGACGACCTGACGGTCCGGGTGCGCGTGACCGTGGAGGGCGATTCCATGTGCGTCGACTTCACGGGGACGGATGCCGCCGGGCCGGGCAACCTGAACTGCCCCATCGCCGTCACGCGGTCATCGGTGTTCTTCGCCGTGCGCGTGGCGACCGACCCGGACATCCCCGCGTCGGCGGGCGCCTACGCCCCCGTGCACATCGTCGCCCCCGCGGGCTCACTGGTGAACGCCCCGCGCGGCGCCGCCGTGGCCGCGGGCAATGTCGAGGCATCCAGCCGCATCGCGGACGCCGTCCTCGGCGCCCTGGCCGGGGCCGCGGACGTGCCGGCCCAGGGCCAAGGGACGATGAACAACCTCACGCTGGGGTTCGCGGGGCGCGTGTACTTCGAGACCCTGGGCGGCGGGCAGGGCGCGTCATCCCGTGCCCCGGGACCGTCGGCCGTGCATGTGGCCATGAGCAACACCCTCAACACCCCGGTCGAGGCCCTCGAGGTGGCAATGCCCGTGCGCGTCGAGCGCTACGCCGTTCGCCGCGGGTCGGGCGGCAGCGGGGGCCGCAGGGGCGGCGACGGCGTCATCCGGCGCATCCGGGTGCTCGAGGATGCCGATGTGTCGCTCATCGCCGAGCGGCGCCGATCCGCACCGGCCGGTGCGGCGGGCGGGGGGAACGGCGAGGTCGGCCAGACCCTCATCGATGACGTCGCCGTGGCCGGGAAGTGGCGTGGACGGCTTGCCGCCGGGTCGGTCATCGAGCAGTGCACCCCGGGCGGTGGTGGTCACGGCGCGCCCAGCGCGCCCTGACCCACTACTTCGCCAGGTCGGTGCCCACGACCACCACGGCGTCCGCGGTGCCGATGCGCCCCTGCGCCAGGGAGTCGACCGCAACGGCCCGGGTGATCCCCAGGTCCTTGGCCAGGTTCCACCCCACCTCCTTGCGGCCCTTCACGTACTGCACCTGGGACTCCGTGAGGCCCTGCTCCGAGGCGTTGTCCACCACCCCGAGGGTGTAGCCGTCGGCCTGCACGCGTGGCGCCACCTTGTTGGCGGCCGCGCCCGTGACATTGCTGGCGTTCAGCACCGCCACGGTGTATGCGGCCTTGTTCGCGAGCGGGGGAACGTCCTCCGGCACGATGCCGCTGTCGGTCGTGGTGGTCCCGGTGGATGCCTGCGTGGTGGACTGGGCCGTCGTCGGGGTGCCCGCAGATCCGTCGTCGCGGATGAACAGGTACCAGCCCCCGGCGCCGAGAAGGCCGATCACCACGATGGCGATCGCGCCGAGCACCAGGCCGCGGCCCGCCGAATCGTCAGCATCACCGGCTCCGGCCTCATCCGCCCGGCCCCGCGACCTCCGGGCCTCCTTCTCCGCGGCTTTCGCTGCGGCCGCCTGGCGCGCGGTCTGCCGGGGTTGGGCAGGTTCCGGCGACGGCGCTGCGCCCGGCGACCCGTCATCGCGCCCCGGCGAGGGCGCCGCGGCTGCGGCCTGCTCGGCCGGTGCCTCCGCCACGGCGGACGCCTGCGCGCGGACTGCGCGCACCCGCTCCAGCGACGGCGCGGCGGCGGGCGGCACGGGCGGGCCGATGCGCTCCTCGAGCTCCTTGAGCGCGCGCCCCTGACGGAGGATGATGACGGCCAGCACCACGAAGGCGGCCAGGCCGACTCCGGCAGCCGCCAGGATGATGATGTCCACTGCGTCCACTGCGCAGGGACGCTACCAGCAGCGCGGGACGGTCAGGCGCCCGGGGTCACCCGGTATGCGTCGAACACCGAGTCCACGTTGCGCAGTTGGCTCGTGAGCCCGCGCAGGGTGTCGACGTCGGCCATCTCGAGCACGAAGCGGTGGCGCGCCATCTGGTCGTCCACCTGGCAGTTCGCGCCGACGATGTTCACCCCGTTCTCGGCGATGGTGCGCGAGATGTCCTCCAGCAGCCGGTGCCGATCCCAGGCCTCCACCGCCAGTTCCACCCGGAACGACTGCCGGCTCTCGCCACCCCATGCCACCGGCGTGAAGCGCTCGGGGCTTCGCATGAGCGCGCGGGCGTTCGGGCAGTCCTCCCGATGGATCGTGATTCCGCGCCCCAGCGAGATGTATCCGACGATGTCGTCACCGGGAACGGGCTTGCAGCACTTGGCCAGGCGCACCATCACATCGGCAACGCCCTCGATCTCGATGCCGAGGTCGCTCGACGGGGCGGACTGCCGCGCGCGGCCCTCGCGTGCGTCGGGCAGGGCGGGGGCTGCCTGCACCTCGGCGTCGTCGTGCTTGATGCCCGCAATGATCTTATTGGCCACGACCTGCGCAGAGGTCTTGCCCGACCCGAGGGAGATGTAAAAGTCCTCGGCGCGCTTGAAGCCCATCTCCTGGATGACCTCGGCGAACAGCGGCGAACCGACGATGCGCTGCGATGGCAACCCGGCCTTGCGCAGGGCCTCCTGCAGCACCTCGCGCCCGTGGTGCTCGGCGTCCTCGCGCTGCTCGCGGCTGAAGAAGGAGCGGATCTTCGACCGGGCCTTGGAGGTCTTCACCACCGACAGCCAGTCGCGCGAGGGCCCACGGGGTGCCTTCGAGGTGAGGACCTCCACGAAGTCGCCCGACTCGAGCGTGTGGGTGAGCGGCACGATGCGGCCGTTCACCTTGGCCCCCACGCACCGGTGCCCCACGTCCGTGTGCACGTCATAGGCGAAGTCCAGGGGCGTCGCGCCCGCCTGCAGCGCGCGTACCTCGCCCTTCGGGGTGAAGACGTACACCTCCTGCGAGTAGAGGTCGCTGCGCAGGCTCTCCATGAACTCGCCGGGGTCCGTCGTGTCCTGCTGCCAGTCCATCATCTGCGAGAGCCACTCGAGCCCGTCGCCCGAGCCTCCGCCGCTGCCGCGGCCCTCGGCCTTGTACATCCAGTGGGCCGCCACCCCATACTCCGCGGTGTGGTGCATCTCGGGGGTGCGGATCTGGATCTCCAGCGGCGTTCCCTGCGGTCCGATCACCGTGGTGTGGAGCGACTGGTACATGTTCAGCCGCGGCATGGCGATGTAGTCCTTGAACCGTCCGGGCATCGGCTTCCAGAGCGAATGGATGATCCCCACCGCGCCGTAGCAGTCCTTCACCGATTCCACGATCACCCGCATGGCGGTGAGATCGTAGATCTCGTTGAACTCCTTGCCCTTGCGGGTCATCTTCTCGTAGATCGAGTAGAAGTGCTTCGCGCGCCCGGTGATCTCCACCGGCTCGATCCCCACCTCGCGCAACTCCGCCCGCAGGATCTCGCCCGCGTCGTGCACGTAGTCCTCGCGGTCGCCTCGCCGCTGGTTGACCATCTGCTGGATCTCGGCGTAGCGCTTCGGGTGCAGCGCGGCGAACGACAGGTCCTCCAGTTCCCATTTGAGCGACTGGATGCCCAGGCGATGAGCCAGCGGCGCGTAGACCTCCAGTGTCTCTCGTGCCTTCTGCATCTGCTTGGCCTTGCTCATATACGACAACGTGCGCATGTTGTGCAGCCGGTCGGCGAGTTTGATGAGCAGCACGCGGATGTCCGACGACATCGAGATGATGAGTTTGCGGTAGTTCTCGGCCTGCCGCTCCTCCTGGCTCTCGAAGTGGATGCGCGTGAGCTTGGTGACGCCATCCACCATGGCCGCTACCTGCGGGCCGAACGCCGCCTCCACGTCATCGCGCGTGGCGCCGGTGTCTTCCACCACGTCGTGGAGCAGCGCCGCCTGAATGGTCTCGGCGTCCAGCCCGAGCCCCGCGGCGATGCGGGCCACCCCCAGCGGGTGCGTGATGTACGGATCGCCCGAGTGCCGCTGCTGGCCGCGGTGCCGTTCCTCCGCGAAGGCATATGCACGCCGGATGGCGTCCACGTCGGAGTCCGGATGGTGCGCCAGGACCTCCCGCACGAGGCCCTCGACGTCCGCGTCGCCCGTGGGCGACGTGAGTCCGAGGTCTGCAAGGGGAGTACCCATGGTCCCTACGATAACGCGCGGGTCATGCCATGCAGCGCATCCGGCACGGCACCGAACAGGTCGGTGGTCATCGCGCGGCCCGCCATGGCGGCGGCCTCATCCACGAGGGCACGGGCACGACGCCCGATCGCCCCAGCCGCGAGATCCGCGCGCGGCGCGCCCGGCACCACGCGCAGCCCGTGGTCATCCACCACCACCAGGCCCGCCTCCGCAAGCGCCGCAAGGGCCACCGCCACCGCGCGGGGCGGGCGAACGACCGGCCCGGTGCCGGCAAGGGCCGCGTCGGCAGCCGGGCCCCAGGGCAGCAGCGCCCCGTCCGCGGGCAGGCCGGGCCAGATGCCGGCGGCCACGTCCCGCACCGCCAGGTCGGCCTGCATCACGCGCAGGGCGAGGCCGATCTCGTCGGGACCCCACGCCAGGTGCACAGTGCGCCCGGCGGCGGCGGCCCGCAGCCAGCCCGCATCGACATCGGTCACCGGCGGGTCGATCACCACCAGGTGCACGCCGGCCGGAAGATCCACCTCGCGCAGGGCTCGATAGTCGAGCAGGGCCAGCACGCGCCCTCCGCGCGCGAGGGCGAGTCGATCACGGATGGCCGCCGCATCGCAGCGGTCGCCACCGATCACCGCGGCATCCACCCCGAGGCGGCCGGGGGCGAGAACATCGCGCAGGGCCGCGCGGCGGCGGGGGATGTCGGCGACCACCGCGGCCACGCCGGCATCGGCATACGCCAGCGCACACACGAGGGCGAGGCCACGACCCTCGCCACGGCGGTCCCGGACCATGGCCGGGGGCGCGATGCCCGTAACCGGTGCGGTGGGCCCGAACGGGTCGGCCACCATGTCGGGCAGGTGCGCAGGGTCCAGTCGCCACATGCACGCGGTGCTGCAGGCCTCGGCGCACGCCCCGGGCGGATCGGAACCCGACGGCAGCGGAGCCAGGGCGTCGAGGGAGACGCGCGGGCCCGTGGTGTCCTGCCAGCGCTCCACCTGCAGGCGCGCGATGGCGTCGAAGCGCGCATCGGGGCCCGCTTCCTCGACCGCCGCCGCATCGCGGCCCATTGAGAAACCGATCGCGGGAGCCGTCACGCCGCCCGCCACCAGGCGCGCGCGCAGGTGACGACCCTCGCCCACGCGGCTGACCCCGGTCACCGCGCACCCCGGGACCACCAGCTCGGGCTCGGGGTTGCCGCGCCCGAATGGGGCCAGCGCCTCGAGCGCCTCCGCGGTCGTGAGCGTGAGGTCGGCACCGGCCACGACGGCATCGACCGCCCGGGTGCGGGCCCGGCGCAGGTCCGCGCGCCTGCCCGCCGCAGCGGACTGCAGTTCCTCGCGGAAGGCGGGGATGTCATCGGCGGCGAGCGACACGCCCACCGCACCCGCATGCCCGCCCCACCGCGTCAGTCGCCCAGCGGCCTCGGACACCATCGCGTGCAGGTCGAGGCCCGGCAGACTGCGGCCCGACCCCTTGGCGGTCGCACCATCGGTGGCCAGCACGATCGCGGGGCGGCCGAAGCGTTCCACCAGCCGCGACGCCACGATGCCGACCACGCCCTCATGCCAGCCATCACCGGCCACCACGGTGACCGCCGAGCCGGCGTCCGCCCGGGGGGCCGCCTCGACCATCGCGATGGCCTCGGCGGTGACCTGCCGCTCCACCTCCCGCCGGCGCGCATTCATGGCCCAGAGCTCATCCGCGAGCGCCCGTGCCGCGGCCGGGTCGTCCTCGAGCAGCAGGTCCAGGGCCGTGCCCGCATCACCCAGGCGCCCGGCCGCATTGATGGCGGGCGCGATCGTGAACGACAGGCCGCGTGGCGTGATCCCCCGGTGCCCCTGGCCGGCGGCCGCCAGCAGGGCCACGATGCCCGGGCGCTCGCCGCGGCGGATGGAGCGGAGCGCGCGGTGCACCAGCCGGCGGTTGCCTCCCACCAGGGGCACCGCGTCGGCCACGGTTGCAATGCCCGCCAGGTCCACGCCGTCATCGGCCGCCGGACCGAGCAGGCTGTCGTCGCCGGCGGCGAGCACGCGCGCGACGTCGAACACCACCCCGGCGGCGGCCGGAAGGGCATCCATGCCGCGGCCGAGCGCGGGGTTCGCGAGGATCCCGGGGGGCCGCGCACCCGCGGCGAGGTGGTGGTCGAGGACGATCACGTCCATCCCGAGTTCGTCCGCCCGCCGCAGTTCCTCCACGCTGGCGGTACCGCAGTCGACGCATGCGAGCACGGTGGCGCCCTTCGCCGCGAGGTCCTCCACGGCCCGCTCCGATACCCCATAGCCATCGGTGAACCGGCTGGGGATGAAGGTGCTCACCGTTGCCCCGCGCGCGCGGAGCGCCCCGGCGAGGATGGCCGTGGAGCACACCCCGTCGCAGTCGTAGTCGCCATGCACGGCCACGTGCTCGCCGCGCGCGATGGCCTCGCGCAGGCGGTCGGCGGCCTCACCCACCCCGGCGATCGCCCGGGGGTCCCCCAGCGGGCCGTCCGCCGCGAGGAAGTCGCGTGCGTCCGCGGGATCCGACAGCCCGCGGCGCGCCAGCACCCAGGCGACGGGCTCAGGGCACCCGAGGGCATCCTCCAGCCGCAGGACATCCCCGTACGCCACGCGCTCCGCGCGCCATGCGGGCGGAGCATCCTCCGAACTGGCCGGATTGTCGCCGTGTGCGCTCAACCCGGCCGATCGTAATGCGGCGGCCGGATGCCGCTACCAGTGGCCGCTTCGCACCATTCCAAGCACGAGCCACCCGAACAGGACGAGACCGGCGACAAACCCCGGCACGCCGATGAGGGCCAGGCCGAACAGGCGCGGGCCCTCCGTGACGAACGTGCCGATGATCCCCGACGCCAGGATGACGGCGGCGGAAACCAGGGCAATTGCCAGGCGGTTGGCGGCGGTCAGCGCCTTGTCGCTGGCCTCCTTCAGCTCCTCGAGATCGATGGCGACATGCACCTCGCCATCCTTGAACTCATCGAGAAGCTCACCCAACTGCAGCGGGTACTCGAGCAGCGCGGTGGCGTAGCGGCCCACGTCGGCCTGCACCCGCTGCGAGATGCGCTCGGGGCTGTACTTCGCGAACATCAGCCTGCGGGCGTACGGCCGGGCGGTCTCGAACACGTTGAAGTCCGGCGAGATCTCCAGGGCAACCCCCGCGAGGGTCGCGAGGGCCTTGTCCAGCAGGATCCACCGCGACGGCAGCGTGATGTCCAGCGCATAGATGACCCCGAACAGCTCGTGCAGGATCTCGCGCACATCCAGCTCGTCCATGGACATGCCCACGTAGCGGGACATCATGTCCTCGAGCCTGCGCGCGAACTCGTCCTCCAGCTCCCTCGGATAGCGGATGCCGAGCGCCTTCAGGTCGCGCGGCAGCCGCTGGGTCTCCTGCCCGAGGACATCGGTGAACAGGCGGATGGCCGACTCGCGGTCGGACTGCGAGAGCACCCCCACCATCCCGAAGTCGATGAGGCCGATCTCATCGGGACCGAGCACGATGATGTTCGCCGGATGCGGATCGGCATGGAACAGGCCATCGCCGAAGACCATCTGCATCCATGACTCGGCGATGCGCGCGGCCAGCGTGCGCCGCTCCTCCTGGCTCATCACGTCCAGGTCGACGTGCGCGAGGGTGGGCCCGTGCAGGCGCTCCTGGGTGAGCACCCGCCCGGTGGTCTGCCGCCAGTACACCCGGGGCACGCGCACCTGGGCGTTGCCGTCGAAGTTGCGCCGCACGGCCTCGTCGTTGCGGGCCTCGTTGCGGTAGTCAAGCTCCTGCCGCACGGTGCGGGCGAACTCGTCCACCAGGCCCTCGAGGTCGATGAACGACAGGCGCTTCACGCGGTCCTTCGCGAGCCGGGCCAGGCGGTAGAGCAGGTCGATGTCGGCGTTCAGGGTCCGCGAGGCATCCGGGCGCTGGACTTTGACGACCACCTCCTGCCCGCCGGGAAGGCGTGCGGCGTGCACCTGGCCCACCGATGCACTTCCGAGCGGCGTCGGGTCGAAGTACTCGAACGCCTGCTCGAGCGTGAGGCCCAGTTCCTGCTCCACGACCTCCCGAACGGCCTCGAGCGACTCGGGGCGCGCCTCGTCCTGCAGCTTGCGCAGCTCGGCGATGACGTCCGGGGGCACGACGTCGGGACGCGTCGACAGGAGCTGCCCGAACTTCACGAACGTCGGCCCGAGCTCCTCCAGCATCTCCCGCAGCCTGCGGCCGCGGGTGGCACGCTCCTCCGGGGTGTCGCCCGACGGGTCGCCCGGGTCCCCCGCCCCGCGGCGCGAGAACACGTACCCGAAGCCGTGCCGGGTCGCGACCTGCGCGATCTCGCGCAGCCGGGCCAGCGTCCTCCTGCGCTCGCCGTGGCCCATCGGCGCGCCCGCCGCTACCCGGTAGGGGGCGCGTCGCCCGTGGAGGGCGCCGTTCCGGCGGCCTCCTCGAGCAGGCGGATGCGGTGCTCGAGCTCGGCGATGCGCTGGTCCACGTCGGCGATGTCATCACGCTGGGCGATCCCCAGCTCGCGCAGCAGGCCGTGCACGCCGCCCTCGATCTTCCCGACGATGCCCTGCTGCTCCCCGCTGGCGCGGACGCGATCCATGAGCCCCTCGACCGTACGCCGCCCCTCCTCGTCGGTCATCTGCCCGCGGCGGACGAGGTCATCCACGATGCCCTGCGCACGCTCCCGCGTGAGTGACGCCGCGCCAACGGCGACGAAGATGGCCTGCTCCACCGCTTCGCGCGGACTGATCATTGGCGCTTCCTCCTCTTGACGCGGCCGTGGCGGCGCTCCCGCTGCGGGGGCGCCGGGGTCCGGGGACCCTCTTCATCATCCCCCGCGGGCGCATCGGATGCCTCGGCCTTCGGTCGAGGCTCGGGCTCGGGCTCGGGCTCGGGCTCGGGCTCGGGCTCGGGCTCGGGCTCGGGCTCGGGCTCGGGACGATCATCGTCCTCGTCCTGCATCAGTGTCGGAAGGGGCGTCTCCTCCACGAGCGCGGCCTCGGCGCGGGCAAGCACCTCCATGTCCCCCACGTCGCTGTCGTGGCGGCTGGCCTCGCGCGATGCCCGCTTGCGGGCCTTCGCCGTCCGCTTGCGGCCCTCCGGCTCGTGCTCCTTCCAGATCGCGGCCAGGGGCCCAGCGATGAGCAGGGATGAGATACCGCCGGTCAGCAGGCCCACGAGCAGCGCGAAGGCGAAGTCGCGGAGTGTCTCGCCTCCAAAGAAGAACAGTGCCAGGACCGGCACGATGGTGGTGAAGCTGGTGATGAGCGACCGCGTCAGGGTCTCGTGCACCGAGCGGTTGACGATGTCCTTGTAGCGCGCATTGCGCATGAGGGGCACGTTCTCGCGGATGCGGTCGAACACCACGACCACGTCGTAGAGTGAGTACCCGAGGATGGTGAGCAGCGCCGCGATCGTGGCGCTGGTCACCTCCCTGCCGGTGATGGAGTACACGGCGAGCGACAACCACACGTCGTGCACCACCGAGAGCAGTGCCGGTAGCGCAAGCCGGTACTCGAATCTGATGCTCAGGTAGATGATGACCAGCAGGAACGACAGGCCGATGGCCCACCCGGCGCGTTCGACCACCTGCCGGCCGAAGGTCGGCCCCACCGTCTCCACCTGATACGAGCGCTCGTCGATGCCGCCGAGGTCCTGGTCGAGCGCCGTCTTCAGTTCGATCAGCTGGCGCGGCTGCAGCGTGGGCGTCTGCACCTGGAATCCGCGCGCGCCCGTGGCCGGATCGGTGGTCTCCTGGATCTTGGCCTCGGGGTAGCCCACGGATGACACCACCTGGCGCACCTGGCCCTCGGTGGGTGTCGCCCCCTCGAACGCCACCACCACGCGGGTGCCGCTCTTGAAGTCCAGTCCCAGATTCAGCCCGTTGATGCCGATGAAGACCGCGCCGATGGCCACGGGCACGAACGAGATCGCGAGCCACAGGCGCCACTTGCCAACGAAGTCGAACTTCCAGCGGGGCTCGCGCACCTCGAGTCCCAGCACCTTCGGATCGGAGAACGCCTTCGTGCTCGAAATGCCCTCGATGATGAGGCGGGTCACCACGACTGCGGTGAAGAACGACAGCAGCACGCCCACCATCAGCGTGAAGGCGAATCCCTTCGGTCCCGCGGTGCTGAACAGGAAGAGCACCGCAGCGGTGAGGAACGTCACCACGTTGGCGTCGATGATTGCGCTCAGGCCCTTCGTGTACCCGGTGAGCAGGGCCGATTTCGTGCTGCGCCCGGCCCGGGTCTCCTCGCGCATGCGTTCGAAAATGACCACGTTGGCATCGGAGGCCACACCGATGGTGAGGATGACGCCCGCGATGCCGGGCAGCGTCAGCGTTATGGGCACCGCCACGATGACCGCCGCGAAGAACAGGGCGTACATCAACAGGGCCCCGGCGGCGATGAGGCCCAGCAGCCGGAAGTACGCGATGAGGAACAGGACGACGAGGACCAGCCCGACGACGCCGGCGATCAGCCCCTGCTGCAGTGACTCCGCGCCCAGCGTCGCGGACACCTGCTTCTGGCTGATCACATCCAGGCGGATGGGGATGGCGCCTGAGTTCAGCTGGTCGGCGAGCGTGCGCGCGGTGTCGGTGGTGAAGTTGCCCGAGATCTGGGCGCCGTTGTTGCCGCTGATGCCGTTCGGGTACTGGCGGTAGTCCACCGTCGGGTTGCTGATGATGCGCCCGTCGAGGACGATCGCGAAGCTCTGGAGCTCCTGCCGCAGGGCGCCCCGCTGCGCCAGGTCACGCGTGACGCCCTGGAACGCCTGCGCGCCGTCGTCGGTGAACTGCATCGTGACGATGGGCTCCTGGTTCCCCCCCTGGGAGCCGGAGTCGAAGCTCTGCGCGGCCGACGTGATGTCGCGGCCGGTGAGCGCGGGCTTGTCCTGCATGAGCACGTAGACGGTGCGCGACGGACCATCCTCGCGGGTGGGGTCGAGCTGCTGCACGTCGGAGTAGATGACGAGCCCCGCGGGGACGGTCGTGATCTCCATGCCGGCCGGCACCGAACCGCCGTATTCGCGCAGGAGGTCGGCTTTCTCGTACTCGGGCCCGGCCACCAGGTCGTGCGCCGCGTTCTTCTTGAACAGGTAGTAGGAGGCCTGGCCCTCCACGGGCGGGCGCGGCGTGGTGGACTGCGCGCGCTGGATCATCTTCCACAGGCTGGGGCCTTGCGCCACGAAGTTCGCCTGGTAGTCGGTGAACACCAGCTGCGCGGGCTTGATGAGGTCCTCGACCACCTGCTCGGGGTTCCGCGCGCCCGGCAGCGAGACCACGATCTGGTCGTCGCCCTGCGTCTGGATCTCGGGCTCGGCGACGCCGAATGCGTCCACGCGGCTGCGGATGACCTCGACCGAGCGATCGATGGCCTCCTGGTTCACCTCGGAGTCGCGCGTGGCCTTGCCCTGCAGCACCACCTCCACCCCACCCTGCAGGTCCAGCCCGAGAACGGCCGGGCGCAGGGCGATGGCCACCGCTGACGCGGCCACCAGGCCGATCACGACCAGGAAGAAGAGCAGCGAGCGGCGGCCGGTGCTCACCGGGCCCCCGCGTTCAGGCGCGCGTCGATGGCGATGTGCCTACTCGGCGGCCGGCTGGTCGACCACGCCCGGGTCGTCCGACTCCGGCGAGGCCTTGCGTGCCACCGCGCCCTGAGCGATGCGGATGTCAACGTCCTCGGCGACCTGGAGGATGAGCGTGCCGCCGTCCTCGACCTCGGAGACGACTCCGTAGATACCCGAGGTGGTCACCACCTCGTCCCCGGTGCGGAGGGACTTGGAGAGCTCCTCCATCTCGCGCCGTCGCCGCTGCTGCGGGCGGATGCCCACGAAGTAGATGAGGGCGACGAAGATAATTATGTAAATGGGCAGAAGGACCGCCGACGACATGCGGAATCCGGCCTCCGTGACGGGGTTCGGGACGCGCGCAGGCTAGCAGCGCCCGTGGCGCACCGGGGTGGCCGGGGGCCGCCGTCACCCGTGGTACGGTGGCCGCCCGTGAGGCCTCTGTCGATCGCGATGGTCACCGAGTACGCGTACCCCATCCTGGGTGGTGTGAGCGAGCACGTGCACTTCCTGTCACGGGAACTCGCGGAGCGCGGCCACGACGTGACCGTGGTCACCGGTAACATCGGCGAGGCACGCGAGGCCGCCGAACTCGACCGCGAGGCGCACCGCCTCCACGGGTACCGCACCACGCGGATCGGCCGGTCCGTGCCGGTGGTGGCGAACGGATCGATCGCCCGCCTGACCATCGGCCTCGGCATCAAGCACCAGATCGCCACGGCCGTGCGCGGCATGGATGTCGTGCATGCACAGGGGCTGGCCTCCCCCACCCTTCCCATGGGCGTGCTGCGGGTGTCCACGGCACCGTGCACCGTCGGCACGTTCCACACCTACTTCGACGAGGGGCACTGGCTGTACGACCGCATCGGCCGCTACGTGCGCAACTCGCTCGCCCGCCTGGACCGCCGCATCGCCGTCTCGGAGGCGTGCATCACGGCCCTCGCCCCGTACTTCCCGGGCGAATGGGACATCGTCCCGAATGGCATCGACTGCTCCCTCTACCACCCGCTTCCCGCCGACGCGTCCCGTCCCGCGGGGCCACCCCGCATCCTCTTCGTCGGGCGGTTCGACCCGCGCAACGCACTGGGCGACCTGCTGGAGGCGGCGGCCATCCTCGTGGCGGAGGGGCGTGACTTCGTGATCCAGGTGATCGGTGACGGCCCGGCGCGCCCGGTGTACGAGCGCAAGGCGAGCGCGCTCGGCATCTGGGACCGCGTGGAGTGGCTGGGGCTCCTGAACGAGGAGCGCCCCCGCTTCTACCGCGAGGCGGACGTCATGGCGGCGCCCTGCGTGCTGGCCTCATTCGGTGTGGTGCTGCTCGAGGCCCTGGCGTCGGGAACCCCGGTGGTGGCCGCGGACAACGTGGGGTTCCGGCAGGTCATCCGCGGCGATGTGCCCGGCCGCTTCGTGCCGCCGCACGACCCCGCCGAACTCGCCCGGGGCATCGCCGAGGTGCTCGACGATCCCGCGGCCGCCGAGGACATCTCCCGCCGGGGGCGAACAGCCGTGAAGCGGGAGTTCGACTGGCCACGGGTGACCGACCAGGTGGAGCGCATCTACCGGGAGGTACTCGAGGCAAAGCGTCCCGCAGTCAGAACCCCCATCATCCCCACATCCGGAGGAGCCGAATGAACCGACCCGCCATCCTGACCGCCCTCGCGGTAGGCGCCGCCGCAGCAACCCTCGCCTTGGCGGGATGTGGCAGCTCGGATGATGCCGCCACCACTGCGGCGTCCACGACAGCAACGACATCGACGTCCGCAGCGGCGCCGATCGAGTGCGTCGGGAGCGAGCAGACATGCACGGCCAAGGTCCCGCTCGGCGGCGGCGCTGCTGCACGGACCGTGCAGATCGCGCTCACCGGGACCAACATGGGTGAGCCCACGACAACGGTGGCCCCGGAGTACGAAGGCGCCTACAACATCACCAACACCGCATTCACGACAGGCGGGTCGGTGTACGAGTTCATGCTGGACGCGGTGGAGAGCATCCCCGATGGCGTCAACCTCGAGATGACGTTCACGCAGAAGATGTAGTCGGCGACCCGGCCCGGTCGCGCGCTACGGGAGCGATCCCCATGCCGCGCCCGGGCCGGGCTCGTCGAACAACGGGTCCTGGCCTCCGTCGTGCGCGCGTACCTCGCGGGGAACTTCCAGGCCAAGGTGCACATATGCCCGCGCGGTGGCGATCCGCCCACGCGGAGTGCGCGCGAGCAGCCCCTGCTGCAGCAGGAAGGGCTCGTAGACATCCTCGATGGTGTCCGGGGACTCCCCCACCGCGTCGGCCAGCGTGCCGAGGCCGGTCGGCCGGCCAGCGAACGTGACCGCCAGGTGCGACAGGATCTTCCGGTCGAGGTCATCGAGGCCGGCGTCGTCCACCTCCAGCACCTTCAGGGCCTCTTCTGCGCCCGTGCGGTTGATGCGGCCGAGGCCCTGCACCTGGGCGACATCCCGCACGCGGCGGAGCAGGCGGTTCGCGATGCGCGGCGTGCCCCGCGAGCGGCCGGCGATGGCCAGCGCACCGTCATCCGCCATGTCGACCTCCAGGAGGTCCGCGGACCGGGTGACGATGCGCGCGAGGTCGTCCGGGCCGTAGTAGTCCAACCGCTGGACCACCCCGAAGCGGTCGCGCAGCGGGGTTGTGAGCAGGCCCGATCGCGTGGTGGCACCCACCAGGGTGAAGCGCGGCAGGTCCAGGCGCAGCGTGCGCGCCTGCGGCCCCTGCCCCAGCACCACATCCAACTGGAAGTCCTCCATCGCCGGGTACAGAACCTCCTCCACCGCGCGGTTCAGGCGGTGGATCTCATCGATGAAGAGCACATCACCGGGGCCAAGCGCCGTGAGGATGGCGGCCAGATCGCCCTTGCGCTCCAGCACCGGGCCACTGGTGACCGTGATCTCCACCCCCATCTCGGAAGCCAGGATGATGGCGAGGGATGTCTTGCCCAGGCCGGGAGGGCCGGCCAGCAGCACATGATCCAGCGCCTCGTCGCGCTGCCGTGCGGCCTCCAGGAAGATGCCCAGTTGTCGGCGCACGGACTCCTGGCCGATGAAGTCGCCCAGCGTCCGCGGGCGCAGCGAGGTGTCAACGCCCTGCTCCTCCGGCGTCGCATCGGGGCTCGCGAGCCTGTCGGGGTCAGTCATCGGGCCAGCGCCGCCAGGCCGTGGCGGATGAGGGCCTCCTCATCCATGTCCGCGGCCGCGGTGGCAAGCGCGGCGTCCACGTCATCCGGCGCGAACCCCAGGGCCACCAGGCCCTCGCGGGCGCCGCCGCGCGTTCCCCCGGCCACGTGTGGCCCGGCGCCCACGGCGCCCATGGCGCCCATGGAATCGCGCAACTCCAGCACCACCCGGTCGGCGGTCTTCCGGCCGACGCCCGCGGCCTTCGACAGGTAGCCGGTGTCGCCGCCCCCGATCGCGGCGGCGAGCGCCGGAGGCGTGCCGAGACCGCAGATGGCGAGCGCCATGCGGGGACCCACGCCGTTCACGCCGATCAGCGCCTCGAACAACGCCCGCTCGGCGTCGTCGGCGAACCCGTACAGGTCAAGGGCATCCTCGCGCACCACGAGGTGGGTGCGCAGGGTCACCTCGCTGCCCGCCGGCGGCAGGGCAGCCCGGGTGGTGTCGGACACGCGCACCGCGATGCCCATGCCGCCCATGGCCACGACGACGCCGTCGGCATCGGTGGCCGCAAGATCACCCCGCACGAACCGGATCATTAGTGGAGGCTACCGCCGCCCGCGGATGCGGATGGCCTCCCGGAGCGGCCCCGACGCGCAGTGGCAGATGGCGGCGGCGATGGCGTCGGCCGCGTGGTCCGTTCCGGCCTCCACCCCGGTGAGCCGGGCCACCATGGCCCGCACCTGGTCCTTGCCCGCCCGGCCGCTGCCGGTAACGGCCTGCTTGATGGCGGTGGGCGTGTACTCGGAGACCGCGAGCCCGGATCGGGCGCATGAGACCAGCAGGGCCCCGCGCGCGGCGGCCATGCCCATGGCCGACGTGCTCACCGGATGCACGAAGAACGCCTCGATCGCCGCCTCATGGGCACCGGTTTCCCCGATCACGCCGGCAAGCCCCTCATGAAGGGCGAGGAGGCGCTGCTCGGTGGGCGTGGACGGGGCCGTGCGCAGCGTGCCATGGGCCAGCACCTCGGTCCGGCTTCCCGCGCGCCGCACCACCGCATAGCCGGTGTTGGCCAGACCCGGATCGATACCCAGCACGATCACTGGAAGATCGCCGATCCCCACCCCGGGCCGGCCGCGCTCTGCGACGCGCTAATCGAGCACGTTGAGTTCCCCGGGGCGCCATGTCTTGTCGAACCACGGCTCCAGCGGTCCGTACAGACGGATGATCGCGAACCAACTCTTTCCGGGCCGGAGCTGAATCCAGTTCCCGCTGTTTTCGGCTGGGCGCTCAGCCGAGAAATGAAGGTTGACACTGCCATCCGGTTCGGTCGTGAGATCCGGTCGCATGCTGTTGACGCTCGGAAAGGGCTGGTCGGGTGTCTGGAGCATCGACCGCGTCTGGGCATCGTATGCAACGAGGGACCAGAAGTTCTTCACGGGGACATCCGGAGGAAGGCGCAGCGTGTAGGTGCGATCCCCCTCCAACCAGGCTCCATCACTATCTCGCGCGATCATCGCGTACTGGGAGCCAACGCCCGGCATCTTGAGGATCATCGCGGGAGTGTTCACCGTCGCGACGTAGTAGAAGGCAAGGCGCGCCTCTGCGTCGACGCCGCCGACGCCATCGTCGATCAGGTAGCGGTAATCGTTGCCGTAAAGCATCGTGTACCACTTGCCGTTCTCCTCGCCGTACAAGTACGCCTCAGGCGCACGGGGGGCGAACGAGACAGCCCTCGCATAGGCGTTGCCCAGGGCGACACCCTGCTCGAGGACCTCGCGCTGGCGCTCCGACGGCTCGAATGGCTCACCCTTCCGGATGCCGAGCAGGCTGGCCATCCCAAGGATCTCGGGGTCAAACGCGTCGGGCGGCTCCCTGTCGATCGCCCTGTGCACCTCCTCGAAGAAGGACGCGTCATTCGAGTGGATCGTATTGACCTCGACGCCCGACATGTTCTTCCAGGTCATCGGCGGCGGGTTGTCCTTGTCCCTCAGCGCGTAGGCCCTGATCCCGTTCCGGAAGAGACTCGAGGCCGGCGCGGTCTCGCCATCGACCAGCATTCCGCGACACGGCACCCAGTTCACATACGTCGGCGAGTGGGCGACGAAGTAGGTCTCGCCGTCATGCTCAGCGACCTCGCCATTGACCGTTTCGCTCAGCGGGCCCGAGTAGTCCGGTCCGAGGATCAGATACTTGCCCCCTGCGCCCCGATCGGGTCCGGGAGGACCCATATCAATCACGAACGAGAACGTGGCGTCGTTGATCGTGCTGGGTCCGCAATTGGCTGGAACGTCAATGACGACCGGGCCCGACTGCGCAAGGTCGAGCATGCAAAACGCATACACCGTGTCTGTGTTCCCCGTCAGGAAAAGGCTTGTCGAGTCCATCAGGTCGTCGAAGATCATCCAGTTGGTCTCGGCGGGACCGCCTCCAGAGAAGACTTCCTCGTACCCCGTGCGGATCGCTTCAAGACTGGCGACAGGGACCAAGCTCATGAAGAGGTTCGCCGCTCGACTGACGTCCCCGAGGGCAAACGCATCGGCCACGTCCACCTGGTCGAGGAAGCCATCAGCGAGGTGCAGCGACGTTCCGCGAATTTCGATGAGATCGGGTGTGAGGAGCCCGCTGGGAATCGGCGTGTTGTAGTCAGCCGTCGACATTGCCTGCAATTCCTCCCATGGCGCGCGGCCGTCCCCGCACATCGGCGAGCAGCCGTCTTGACCGAATCGGACGCAACACTATGTCACATCTACCGACACTCCGGCAGCGATCTTCACCGGCGACTCGTGGAGGGAGCAGTACGGGGTGGGTGTGGCGTGCGCGGCCCGGACGCGGACCAGACACATACAGCAGCGTGGAGTGGGCATCGCCAGCATTGTGGCGCGGGGGGTGTACGCGCCGGGGGTTGAGGCCGATCCGCAGGAGGGGTTCGGACTGTCGTGGGGAGCCTCCACCCTCCTCCATCCTCAACCTGTGGGCGAGTGTTGCCGCAATTGTTGCCGTGGCATGCCAGTCGATGCCAGGTCACGCGAGGTGCCGCATCCCCCTGTTGGCGCAACGGGGATGACGATCCGCCTACCCGGCGACAGCCTCCATCACGGCCTCGGAGATGTCGAAGTTGGCGTAGACGTCCTGGACGTCGTCATTCTCCTCGAGGCTGTCGATAAGGCGCAGCAGTTGGCGGGCTTCCTTCTCCCCCGCCTCCACCGTGGTCTTCGGAAGCATGGTGATGTCCGCGGACGCGGCGGCGAAGCCGGCTGCCTCAAGCGCTCCGCGCACCGACGAGAGGTCCACCGGCTCGGTGACGACCTGCCACTGCGAGCCATCCTCCCCAATGTCCTCCGCGCCACCTTCGAGCGCGGCGTCCATGAGGGCCTCCTCATCCACGCCCTCGGAGTCCACCATGATGATGCCCTTACGCTCGAACTGCCACGCCACGCTGCCGGGCGTGCCCAGCTCAGAACCGTTCTTGCTGAAGATGTGGCGCACGTCGCTGGCCGTGCGGTTGCGGTTGTCCGTGAGCGCCACGCAGATGATGGCGACGCCACCGGGGCCGTATCCCTCATAGGTAACGGACTCGTAGTCGACCGCTCCGTCACCCTCACCCGTACCCTTCTGGATGGCGCGCTCGATGTTGTCCTTGGGCATGGAGTTCGCCCGGGCCTTCTCAATGGCGGTCGCAAGCGCGGCATTGGACGCCGGGTCGCCCCCGCCCTCCCCGGCGGCAACCGTGATAGCACGGGAAAGCTTGGAGAAGAGCTGGCCGCGCTTGGCATCGGCCGCGCCCTTCTTGCGCTTGATGGTCGCCCACTTACTGTGCCCCGACAACGGATCCCTCCTTGTGCTGGGCGCCCGCCGATGCGCGCACCCGCTCCACGAACATCCTGTGCAACCTCCGGTCCCCGGTCAGCTCCGGGTGGAACGCCGCGACGATGCGGGTGGCATCGCGCGCGGCGACCGGATGTCCCCCGTGCTCTGCGAGAACCTCGATCGACGGCCCGGCGGCCTCGATCCAGGGGGCGCGGATGAAGATACCGCGCATGGGCGGCGCGCCCAGCGCGGGCACCTCGACATCGGCTTCGAAGGAGTGCACCTGCCTTCCGAACGCATTCCGCCGCACCACGATGTCCATTCCCCCCACCAGCGGCTGCGGACCGCCGCCCGCGATGCCGTCGGCCAGCATGATCATGCCCGCGCACGTGCCGAGGACCGGCATTCCGGCGTCGATCCGCCCGCGAACGGCCGGCAGAAGCCCGGACTCACCCGCGACCAGGCCGAACGTGGTGCTCTCCCCGCCGGGGATGACCAGCCCGTCCAGGCCATCGAGGTCCCCGGGTGCCCGCACGCGGCGCGTGCGCGCACCGACATCCGCCAGTGCGGCCTCGTGCTCCGACACCGCGCCCTGCACGGCGAGCACGCCGATGCGCGGTGGTGGTGCGGTGGCTCTACTCACCAGCCCCGCGTCTGAAGCAGGCCGCTGTCGCCGAGATCACCGATCTCGATGCCGGGCATGGCCTCCCGCAGGCCGCGCGACACGCGGGCGACCACCGCCGGGTCATCCCAGTGCGTGGTGGCCTCGACGATCGCGCGGGCACGCGCCGGCGGGTCCTCGCTGAGGAAGATCCCGCTGCCCACGAACACGCCCTCCGCGCCCAGATACATCATCAGCGCGGCGTCGGCGGGGGTGGCGATGCCGCCGGCCGAGAAGTTCACGACCGGCAGGCGGCCATTCGCGCCCACCCACTCCACCAGGTCGAGCGGTGCGGCCATCTCCTTGGCGATCGCGAAGCGCTCCTCCGCAGTGGCCGAGACCACGCGGCGGATGCCCTGCGTGATCGTCTTCATGTGGCGCACGGCCTCGACGACGTTGCCGGTGCCGGCCTCGCCCTTGGTGCGGATCATCGCCGCGCCCTCGACGATGCGCCGCAGGGCCTCACCGAGGTCGGTGGCACCGCACACAAAGGGCACCGTGAAGGCGCGCTTGTCCACGTGACTGGCCTCATCCGCCGGGGTGAGCACCTCGGACTCGTCGATGTAGTCGATCTCGAGCGCCTGCAGCACCTGGGCCTCGGCGTGGTGGCCGATGCGGCACTTGGCCATCACCGGGATGCTCACGGCTTCCTGAATGCCCACGATCATCTCGGGGTCACTCATGCGCGCGACGCCGCCGGCCTTCCGGATCTCCGCGGGAATGCGCTCGAGGGCCATCACGGCGCACGCCCCCGCGTCCTCGGCGATGCGCGCCTGGTCCGCGTCGACGACGTCCATGATCACGCCGCCCTTGAGCATGCGCGCGAGCCCCGCCTTCACGGTCTCCGTGCCGGTGGCACGCTCCTGCGTACCGTTTGTCGCGACCTCGTCGCTCACTCGTTCCACTCCTGGTCGGAATCCGCCAGAAGTGTAGAACGAACTGGGCTAGGCGGGGATAGCGGTCAGTGCCCGCCGGGGCATCTGGTGCGCGGCAATGCCGTGGGCCAGCGCCTGGGCGACGGCGACGAATGCCGTGAGGCTGGGCTCGCCGCCGCGCTCCTCTGCAGGCACCACGCGCACCACCGGGGCACGGGCAGCCGCGGAGAGGCTGGAGTCGACCAGCGCCACCGCGGGGGCGCCCGCGGAGCGCGCGGCAGCGATCGCGTACTCCGCAACGCGCGTGTCCTTACCGATCGAGACGGCGATGACCCCGCCGCCGCGCGCGAGAGCACCGAGGCGCATGCGCACGCGTGGCTCACCGCTGTCCACCACCAGGACCTCGCGGCCGCCCTTGGCGAGCCGGTCCTCGAGCAGGGCCAGGACCGGGCGGGCCGCCCCGTCGCCGGCCACCACCACCGGGGCAACGGCCGCGAGGGCCGCGACCAACGGCTGCACGCCGTCGGGCCCGAGGCGGGCGGAGACGTCCTCGAGAGCGATGCGATCGGCATCGAGCGCCTGCGCCCGGGGCGGACCACCGGGGCCGCCCACGGCGCGCACGCCAAGGCCCGGGCGGTGGATCTGGCGCACCGCGCGCTGCAGTTCCGGGTAGCCCGAGTATCCGAGGGCCTGCGCGAACCGCACGACGGTCGCAGGGCTGCAATGGGCGGCCTGGGCCACTTCATGGGCCGAAACCAGCGGCAGCTCGGCGAGGTGATCCACGAGGTACCGGGCAAGGGCCTGCTGGGCCGGGCTGAACCGCTCGTAGTCGCGGCGGAGGACCTCGGCGAGTTCGGTGACGTCGGGTGGCACGTGCGACTGATTCGACGGGCGGGCGCCCTCCCCTTCCCCGGTGCGCCTACGATTGGAGCGTGATCCGCTCCCTCGCCATCGGCCTCCTGGTGATCGCGCCACCGGGCGCCATGGCGGCGACCTCCTGGCTGCCGCCGTCGGCCATCGCCCCGCCCGCCCGCGGCGCGGGACCCCCGGTGGTGGCGGGCAACGACGACGGCCGCGCGATAGCCGCGTGGGCGACGCGCACCGGCGTGATGGCATCCGTGCGCACGCCGGGCGGCCCGTGGTACTCCCCGCGGAGGGTGCCCGGCAGCGGCCGGGGGGCCACGGAGGTCCAGGTGGCCATGACCGGCAGCGGCACCGCCGCGGTCACCTGGGTGCAGGCGGGCCGTATTCGGACCAGCATCCGCCCCGCGGGCCGGCGCTTCCTGCCCGCGGCGGTGCTGTCACCGCGATCGCGCGTGGCGGCATCCCCCCGCGTGGCGTTCGGGCGCGGGTGCGCGCCGCTGGTGGCGTGGGCCTCAGAGGATTCCCGCGGCCGATCCCCCTCCGCCGTGAGCGCGGCGTGCGGCCGGGCCGACGGCCGCTTCGCGCGGGCGACGGGCGTGTCCCCGCAGGGTGAGTCGGCATCGTCGCCGGCGGTGGCCGGGGGCCGTACCGGCGTCATCGTCCTGTGGCGGCAGGATGACGGCGCCATCTACCGCGTTCGCTCGGCCACCCGCGGGCCCTCGGGGCCCTTCTCCCCCCCGGACACCGTGTCGCCGGTGGGGACCGGCGTGGTGGTCGATTCATCCGTGGACCTCGCCGCGGACGGGACCGCGATGGCCGCGTGGTCGCTCACCCGGGGTGGCGAGGTGGTCGCCCAGGCCGCGACGCGGCCCGTGACCGGCGGCTGGGGGCCGCCCGTCGACCTTTCCCGGCCCGCCGCACAGGTGCGAGGAACGCGGATGGCGATGGACGCCGGCGGCAACGCAATTGCCACATGGAGTCGCGCAGGCGTGATCCAGATGGCGCGACGGCCACGCGGCGAGGCGTGGTCGCCCCCGCGCGACCTGTCGGATCCGGGCCTCACCGCCGGGGCGCCATTCCTGGCGATGAGCGGAGGCGGTGCCGCGGTGGTCACGTGGCCGGCATCGACGGGCGGCGCCGCGCTCGTGCAGGGCGCGCTGCGTCCCGTGGGCGGCGAGTTCACGACCGCCGCGACGATCTCTGACGCCCGCCGGCCGGGCATTGCGCCCCAGGGGGCAATTGGCGACGACGGCGTGGCTCCCGTCGCCTGGCAGTGGACCGACCCCGTGGATGACCCGCTGATCGCCCCGTCCGGCGTGATGGGCGCAACCGGCCTTGCCGGGTCGGAGGCCCCCGGGCCCGCCACGGTCGTGGA
>CALIKX010000003.1 GCA_938017905.1 uncultured Thermoleophilia bacterium | reverse complement strand
GACTACGCGGTGCGTCACCACCAGGCCGGCACGCCGGCTGTCGCCAACATGAGCCTTGGGGGCGGGTATTCCGCCGCCCTGAACGCCGCTGTGGCCGCCGGCGTTGCCGACGGGATCACCTTTGTCGTGGCTGCGGGCAATTCCAATGCGAACGCCTGCAACTACTCGCCAGCCTCCGAGCCCACGGCCATCACCGTCGGGTCCACGAAGAGCAACGACCGGCGCTCGTCGTTCTCCAACTGGGGATCGTGCCTTGACGTCTTCGCACCCGGATCCTCGATCCGCTCGGCGTGGCACACGTCGCCGACGGCCACGGCCACACTGAGTGGGACGTCGATGGCGTCTCCGCACGCAGCGGGCGCGGCCGCCCTTCTGCTGTCCGCGACGCCATCGGCAACGCCGTCAGCGGTCACCCAGGCAATGACCGGCTCGGCCACGAACGGTGCGGTCTCCGATCCCTCGGGCTCGGTCAACCGCTTGCTGCGGGTGGACAACGCCGTCCCGGCGGCGCCGTCACTCACGCCGCCCCAGGACGTGACGCCTGCGACGGCCCCGCGGCCCGCACCCGCTGCTGCCGCCCCACGGATGGTGCTGGCCACCCCGAGGGTCCTGCTGGCGCGCCGCTCCTCGCGCGGCATCTCCGTGCGCATCAAGGCCCCGGCCAACGTGGCTGCCATGACGGCCAAGGCCCGCACCGTGGCAGCCGCCCGGGCGAAGGCCGCGAAGCGCGCCGCCACGGTGGCCACGCGGCGCGCCCGGAGTGCCAAGTCCTCCAACGAGGCGGGCACGACGACCGCGAGCAGGGCACGCACCCTGCAGCGCAAGGCGGTCGTGGCCCGGCGCAAGGCCGCGAGTGCCGCACGCGCCGCGCGCAACCCGCGCGTCACCTACGAGGTGGTGCTGAACGGAAAGCGCATCGCGCGCACCACCCGCACCTCGGTGACCATCCGCACCAAGGCGGCCCGCACCGCACGGACCGGCGCCACCGTGAGGGTGCGCGCCACGCTGCCGGGCTTCCGCTCCAAGCTGTCGGCACCCATCCGGCTGAGGTAGCACCGCACTGACGGCCCCTCGCGCTGCGCCCTGCCGGGGCGGCGCGAGGGGCCGTGTGCCTCACAGCCCGAGCGGCAGGCGCCCCGGCAGGGATGTGTCGCCCTCGGACAGGGCCTCGTGACGCGCGGCGATACGCAGCGCGATGAGCAGCAGGATGTCCACGGCAAGGCCCACGGTGGCCGCGCCCGGGGAGTCGTAGAACGCGAACACCTCGGTGATGAGGATGTCCACCAGAACCCCGCGCTCGAACCACCGGTACGCCCGCGCGCGCGACCCGCGCCACGCCATGAGCCCCACGGTGATGAGCGCCGCCGATGCCAGGGTGCCCGCCACCTGCATCCACTCGGTGAACGACACGCCGTCGTGCTCGAGGAAGATGGGCACCGCGAGGCCGATGGTGGCGAGCGCCACCACCACGAACAGCGTGAGCACGACGGCCGGGAACCACCGGCGCTCGGCCATGCGGTCGTAGCCGGCCGTCACCCGCAGGCGGAGGTGCTGCCACGCACTGGCCGGGGGTGCCTCCTCCTGCTGCGCCTCAACCACGGCCCGGCGCAGCACGGGCACCAGGGGGTCGGCCTGATCGGCTCGGGCCAGCAGCCCCAGCACCTCGCGTCGCACGTCCGTTGCCGCGGGATCGTTCACGGCCTGGTCGTGCAGGCTCAGCGCGTTGGCCAGCGCGCTCCGCGGATCGAGATGCGTGTGGCGGCGGATGACGGCGAGGATGATCACCAGCACCACGAAGATCACGTAGATCATCGCGACGGCCGGCTGGAAGAAGTAGTTGACGTCCGACGTGACGAACTTGCCGATCTCGTCGATGAAGAACCCGAAGCCAACGCCGGCAAGCACGGCCCCGGTGCGAAGCGCAGGGCGGCCCAGGCGCAGCAGGATGAGCAGCACGCCCGCCATCATGAGCAGGCCGCCCCACAGCACATGCGCGATGTGCAGGCCGCCGCCGCCCAACTGCGGGTAGCCGGTGGCCGACAGGTAGGCGCGGATGCCCAGCACCGTCACCACGGCCGACACCAGGAACGACTCGGCCGTGGCCACGCCATCGGCACGCGGCAGCATGAACGCCCGGCGCCGCAGGTCGCGAGCGCCCCGGACCAGGTCAGCGGCCATGCGCGCAGCCTAGTGGCGCCGCCGGGCCCGCGGCGCGGCGGGCCCGGCGGCAGGGCTCAGCAGGCGACGGTCAGGTTGAAGGGCGCAGCGATTCCCGCCCCGCCCTCGTTGCGGATCTGCACCGAGATGGCCTGCGCATTGCCGCCGGTGGGCGCGGTGTAGATCTGCAGCTGGTTTCCCGCGGCGGCCCCCGGATCCACGGCCACGGTTGCCGTGGCCACGCACTTCGACACGTCCACGGGGAACTGCACGGTGTATCCGCCGGGCGGCACGAGGCTCGCCGACAGCGCGGTGCCGGCCGTGACGACCTCGGCGGCGGTGACCGCGCCCGCGTACACGGGGTGGGTCAGGTTGGCCTGGGTCCACCCCTGGCCCGCGCCCGTGACCGAGCCGAGCGGCGTCACGCCGTTCCTGCCGGTGTTCACGGCATCGGTGGCGGCGGTCCGGATGGCAGCCAGGTAGTTCAGGGCAGAGTTGGAGCGACGCACCGCAGCCTGCGAGATGCGCTGGTTGATGAGCAACTGCTGCCCCGTCGAGTTCTGGGTCTCGCGGGCCCCGTCCGAGGCGCTCATGGCCGCGCCGGCCACAATCGCGCCGGCCACGATCGCGCTGGCGGCGATGCCCGTGATGGCCCCCTTGGAAATTCCGGTCACGTTGGATCCTTCCGTCAATGCGGCGTCGTGCCGCCTTGTG
>CALIKX010000002.1 GCA_938017905.1 uncultured Thermoleophilia bacterium | reverse complement strand
CCACCTGCGCAACGAAGGCAAAGCGCACACGGGCTGCGTGCACGCGCACGGCAAACCGTCGCTACGCCAAGGCGCTAAAGACAGCGAACATAAAGCGCGCGCAGGCAATCGCCCGGGCGAAGTAGGGCGCAGGGGCCGGCTCACCGCATGACCCCCCCGCCTTCTTGCCCTGACCATCACCGCCGCCGTCGCCCTCGGGGTGGCGGGGAGCGCGAGTGCGGGAATTGACGCCGCCGCCCCGCTCATCGCCAAGGCGGAGCCCTCTGCGAAGTCCGGCACCTGGGACACGACCCACACCTACGCGGTCAACGGCAAGAAGCGCACCTGCGCCCTCACCCGTCTCAAGGGCGCGAACCTCACCGGCGCGCTGATGGGCGGCGCGAACCTCACCGGTGCGGATCTGCTCCTCGCGGACCTGCGGGAGGCGTGCCTCGGTTGCTGGGAGGGCAGCTGGGCTGGGGGCAACCCGGGGTGCGCGAACCTCACCGGCGCGGATCTGGACTGGGCGAACCTGACCAATGCGTTCCTGGCCAGGGCGAACCTGACCAATGCGAGCCTCGCATACGCGAACTTGACTGGCGCTTACCTGGGCGGCAGCCCCTTTGATCCGGCTGGCGCAAACCTGACTGGCGCGGTCCTATTCGGCGCGAACCTGACGGGCGCGTACGTTGCCGATGTGGTGTGGAGCGACACCGCCTGCCCGAACGGCACCGTGACCAGCACCGGCTGCCCGACCTAGCGGACTCCATCGGAGGGCGGAGCCGCCGGCCGCCCCGGGGGAGTTCGGCGTGCAGGGGAGCCCCGATTCCCGCGTGAATGTTGCCTTCGCGGTGTCTCACGGGTGCCGACGCCCGAAACCGCGGTACATTGCCCCGCGTGACGACCGCCGAGATCCGGGAGGGCTTCCTCCGCTACTTCGAGCGCGAGGGGCACCTGCGGATCCCCTCTGCCTCGCTCGTCCCCTACGAGGACGACCCCTCCGTTCTGCTGACCATCGCCGGCATGCAGCCCCTGAAGTCGTACTTCCTTGGCCAGGCTGGGCCGCCCGCGCCGCGCATGACCAGCGCGCAGAAGTGCTTCCGCACGCTCGACATCGACCAGGTGGGGCGCACGGCCCGGCACCTGACCTTCTTCGAGATGCTCGGGAACTTCTCGATCGGCGACTACTTCAAGGATGACGCCATCCGCTTCGGCTTCGAGCTCTCCACGGAGGTGCTGGGCTTCGACCCCGAGCAGATCTGGATCACGGTGTTCGAGGGCATGGACGGCGTTCCGGCCGACGATGAGGCCCTCGAGAAGTGGGTGGAGATGGGCATCCCCCGGGATCGCATTCAGCGCCTGGGGGAGGAGGACAACTTCTGGAAGGCGGGCCCCACGGGGCCGTGCGGTCCCAACACCGAGCTGTACCTCGACCGCGGGCCGGAATTCGGGCCCGAGGGCGGACCGGCCACCGGGACGGACCGCTTCCTGGAGTACTGGAACCTCGTGTTCATGCAGTACGACCGCGCCGCAGACGGGTCGCTCGGCCCCCTGCCCGCGCAGAACATCGACACCGGGGCGGGGCTCGAGCGCCTGGCCGCCATCCTGCAGGGCAAGGAGACGGTCTTCGAGACCGATGGCTTCCGGCCGCTCATCGCCTGGGCCGAGCAGGCATCCGGGCGCGGATACGGCACCGACCCGCGCGTGGATCGGGCGATGCGCGTGCTGGCCGACCACGGGCGCGCCATGACGTTCCTTGCCGCCGACGGTGTGCGCCCGGGCAACGAGGGGCGCGACTACATCCTGCGCCGCATCATCCGGCGCGCGGTCAGCGAGGGGGCGTACCTGGGGCTCGCGCCCGAGCGCCTCACGGGGCTGGTGGACGTGGTCACCGATGGCTACGGGGACGGCTACCCCGAGCTCCGCGCCGAGCAGTCGGAGGTGACCGACACGATCGGCGCGGAGGCCGAGCAGTTCGCCCGCACGCTCGAGCAGGGCACGCGCCTGCTGGGCGAGGTGATCGAGCGCTCCGCGCAGGGCGGGGTCATCTCGGGGGACGACGCCTTCCGCCTGCACGACACCTACGGCTTCCCGCTGGACCTCACCCGTGATGCCGCGGAGGAGCGCGGCATGCAGGTGGATGAGAAGGGATTCGAGCGGCTCATGGGCGAGCAGCGCGACCGTGCCCGGGCCGCCGGGCGCCGCGGTGCCGGGGCCCACCGCCCGGCCGCCGAGGCGCTCGCCGCGCGCTCCGCATCCACGGCCTTCTTGGGGTACGACCGCCTTGAGGTGGTCACCACCGTGCTGGCCGTGGAGGACCAGGGCGATGGCACGGCCTTGATGAAGATCGCCGAGTCGCCGTTCTACGCGGAGGGCGGCGGGCAGGTGTCCGATCAGGGCTGGATCGACGGCAACGCCGGGCACGCCGAGGTGCGCGATGTCCTCCGCATCGGCGACGACCAGGTGCTGCGCGTTTCGCTGGACGGGGACCTGCCCGAGGGCGCCCAGGTGACCGCGCGGGTGGACGCCGCCCGGCGCCACGCCACGCAGGCCAACCACACCGCCACCCACGTCCTCAACTGGGCGTTGCGCGGCGCCCTGGGTGAGGGCGTGCGGCAGGCCGGATCGTACGTGGGCCCGGACAAGCTGCGCTTCGACTTCACGCACCGCGGCCGGATCGAGCCCGAGGTGCTCGCCGAGATCGAGCGGCAGGTGAACGCCCGCGTGGCCGAGGACACCCCGGTGACCGCGCGGGTGATGCCGCGGGGCGAGGCCGACGACCTCGGGGCCATCGGGCTGTTCGAGGAGAAGTACGGCGATGAGGTGCGCGTGGTCCAGGCCGGTGAGTTCTCGCGAGAGCTGTGCGGGGGCTGCCATGTGTCGCGTACCGGCGAGATCGGCCCGCTGGTGATCGCATCGGAGGGCAGCACAGGTGCCGCGACGCGGCGCATCGAGGCGCTCACGGGGCTCGCGGCGCTCGAGTACCTGCGTGACCGCGAGGCCGCCCTTGCGGCGGAGGTCGCCGCGCGCGACGAGCGCATCCGTGCGCTTGAGGCCGACCTGAAGCGCGCCCGCTCCGGCCGGGTGGACGTGCAGGCCGTTGCGGCCGGCGCGGAAGACGCGGGCGACGTGCGTGTCCTCGCCGCCCAGGTGGAAGCTGCCGACATGGACGAACTGCTCCAGGTGACCGACCGCGTGAAGCAGGCCGTGGGCCTTGGCGCCGCGGTGGTGCTGGGGGCGGTTGCCGACGGCAAGGCGATGCTGGTGGCCAACTTCGACGATGCCGCCATTGCGGCCGGGCTGTCGGCCGCTGCCGTCATGCGCGAGGTGGCGCCGGTGGTGGATGGTGGCGGCGGGGGTAAGGACGCCATGGCCCGCGCGGGGGGCAAGGACCCGTCGCGCATGCCCGAGGCCATCGCGCACGCCTCCGAGGTGATGAGGGCGTCGGCCGGATGAAGGCGCTAGCCCTCGACCTCGGGCGCGCGCGCACCGGGGTCGCGGTCAGCGACCCCTCGGGCACGCTGGTACGCCCCCTCCCGGTGGTGCACGAGGTGGATCGCCCCGAGGGTGCGGCAGCCCTTGATGCCGTCATCGCCACGGAGCAGCCCGAGGTGATCGTCATCGGCCAGCCGCTGCTGATGTCGGGGGAGGCGGGGGAGCAGGCGCATCATGCATCGTCGTTCGCCGGGCGGCTGCGTCGTCGCGTGGCGGCCCGCGTGGTGCTGCTGGATGAACGGCTGTCCACCTCCGAGGCCTCGCGTCGCATGCGGGAGTCGGGATCGTCGGCGGACCTCGACAGCGTCGCCGCGTGCGTCATCCTCGAGGCGTGGCTGCGGGCCAACGCGGAGGCCGCATGAGCACCGACGGCACGCCACGCCCGCCCTCGGGCCGCCGCGGGCCATCGCGCGCCACGCCCGCAGGCCGCAAGGTGCTCGCAGTCGTCATTCCCATTCTGCTGCTGATCGTCGCCGGGGGCGCCCTCTGGGTCTGGTCCGGTCGCGGCGGGTCCGATCCCGCGCCGACTACGTCCACCACGGCCGCAGTCGACGTCCTGTTCGTCGAGGGGCTGCGGCGCAGTGAGATGGCGGAGATCCTCGAGGAGAAGACCGGCATCCCGGCGGCCGACTACATGGCGGCCACCGATCCCTCGGCACGCGGGCAGGAGCTGGCCGGAACGGATGAGCCCACCTCGCTCGAGGGCTTCCTGTTCCCGGCCACCTACCCGGTGGACCCCGCGAAGCCCGTGTCTGCGCTGGTGGATTACCAGTTGGCCACCTACGCCGAACGCACCAAGGGCATCAACTACTCGGCTGCGAAGAAGAAGAACCTCACGAAATACGACGTCCTGATCATCGCGTCGCTGGTGGAGCGCGAGGCCAGCACCACGAAG
>CALIKX010000001.1 GCA_938017905.1 uncultured Thermoleophilia bacterium | reverse complement strand
GTTGGTCACGGTGCCATCGGCGATCTTCGCGCCCGTCACGGCCTTGTCCGCGATCTGCGACGTCGTCCACCCCTTGCCCGAGCCCTGCACGCGGCTGAGCGGCGTGACGCCGTTCTTGCCCGTGTTGGCCGCGTCGGTCTGCGTGGTGCGGATCGGGGCCAGGTAGTTCAGGGACTGGTTCGAGCGCAGCACCGCGGCCTGCGAGATGCGCTGGTTGATGAGCAACTGGGTGCCCGTGCTGTTCTGGTTCTCGCTCGCGGCGGTGCCGGAACCCACAAGGACCGCAGCAGTGCCGATCACGGCAGCCGAGGCGATGAGGTATGGGGTGAGCTTCATGGACTGTCCTCCGGGGTTGAGTACGTGGCGTCGAACCTAGGTCGGGTCTCGGGGGCCGCAACCCCGGTCCTCCGGTCCTTACAAAAACCTGACTGCAGGGGGCAAAAAACATTCCGGATGCAGCGGATATTCCATGATTTGCCTGCATGCGGCCATATTGCATGCGTCAGTGATACGGTGCATCACCTATGAACACACCCACACGACTCGAGTCGGCGCTGCATGAGGGCCGGTTCGCCATCACCAGCGAGATCGGCCCGCCGAAGAGCGCGGACCCCTCGGTCATCGCCGAGAAGGCCCGCCTGCTCGGACCGGTCACCGATGCGGTGAACATCACCGACAACCAGACGGCGCAGTCGCGCATGTGCCCCCTTGCCTGCGGTCGCATCGCGCTCGACAACGGCGCCGAGCCCGTGATGCAGATGACGGTGCGCGACCGGAACCGCATGGCGCTGACCAGCGACATCCTCGGCGCATCGGCCCTGGGCATCCACAACACGCTGTCGATGAGCGGCGACCCCATCCACATCGGCAATCACCCCGACGCGGCCGTGGTGAACGATCTCGACACCATGGCGCTGCTGCGGCTGCAGTCCTCGCTGCGGAACGGGCGGTTCATGAACGAGGGCGACGAGGAGCTGATCGGGCAGCCGCCCCACCTCGTGATCGGAGCAACCGCCCATCCCGCCGCGGACGACCCCGACGTCGAGATCTCGAAGATCCGCGCGAAGATGGAGGCCGGCGCCGACTTCTTCCAGACGCAGCTGGTCTACGAGCCGGAGCGCGTTGCCGCATTCATGAGCCGCCTCGAGGCGGCGGACCTGCCCGCCCTGCCCCGGCTGCTGATCGGCGTGGGGCCCTTCAAGCACCTCCGGATGGCCGAGCACATGCGCGACAAGGTGTGGGGCGTCACCGTGCCCGACCACCTCATCGCCCGCATGCAGCACGCGGATGACGAGGGCGAGACGGGCATGGACATCTGCGTCGAGGTGATCCAGGCCCTCCAGGAGATCCCGGGAGTCGCCGGCATCCACGTGATGGCCGTGGCGTGGGAGTCGTCGGTGCCCGAGATCCTCGCGCGCGCCGGGCTGGTGGCCGCCGCCCGCTAGTCCCCGTCCGTCTCCTCGTCTGCCGTGGCCATGTCGATGGCGTCCTCGGCCAGCACGATGATGGCGGCGGTCCAGAGCACATCGTCCGCGGGGTCCTCGGGCGGCGGGCCATCGGCCATGCGCCGGACCGCCGCGAGGGCCGCGGGCGGGGCGGGGACATCCAGGCCGCGCACGGCCTCGCGCGCCCATTCGCGCACCTCGGGATCGCCCGTGGCGCGCGCCAGGCGCGGCGTGGCCTCATCCGCCGGCGTGGAGGCGTCCGCGTAGTCGGCGATCTCGGGGGCGAAGTCCTCCGGATCGAGGTCAAGCAGGTCCACCACGGACCGCCCGGCGGTCGTCGCCAGTGCCACCAGGGCCTCGGGGCGGCCGGGGTCGGCGCCCTGCACGGCGGCAAGCGCCTCGAACCGATCCAGTGCCCGCGCGCGCACCGCCGCGAGGTCCAGGCCCGCCCGCTCGGCCAGCGCCAGGGCCAGAGGATTGCCCGGGTCGGCATCGGCGGCGAACTGCTCCGCCACCGCCAGCGCGCGTTCGTCGCCGGGGTCCTCCGGCCGGTCCGCCCGGTCGAGCGCCGCCGCCATCGGCCCCTGCAGCGCAGGCCACTGCGCCATGGCAACTCGATGGATCAATTCATCCACCTCGGAGCGCCCGGGGGCGCCCGCCCCGATGGCCGCCGCGAGATCCATGGCATCCCCGCCCAGCAGGCCGCGCGGGAACGACAGGCCCGTCATCGCGATCACCCGCCGCATGGCCGCCACGTCGCGCTCGGTACTCACGGCAGCAGGATCTCGTGCTCGATCGTCCCGAGGCGGTCAATCTCGATGCGCACGATGTCGCCCGGGGCGAGGAAGCGCATGGGGTCCATCCCCACGCCCACCCCCTGCGGGGTACCGGTGGTGATGAGATCACCCGGCTCGAGCGGGAACACGTGCGATGCGAACGAGACGAGCTCCGCGACGGGGAAGATCATGTCAGCGGTGCTGGTGTCCTGGCGCAGTTCGCCGTTCACCCAGGTGCGGATGCGCATGTCCTGCGGGTCACCGGCCTCATCGGCCGAGGTGATCCACGGGCCCATCGGCATGAAGCCCCACCCGCTCTTGGCGCGGATCCACTGCGGCTCCGATGCCTGGCGGTCACGGGCACTCACGTCATCCACCACCAGGTACCCGAAGACATGGTCCAGGGCACGGGAGGCGGGAACGCGGTGCGCACGCGTGCCGATGACCACGCCGAGTTCCCCCTCGTAGTCCAGCCGGCGCGTCCATTCGGGATGGATCACCGGCCCGGACGGGCGGTTGACGGTGCCGCGCATCTTCGCGAACAGCACCGGCTCGGACGGCGGCTCCTTGCCGGTCTCCGCCGCATGGGCCCGGTAGTTGAGGCCGATGCCGAAGGCATTCCCGGGGACGACCGGCGCCTCGAGCACCACCGCCGACAGGGGGAGGGGATCGCCCGCTGCAGCCGTCGGGGCCCTTCCCGCGATGACCTCCTGTGCCGAGGAGGCCGCGAGGGGCACCACGTGGTCACCATCCACGAGGCCGGGGCGGGGACCGTCGGGGGCGCGGAAGGAGCAGAGGCGCATCACCGACTATTCTACGGCGCTCACCGACGAGGAAGGCTCCCGATCCCCATACGGACCGACGACGCACCGGGCGACGGCACCCCGGAAGCCCGGAAGAAGTTCTCAGACGCCGCAAGGTCCTTCGCAGATCCCCTCGTGCGGGTCCTCGTGCGCCGAGGGGTCACCCCGAATGCCATCACGGTGTTCGGGTTCGCCCTCGCGGTCGCCACCGCGGCACTCGCGGGCTTCGAGTTGTGGATCGCCGCCGGCGTGGTGTTCGTGGTCGGGTCCATCAGTGACATGTTCGATGGCTCTGTGGCGCGGATGAGCGGCAAGGCAACGCGCTTCGGCGCCTTCCTCGACTCCAACCTGGACCGCCTGGGCGAGGGCCTGGTGCTGGGCGGCATCGGGGTCGCCATGGCGACCGAGGCGCGCACCTGGGCGGTCGCGATGACGTTCCTGGCGCTCGCGGGGTCGTTCCTGGTGTCCTACACCCGGGCCCGCGCCGAGGGGCTGGGCGTCGATTCCAACAAGGGCGGTCTCTTCAGCCGCACCGAGCGCCTCGTGCTCGTGAGCGCCGCGCTGTTCCTGGGCGGGTGGGGCATCACGATCGAGGTGGTCATGACGATCCTCGCCGTGGGCACCCTCATCACCTTCGCGCAACGCCTGTTCTACGTACACTCCGTACTTCGGGATGCCGACGGGCCCCCGGAAGCCAGCTAATCGACCGGGGGGACCCGAACTCGTGAGCAAGACCGTCAACGTCGCCATCATCGGCGTGGGCAACTGTGCCTCGTCCTTCGTGCAGGGCGTCCAGTTCTACAAGGACGCTGGCAAGGACGACTTCGTGCCGGGCCTCATGCACTCGGTCCTCGGCGGGTACCACGTGAAGGACATCAACTTCACGGCGGCGATCGACATCGACTCCCGCAAGGTCGGCACGGACCTCTCCGACGCCATCTTCAGCGAGCCCAACAACACGCTGAAGTTCTCGGACGTGCCCACGACCGGCGTGACGGTCGAGCGGGGGATGACCCACGACGGTCTGGGCAAGTACCTCTCGGAGGTCATCGAGAAGGCGCCCGGCGAGACCGCCGACATCACCGGCCTGCTCAAGGACACCAACACCGACGTGGTGGTGTCGTACCTTCCGGTGGGTTCCGAGCAGGCGACCAAGTGGTACGTGGAGCACATCCTCGCCGCCGGCTGCGGGTTCGTGAACTGCGTTCCGGTGTTCATCGGGCGCGAGCACTACTGGCAGCAGCGCTTCCGCGAGGCTGGCGCGCCCATCGTGGGCGACGACATCAAGAGCCAGGTCGGGGCCACCATCGTGCACCGGCAGCTGACGCGGCTCATGCGCGAGCGCGGGGTGCGCCTGAAGCACACGACGCAGCTGAACTTCGGTGGCAACACCGACTTCCTCAACATGCTCGAGCGCGAGCGCCTGGAGTCGAAGAAGATCAGCAAGACCAACGCGGTCACCTCGATGCTCGACTACGAGATGGACCCGCGGGACATCCACATCGGCCCCAGCGACTACGTGCCGTGGCTCACCGACCGCAAGTGGGCGCACATCCGCATGGAGGGCCAGGCATTCGGCGACGTGCCGCTCAACATCGAGCTGAAGCTCGAGGTGTGGGACTCCCCGAACTCCGCCGGGGTCGTGATCGACGCCGTGCGCTGCTGCAAGCTGGCCATGGACCGCGGCATCTCGGGCACCCTCGAGGGGCCGTCGGCGTACTTCATGAAGAGCCCGCCCATCCAGCACCCGGACGACGTCGCGCGCGAGATGACCGAAGAGTTCATCAGCGGCGAGAGCGACGCCGCCCTGCCGAAGTAGGCCGCGGGTCGCGGTGAGCACCTCACCGCTGAGGATCGCGATGGTGTCGCCCCACGCGTTCCCCCCGGGGGACGACGTGGGGCACGCCGTCGCCGCCGAGGCCGAGGCACTCGCCCGGCGGGGCCACGCGGTGACGATCCTCGCCCCGGGCACGGGGCGCCCTCCGGCAGAGGCCGGCAGACGGCGCATCGAGGCGCTGGAGGCGGGCGACCGGGATGCGGTGGCCGCCGACGCAGGCGGCCCCCCGCTCGTGGTCGCCACCTCCCGCGCCATCCGCTCGGGAGCCAAGGGGCCCGGCCGGCGCCTGGGAGGGCCGATCGACTCCGCCTCGGGGCTCGAGATCGCGCTCGGAATGGGCGGCTTCGACGTGGCCCATCTGCATGAGCCGCTGGCACCCTCGCCGGCGCTTGCCGCGCTCCGGCACGCCACGGGCGTGCGGGCCGTCACCTTCCACCGCACGGCACCACTCGCCGGCGTGGCCTTCGTGCGACCGCTGGTGGACCGCGCGCTCGCGCAGGCGGACCTGCGCATCGCCCTGTCGGCCGCCGCGGGCCACGTGCTGGCGGGCATCCTCCCCGGTGCCTATGAGGTGGTGCCCGAGGGGATCGACCCGGCCCTGTTCGGCCCGCCGTCCACGGCGCCGGGCGTGGTGGTGGTGGCGCGCGACCGGGATCGGACCGGCCTGCGCTTCGTGATGCGGGCGCTCGCCGCCACCGATCCCGCGCTGTCGGGCCCCATCACCGTCATCGGTCCCGCCGGTACCCCCCAGCGCACGCGCGCGGCGGTTCCCAAGGCGCTGCGCGAGCGCGTGTCGGTGATGCCGGATGCCGGGGCCACCGCGCGGGGCGAGGCCTTCCGCCGCGGGCGGATTGCGCTCTTCCCGACCGCGGAGGAGGCCGCGACCCCCGTTCTGCGCGAGGCCATGGCCGCCGGGATGTGCGTCCTCGCGGCCCGCGGGCCCGAGGTGGAGGAGGCCCTTGGGGGCGATTCCGGCATCGCGCTGCCGCCGTTCACGTCCGAGGCCTGGGCGGATGCCATCACCTCGTGCCTCGTCAACCCCGCGCGGGTGGCACTGCTGTCAGCGGCGGCCGAGCAGCGCGGGCGGGCGCGCACCTGGGACGATGTCGCGGCGGATCTGGAGACGCTGTACCGGGGCGTGGCAGCCCGACCCGCCGAGGCAGCAGCCAACGGCACCGAGGCGCCGGTCTTCGCGGACCTGCGCGTGCGGGGCGGCTCCGGCCTGGGCCCGCGGGAGATCGTGCAGGCCGCGGTGGACCGCGACGTGCGCATCATCGCAGTGGCGGCGCCCGGCGGCATCGCGCCGGCGCTGGAGGTGCTGCGCCTCGCCCCGGACGCGCTCAAGGTGATCGTGGGCCAGGAGATCGAGACGCGCGAGGGCGTGGTGGTGGGCCTGTTCCTCACGGAGCCCGTGCCGGATGGCCTCGCCCTCGATGAAGCCCTTCACCGGGTACGCGCGCAGGGTGGCCTCACGCTGATCCCGCATCCCGACTCGGCCGCTGCACCACCGGCGGAGGCACTCCGCGATGCCGCCGGGCTGGTCGACTGCCACGAGGGCCTCACGCCGGCCCGGCCCGCCGCCCAGGCCACCGACGCCGCCCTGCTGCTGCAGCGCGCGGGCCTCGTGGTGACCGGCGGCAGCGCCGCCACCGCGCCCGCCGAGGTCGGCACGGCCGGCATGCTCATGCAGTCGTTCGCCGGTCCGCGGGAGTTCATGACGGCCCTGGGCGACGCCCGGCCCGTGCGACGCCGACGTGGCCGTCGCGGTCGCGGCGCGCGTTCCTCGCGCCGCGCGTCGCAGCACGACGCCTAGGTTGCAACGCTCCCTGCGCCGCGACGGCAGGAAGGCCAGGGCACGGGGACGAAACGACAGGCGCTGATGAGCGCAGAGTCTCCCGTCACTCCCGAGCCCGGGCCCCGCGAGGGCCCGTCGGTCCCCCGCATCGAGGACGCGTACCTCGACCGGGCGATCCGCGAGATGCACCTCCTCGAGGAGCGCATGGATGCATGCCCGGGGTGCCAGGCGGGTGGCACGTTCCCCGTGAAGGCATCCGGCTCCCCCACCGCCGACATCATGCTGGTGAAGTGGCAGTCATCCCTCGCCGAGCGGCAGGAGGGCGTGTCGTTCTACGGGCGCTCGGGCGAGGCGATCCGCCGGAGCGCCGAGCGCCTGCAGGTCGACCCCTCGTCCCTGTACGGGACGCTGGTGCTGAAGTGCCCGCATGCCGATCCCTCATCACCCATGGGCGATGAACTGGAGTGGCTTGCCGAGGAGATCCGCATCGTGCGCCCACGCATCCTCGTGGCCATGGGGGACCGGACCATCGCCGCCGTGGACGCACTGGGCTTCCCGATGGCCGAGCCGCTCCCGGTCGAGCATGGGGTGGTCACGGCATGGACACCGGCGATCGAGGCGCTCGTCACGCCGGACATCGACGACTCGCTGGACGAGCAGGACGCCAAGCGCCGGTTCTGGGCCGCCTTCCGGTCCCTCGGCGAGTGGCACGCGGCTGAGCCCCCCTGGTAGCGGAGGGCGCCGTACCTAGGCGCGCGTGAACCTGGCGACGGCCTCGATGTGGGGCGTCTGGGGGAACATGTCCACCGGCCGCACCCACTCCAGCCTGTAGCCGCCGTCGACGAACCTGCGCGCGTTGTCCGCAAAGGTGGCGGGCTGGCAGGACACATACACGAGGGTGCGCGGCGCGAGTTCGAGGATGCGCCTGCAGGCCCCGCCCGATAGCCCCGCGCGCGGCGGATCCACGATCGCCACGTCGGGCTCGGGCAGCTGCCCACGGTTCTCGCGCAGCACCACGCGCACGTCGCCCGCCAGCGCGGTGTGGTTCGCGATGCCGTTCCGCTCCGCATTTCCGCGTGCGTCCTCAACCGCCTCGGGCACCAGCTCGATCGCCACGACGTGCTTCGACAGCGCGCCGAGCGCCACCCCGATGCTCCCCACGCCGGCAAACAGGTCGTAGAGCACCTCGCCGCCGGTGAGGCCTGCGGCCTCGGCTGCGCGGCGATAGAGGTGGCCGGTCATCCGCGAGTTGGTCTGGAAGAACGACCCGGCCGAGAGGCGCAGTGTCACGGGGCGGCCGGGCTCCACCTCGACCGACTCCTCGATCCAGTCACGCCCCCACACCGTCCGGCTGGGCAACCCGCCGGTCACCTCCGAGGGCCGGTCATTGACTGCGTGGACGATGCCCACCAGGCCGGGCACGGCCCCGGGCAGGCGCCCCGCCAGCACGTCCACGACGTCCCCTGGCCCCGGCGCGGTGACCACCGTGACCAGCACCTGACCGGTCAGGACACCCTCCCGCACGACCACATGGCGGAGGAAGCCCTCCTGCGCCCGCTGGTCGTACGGCACGATGCCGTACTCGACGGCCCATGCGCGCACGGCCTGGCGCGCGGCATTCCCCGCGGGGGTCGCGAGCATGCACGGGTCGATGTCCACCACCTCGTCCCACCGGCCGCGCCGGTGGAATCCCAGGTGCAGTGCCCCATCGGGACCGGGCGCCGCCGAGTACTCCATCTTGTTCCGGTAGCCGAAGCGCTCGAGGGCCGGATCGGCCTCGCGCACCTCCACGTCCGCGAGCCCCCCGATGCGCGCGAGGTGCTCTGCCACCTGCTGCCGCTTCGCCTCGAGCGCCTCCCCATAGTCGACGTGCTGCAGCCGGCATCCGCCGCAGTCCGGGACGAACGGGCATTCGGGCACCACGCGGCCGGGCCCCGGACGAAGCACCTCGACCAGGTCCGCCTCGCCGAACCGGCGCCGCACCTTGCGCAGGCGCACGCGGGCGCGGTCGCCCGGCGCGGTGTCGGGCGTGAACACCACGAACCCGTCCGCCCGCGACACACCACGGCCGCCGAACGCCAGGTCAGCCACGTCGACCTCGATCTCATCCCCGCGGCGGGGGCGATCCGCCCGGGCGCTCACACCGGCCACCGCCGATGGCGCAGCGCCGGGAGCGACGCACGGATGCGACGCTGCTCCGCGAGGTCCAGGTCGGCGGCCGCGAACCCCTCGCCCGCCGCGACCTCGGCCAGCACGCGCCCCCAGGGATCGACGATCATCGAATGCCCCCACGCTGCATCCGGCGTGCCATGGCGTCCGCACTGTCCGGCCGCCAGCACGAAGCACTGGTCCTCGATCGCGCGTGCGCGCAGGAGGGGCTCCCAGTGCGCCTCGCCGGTGCGCTCCGTGAAGTACGCCGGCACGGCGAGGGCCGTCGCGCCGGCATCCACCAGGCCCCGGTAGAGCTCGGGGAAGCGCAGGTCGTAGCAGACGCTCAGGCCGATCCGGAGCCCGCCGGCCTCCCCGACCGCGAGGGCCTCGCCCGGCTCGACGAAGTCCGATTCGCGGAACGCGTGCCCGTCCACCGTGACGTCGAACAAGTGCACCTTGCGATAGAGGGCGACGTCGCGGCCGTCCGGTGCGATGAGCACGCTGGTGTTGTGCGCGCGGTCGTCGCGCCCGCCGGCGGTCAGGACGCTGCCCGCCACGATCGCCACGCCGAGCTCACGCGCCCACGCGCGCGCGGCGGAGAGCGCCGGGCCGTCGATGGCCTCGACCCCCTCCCGCCGCCGATCCGCCGGGCCCCACCAGTTCCAGCGCTCGGGGAGCACGATGACCCCGGCGCCCGCCACCGCTGCCGCCTGCACCAGTTCGCCCGCGCGGGCGATGCTGCGGGGCGCATCGTCATCGGCCAGCACCTGGACCACGGCGGCACGGACGCGTTCAGCCATGGGCGCGCCCCGCCCGCGCTACCATTAGCCCCGTCGCCACGCGAACCGGAGGAACCATGGCGGACGTCGAGACCCTTACCCGCATCGAGGACGTGCTTGAGCGCATCCGCCCTGCGCTGCACGCGGACGGCGGGGACGTGGAACTGGTGGACCTCGACGACGAGGGATTCGTCCACCTGCACATGCTGGGCGCGTGCGGCGGATGCCCCATGAGCACCGCCACCCTCACCCTGGGTATCGAGGCCGAGTTGCGGCGCGAGGTGCCCGAGGTCGAGGGCGTCGTCACCGTCTAGGGCAGCAGGGACGGGCCAATGGGCCCGACTGACTGGTCCCGGTGCACCTGCTTCGTGCAGATGTCCTGCGCGAAGGCGAGGCCCGCGGAGGTGGCGATGTCGCGGGCCTCATCGCTGACGCACCCGGGCTGCAGCCACAACGATGTGGCGCCGGAGGCCACGGCCTCGCGCGCGATGTCCGGGGCGGCCTCCGACTTGCGGAACACGTCCACCATGTGGATGGGCTCATCAATCCCGGCGAGTGAATTGACGATGGGCATGCCCAGGATCTCGCCCTCGCCCGGGCGCACGGGAATCACCTTATAGCCCTGGGCCATGAGGTACTCCATCACCCCGTAGGAGGGCTTGGCCGGGTCCGGCGAGGCCCCGATCATGGCGATGGTGCAGGTCCCCTTCAGGATCTCCGCAGGGGTGGAATCGGGCCCCATCTGCTTCCCCTTCTCGACCGCGGAAACGGCTTCATCGGGGTGCCCGGATTTGAACCGGGGACCTCTCCGACCCGAACGGAGCGCGCTACCAAGCTGCGCCACACCCCGCGATGAAGCCCGGGCATCCTAGCCCATCGCACCCGATTTTCCGCGCTCATTCCGGGACTCACCCGCGAGCGCATCCGGCGACCTCGGTAGCGTCGGTGGCACGACGTCGCAGAGGGAGGATGAGATGCCGAATCACCTGACCCCGGACGAGATGGCCGAGGCCGTCGGAATGCGCACGGACAGGTTGATGCGCTACTGCCTGGAGCAGGCGATCCCGATCTACCGCGGACGGGTGGACAAGACGCTCGTCATCGCGAGCCTGCTGGCATCCGGGCACCGGTTCCCGGATGACACCGACGCCGGGGAGATCCTGGCGGCGTGATGTCGGCGCGGCCCCGGGGCGCCGCGCGCGCGCCGGGGCCGGCGCTAGCCTGCGGGGCGTCGTGAGTCGCCTCCTGCCACGTGCCCGGCGTGCCGTGCTCGCCCTTTCCGCGGGTGCCCTGATCCTCGCGGCCACGGGCACCTCCGCGGCGCAGTCGAACCCCGTCGACCGCACGATCGACGCCTTCGCCGCCCGCAACCCCACCACCAGCGCGCTGGTGCAGCGCGTGGACGCGAACGGCGCCATCACGGTGGCATCCTGGCGTCCGCGCACTGCCCTCGCACCGGCGTCCACGATGAAGATCATCACGAGCGCTGCGGCGCTGCTCACGATGGGGCCGGACTTCCGGTTCACCACCCGCCTCGAATCGGGGCGGGATGCCCGCGGGCCGGGGGGCGTGGTGAGCGGGCCGGCATACCTGATCGGCGCAGGCGACCCCATGCTCTCCACGCGCGCGTACTCACGGCGATCGCTCGACGGGCTCGGCACATCGCTCGACGACCTTGCACGTAATGTTCGCGAGCAGGGGGTCAAGCGGATCACGGGCGGGATCGTGGTGGATGAAACGCTGTTCGACCGCAGGCGGATGGGGCCGCGCTGGAAGAGCAGTTACCGGTTCGAGTGCCCGCCGCTCTCGGGCATCGCCACGAACCAGAACCGCGCGAACAGCGGGTCGAATGTCTCGCGCCCCGCGATCGCGGCGGGGCAGCGCATGGTGGCCGCGCTCCGGAGGGCGGGCGTGCGGGTGAGCGGCGGCGTGCGCGCCGGGCGCGACGTGCCCGGCGGCGACGTGATCGGCCAGGTGCGGTCGGAGCGCCTCGAGCGGGTGCTCGACTTCATGAACGCGCACAGCGATAACTTCACCGCAGAGACCCTCACCAAGGACGTGGGCGCATACGTGGCCGGCCGCGGCACCACCGCCGCCGGCACCCGGGAGGCCGAGGACCTGCTGCGCGGGCGCGGGATCCTCACCGCATCCGACGACTTCGTCGATGGCTCAGGCCTCTCGCACAGCAACCGGGTCTCGGCATCCACCCTCGTCGGCGTGCTGCGCGACGCCGAGGCAGACCCGTCATGGGGGGACGCCCTCGTGCGGTCGCTGCCCCGTGGCGGCGAGGGAACGCTCATCCGGCGCCTCAAGGGACCGGCCGTGCGCAAGCGGGTGCGCGCGAAAAGCGGCTACATCAATGGGGTCGCATCCCTTGCCGGAACGGTCACCAGCCGGTCCGGGGCCCGCTACGCCTTCGCATTCCTCATGAACACCTCCGACATCAGCGGGGCGCAGAAGGCGATGGACCGGGCGGTGACGCTGCTCGCCACCGGGCGAGCGGACGGCGTTACGGGCTAGTCCGCGCGCTGCGGCACCGGGGCGGACCCCGCGAGCACCGCGGCGAACGTGGCCTCGTCCACGACGGGGACACCCGTCTTCTCCGCCTTGGCCGCCTTTGACCCGGGGTCGGCGCCCACCACCACGAAGCTGGTCTTCCGGCTGACCGAGTCGGTGCTCTTCCCCCCGGCCGCGATGATCGCGCGGCGGGCCTCATCGCGCGTGAATGCCTGCAGCGCGCCGGTGACGACCACGGTGCATCCGGTGAGGGGGCCGTCCACCGGCCCATCGGGCACGTCCATCTCCACCGTAAGGCCCGCCGCGCGCAGGCGATCGAGCATCGCACGGTTGTCATCCGACGACAGGAACTCCGTGACGGCCTCGGCCACCACGGGCCCCACGCCGTCGGCGCGGGCCAGGTCGTCCGCCGTCGCGCCGAGCAGGGCGTCGAGGCGGGGCGCGACCAGCGCAATGGCATCGGCGGTCACCTGGCCCACGTGACGGATGCCCAGCGCGTTGATCACGCGGGGCCACGGGCGCTGCCTGGACTGTCCGATGCCGTTCACCAGGTTCGCGGCGCTCTGGTCCTTGAACCCCTCGAGCGGAATGAGCTGCTCCGCCGTGAGGTCGTACAGGTCGGCCACGTTGGAGATGAGCCCGACGTCGAAGAGCTTCTGCACGGTCTTCTCGCCGAGGCCCTCGATATCCATGCATCCGCGCGATGCGAAGTGGATCACGCTCTCCACCAGTTGCGCGGGACACGACCGGTTGGGACACCGCCAGATGACCTCGCCCTCGGGGCGCACCAGGGCGGTGCCGCACGCCGGGCAATGGGTGGGCATCCCGAACGCACGCTCATCGCCGGTGCGGCGCTGCGTGAGGGCCGACACCACCTGAGGGATGACATCGCCCGCGCGCTGCACCACCACCGTGTCGCCGATGCGCAGGTCCTTGCGGGCGAGGTCGTCCTGGTTGTGCAGGGTGGCGCGCTCCACGGTGACCCCGCCCACGTGCACGGGGTCGAGCTCCGCCCACGGCACGATGGCCCCGGTGCGCCCAACGTTCACCCGGATGTCGCGCAGCAGGGTGGTGGCCGTGGTGGGCGCGAACTTGTAGGCGATGGCCCATCGGGGGGCGCGCGCCACCGCCCCCAGCCGCCTCTGCATCTCGAGCGAGTCCACCTTGACCACCGCGCCGTCGATGTCGTAGTCGAGATCGCCCCGGCGCTGCTCCCATGCATCACAGGCGGCGGCCACCGCATCGATGTCGTCGTAGACGGCGATGAGGGGGTTCACCGGGAAGCCCGCCTCGCGCAGCCACGACAGCATGTCCTCGTGGCTCACGGCACCGATTCCGTCGGCGGCGCCCACCGCATAGAACCAGGCGCTCAGCGGGCGCTCCGCCGTGAGGCGGGGGTCGAGTTGCCGCAGGCTGCCCGCCGCGGCGTTGCGGGGGTTCGCGAACGTGGGCAGCCCCTCGGCCGCCCGGGCCTCGTTGAACTGCGCGAAGGCCTCGAGGGGCAGGTACACCTCGCCCCGCACCTCCACGCGCTCCGGCGGAGTGCCGATGCCGTCGCGCAGCACCAAGGGCACGGCCATGATGGTGCGGATGTTCGCGGTGACGTCCTCGCCCACCTCGCCATCTCCGCGGGTGGCGCCCACTGCGAGGCGCCCGTCCTCATAGGTGAGGGATATGGCCAGGCCGTCGATCTTGGGCTCCACCACGTAGCGCACGGGGCGCCCGGCCATGCCCTCCTGCTCGAGCACCGCGGCGAGGCGGCGGTTCCACTCGCGCAGTTCCTCATCGCCACGGGCGTTCGCCAGGCTCAGCATCGGCTGCAGGTGACGATGGGGCGAGAACCTGCTGGACGGCTGCGCCCCCACGCGCTGGGTGGGCGAATCGGGGGTCACCAGGTCGGGGTGCGCGGCCTCGATCTCCTCCAGTTCGCGCATCCACGCGTCGTAGACGGCGTCGTCCACCGGGGGGTCGTCCCGCACGTAGTACCGGTACGACGCATCCCGGATGAGCCCGCGCAGTTCGGCGGCGCGGCCGGCGGCGTCAGCCATCCGTGCCCCGCATCAGGTACCCCGCCAGATCCGGCACCGCGTCGAAGACGACGTCCGCACCGGCGAGCGCGTCAGGTGGGAAGAAGCCCCAGGTCACGCCGACCGTGGTGACCCCCGCACCGCGGCCCGCCGCGATGTCGAAGGGGGCATCCCCCACGTAGCAGGCGTCATCCGGAGAAGCGCCCAGCCGCGTCAGGGCATGCACCACCGGATCCGGTGCGGGCTTGTGCACGGCGGTGTCCTCGACCGCCACGAGCACCTCCACGTGGCGCGCGACCTCCGGCAGCGCATCAAACGCCACTTGCACCGTGGGCCCGGCCTTCGAGGTGACGATCCCCACCCGGCATCCCGCGGCACGGAGGTCGGCGAGCATCTGCGCGACCCCGGGGTACGAGCGGATGAGCTCCGCGGTGTGCGCGTGGTTCCACGCGCGCTGCGCGCGCACCAGTTCCCCGGCCCGGTCCGCATCGAAGGCCTGCATCTGCTCGATGAGTGGGCGCCCCACATTGGCGAGCAGCTCGTGGTCGGGAAGGTCCGTGCCGAGCACCGCCCGCACCGCATGGCGGTGGCTCTCGCGGATCAGCGCCACGGTGTCCACCACCGTGCCGTCCAGGTCGAACAGCACCGTGCCGAAGCGCGGCACCGGGCTACGACACCCCGGCGACCGACCGCAGCATCTCGTCCAGCTCCCACCGGGCCATGCGATCCATGCCCTCGAGGTCGGTCAGGTCGAAGTGCAGGGGCGTGACGCTCAGGAGGTTGTCATCGATCGCGGACAGGTCGGTACCCGGCTGCATGTCGTGGCTCATCGGCTCGCCGTAGATGCGGAAGTGGCGGGAGGTACCCCGGGTCCCCTCGAGCACCAGCGAGTCGTCGTACACCCGGCGCCCCAGGCGGGTGACGCGCGCGCCCGCGAGCTCGGCCGGCGGCACCCCGGGGCCGTTGACGTTGAAGATCACGTGGCGGGGGAACTTCTCCTCGCAGGCCAGCGGCACGAGCTTGGCGGCGAACGCCGTGACGGCCTGGAAGTCGTACTCGGGGCCCGGCCCGCTGCCGCCGCCCAGGGCGTCCTGGCTCACCGCGATGGCCGGGATACCCAGCATCACGCCCTCCAGCGCTGCGGCCACCGTGCCCGAGTAGGTCACGTCGTCACCGAGGTTCAGCCCCAGGTTGGCCCCGCTCACCACGACATCGGGCGGGTCGCCGATGAGCCCCAGTGCCCCCAGCCGCACGCAGTCGACGGGCGTGCCCCCCACCGCGTGCGCGGGGAAGCCGTCCGACATGTGCACGTCGTCCACCACCAGCGGGTCGTGGATGGTGATGCCGCGCGCGATCGCGCTGCGGTTCGCGTCCGGTGCGATCACGAACACGTCCCCCAGGTGATCCACGGCCTGCCGGAGGGCGAGAATGCCCGGTGCGTGCACGCCGTCGTCGTTGGTCACCAGGATCCTCACCGCGCGCCCAATGCTAGTGCCGCCCGCGGTCTACCCGATCGCAGGGCAATCGTGTGACCGGGGGCGCGGGTTTCCCGGAGGGAAGACGAAACGACGCCAGGCCCTTGGGCGAAGCCCCGGGGCCTCGCGCTTCCGATTCGCGACCGAAGGGAAACCCGCGCCCCCGGTCCCGCGCTAGTGCGGCGCGGGATACCGCACGCCGACGAGCGTGAGGGCGTGCGGGGGCGCCGTGGGTCCGGCCGCCGACCGCGGTGCGCCATCCAGCAGGGCGACGTACGAATCGACCGTGCGCACGCCCCGGGCGACGTCGAGCATCGTGCCGACCACCACGCGCACCATGTGGCGCAGGAACGCATCGGCCTCGATCCGCAGCACGAGCTCATCACGCTCGTCGCGCCAGGCGCAGTGGAGCACGGTGCGGTCGAAGAAGACGTGCTGCGTATCGGTGGGGGTGAACGCCGTGAAGTCGTGCTGCCCCTCGGTGGCGGCTGCGCAGGCGTCGAGGGCGGCGCGATCCAGCGGACGGCCCACGTGCAGGAGCGTCCGCGTGCGGCGCAGGGGCGACGGCGGGCCGATGAGGATGCGGTAGTCGTACGCGCGGCTCAGGGCATCGGCGCGGGCGTCGAACCCGTTGGGCGCGGGGGCCGCGGCGCGCACCGCGACGTCATCGGGCAGCAGGCCGTTCAGCGACCGGCGCAGCCGCTCCGCATCCGGTGCGCGAGCGCCCGCGGGCACGGCCACGCTCACGACCTGGGCGGTGGCGTGCACGCCGGCGTCGGTGCGCCCCGCCACGCGGATCTCGGGCCGTCGCCCCACCACGACCTCGAGGGCGTCCCGGAGGACGCCCTCGATCGTGCGCTCGGATGGCTGCTCAGCCCAGCCCGCGAACCCCGCGCCGTCGTACTCGACGTCAAGGCGCAGGACGGGCATGGCGTGGCGGGCTAGTTCAGGTTGGTCGGCGTGAGCCCGAACGCGCTCGCGCGGAAGCCGTACACGTTGTAGAGCGCGGTCGCATTGCGGAGAACCTGCACCGAGCCCCACTGGTTCGTCATGTTGAGCGTGGCGTACGCGCTGCCGGGCTTGGTCACGACCGCCCACTGCCAGCCGTTCACCGCACCCACGCGGCGCTCGGTCACCTTCACGCCGTTGGTCTGCTGCAGCGACACGAACACGCTCGCCTGGTTGCTCGTCTTGTTCCGGCGCTGGGCCGTCACCACGAGGCGGTAGAGGCCGCTCGGCGATGATGCCAGCGTCTTCTTCGTGCTGGTGGACGCGCACGGCGCGCCACCAGGGAACAGGTCGTTCACGACCGCCGCCGGGATGCTGCCCACGTTGTCGCAGAAGTTGACGCCGCCGTCGATCACGGTCCAGTTGGGACCGGCACCGGTCAGCACCGTCCACTGGGCCGGGATGAGGCCCGTGTACTTGGCGGTGGGCTGGATCTGCGCCCGGGCGTACGCCTGGTTCACCGACGAGATCGCGACGTTCTGCACCGTGTACGCCGAGTACGTGTACCCCTGCGTCTGGCTGGTCCAATAATTGACGGCATTCACGATGCCGTTGATCTGCGTCTGGTTGGCGGCCATTACGGCGGTGCCGGACGACGCACCGATGATCGCCACTCCGGCGGCCGCGGCCACGGCCACCGCGCAGGTCGCGGCGATGCGGGTGCGGAGAGTCATGCGGTTGCCCCCGTCGCAGTCGGCACGGGACGCGAGAGCTCCAGCAGCACCATCGGCGCGGCGTCGCCCTGGCGCGGCCCGAGCTTGGTCACGCGGGTGTAGCCGCCTGGGACGTCCTTGAACACCGGTGCGATGTCATCGAACAGCCGGTAGGTGATCGGCTTGTTGCGCAGCAGCGAGATCGCCTGGCGACGGGCGTGCAGCGTGCCCTGCTTGCCCAGGGTGATCGCGCGCTCGGCCGTCTGGCGGGCCAGCCTGGCCTTGGCCTCGGTGGTCTGGATGCGGCCGTGCTCCAGCAGCGCCACGGCCATGTTGGCCGCCATCGCGCTGCGGTGCGCGCTGTCACGATTGAGCTTGGGTCCGCGCCTGCGGTGTCGCATGGTGTCTCCGGTTGACGGGTCGGTGTGTGATCAGTCGTCGCGGAGCCCCAGGCCATGGCGGGCCAGGTTCTCCTTGACCTCTTCGATGCTCTTCTTGCCGAAGTTCGGGATGGCCGAGAGGTCGTCCTCGGTCTTCGAGATGAGGTCGCCGATGGTCTCGACGCCGACGCGCTTCAGGCAGTTGTATGAACGCACGCCGAGCTCGAGCTCCTCGATGAGGATGTTGGCCATCTCGCCGCCGGGCTGGGGCGCCTCGGGCTCCTCCTCGCCGAGCAGGCGGATGTCCTTGGGGTCGGCGAAGATCGACAGGCGCTCGATGAGGATGGCCGATGCCTGGGCCACCGCCGTGCGGGGGTCCACCGAGCCATCGGTCTCCACCTCGAGGGTCAGCTTGTCGTAGTCGGTGCGCTGCCCGACGCGGGCGGCGCCGACCTCGTACCGCACGCGGCGCACGGGCGAGAAGTTGCTGTCCACCGGGATCACGCCGATCGTGGATCCGGGGCCCTTGTTCTGGTCGGCCGGCACGTAGCCGCGGCCCCGGGCGATGGTGAGCACCATGTCCAGCGAGGCACCGGCCTCGAGGTTGGCGATCTCCAGGTCGGGGTTGAGGATCTCCAGGTCCGCGGGGCAGGCAATGTCGCCTGCCGTCACCGTGCCCGGCCCCTGCCGCGACAGCTCCACCTCGATCTCGTCGGCCTCGCCGACGAGGCGGCACACCAGGCCGCGGAGGTTGAGGATGATGTCGGTGACGTCCTCGCGCACGCCCTTGACGGTCGTGAACTCGTGCTGCACGCCAGCGACCTTGATGGAGGTGACGGCCGCGCCCTCGAGCGACGACAGGAGCACGCGGCGGAGCGAGTTGCCGAATGTGTGGCCGAAGCCGCGGTCGAGCGGCTCCACCTCGACCGCCCCGAGCGTCTCGGACTCGGGCTCGTAGGACATGCGCGGGGTCTGGATGTCGAGCACTTGGGCTGCTCCTCCCGGCCCTCTGGCCGGTTATGTGGTGAACGCGGAACCGGGTCCGGCGGCCTCGGCCGGGGCCCCCGCGTCAGGGGCGCCCCGCCATCGCCCGTGCCGGGCCCGGGGTGATGCTTACTTCGAGTAGAGCTCCACGATGAGCTGTTCGCGCACCGGGGTGTCGATCTCGGTGCGGTCGGGCGCCTTCAGCACCTTGCCTGAGAGCGACTCGTGATCGGCCTGCAGCCACGGCGCGACGGACGCGCCGATCTCCGTGGCGCCACGCACCGTCTGCTCGGCACCGGACTCGGGCTTGATGGTGATGACGTCGTCGGGGCGGCACTGGTAGGACGGGATGTCCACCCGCTTGCCGTTGACGAGGATGTGGCCGTGGCGCACCAGCTGCCGGCCCTGGCGGCGCGAGGCGGCGAAGCCCAGGCGGGTCACCACGTTGTCCAGCCGCATCTCGAGCAGCCGCAGCAGGTTCTCGCCGGTGATGCCCGGCTGGCGGCTGGCCTTGTCGTAGTACCGGCGGAACTGCTTCTCGAGCACTCCGTAGTACCGGCGCGCGCGCTGCTTCTCGCGCAGCTGGATCAGGTACTCGGACTGGCGGATGCGCCCGCGGCCGTTGTGGCCGGGCGGGTAGTTGCGCCGCTCGATGGCGCACTTCTCGGTGAGGCAGCGCGAGCCCTTGAGGAAGAGCTTCTCCCCCTCACGGCGGCACTGCTTGCACTGCGGGTCACGATCGCGTGCCACGTCGGCCTCCTAGACGCGGCGCCGCTTGCGCGGGCGGCAGCCATTGTGGGGAACGGGACTGACGTCGGTGACCGAGGTCACCTCGAGGCCGGCGGCCTGCAGCGAACGGATGGCGGTCTCGCGGCCCGAGCCGGGGCCCTTGACGAAGACGTCCACCTTCTGCAGGCCGTGCTCCATGCCCTTGCGGGCAGCCGCGTCGGCCGTGACCTGGGCCGCGAACGGGGTGCTCTTGCGGGAGCCCTTGAAGCCGGCCGAGCCGGCAGTCTCCCACGCGATCACGTTGCCCGAGCGGTCGGTCAGGGTGACGATCGTGTTGTTGAACGAGGTCTTGATGTGCGCGTGACCGGCCGCGATGTTCTTGCGGGCCTTGCGGCGGGTACGACCTCGTGTGGCCTTCTGGCGTGCCATGTGCTCCTTACGCTCCGGCTACGACTTGCGCTGCTTGCCGACGGTGCGCTTCGGGCCCTTGCGGGTCCGGGCGTTGGTCTTGGTCCGCTGGCCATGGGCCGGCAGGCCGCGCCGGTGACGCAGGCCGCGGTAGCAGCCGATGTCCATCAGGCGCTTGATGTTGTTGGCGCGCTCGCGCCGGAGGTCACCCTCCACGATGTAATCGCGCTCGATCACCTCGCGGAGTTGGCCGACCTCCTCCTCGGTCAGGTCGCGGACGTAGGTGTCCTTGCTGATGCCGACCTTCTCGAGGATCTCGTTGGCCGTCGTGCGGCCGATGCCGTAGACGTAGGTGAGGCCGATCTCCACCCGCTTCTCGCGGGGGACGTTGACTCCGGCGATTCGTGCCACTGACTACCCCTGGGTCTGCTTGTGACGAGGGTTCTCGCAGATCACGAGGACCTTGCCGTGCCGCTTGATCACACGGCACTTCTCGCACATCGGCTTCACGGACGGACGGACCTTCACGGATTGCTCCTCGATGGGTGACCCGGGGACGACACGGAAAGGCGCGGGGCCCGATGGGCCGCGACGCCCCCACTGCGCGCGAGGTGACGACCGGCAATCGTCCGGCCCGCATGGCACAGGACGACCGTCGCGTTTCGTTCCACGCGCGGCCGCGCAAGATAGCAGGAACGGGGCATCAGCGGAACCGATCCGTCACCCGGCACGACGGGTCAGGATTCGCGGGCCCGATGCCGTGATGGCCACCGTGTGCTCGAAGTGCGCGGCGAGGCCCATGTCACGGGTGGCGACCACCCAGCCATCCCCGCCCAGCACGACCTCCGGGTCCTTCTCGGTCACCATCGGTTCGATCGCGATGACGATGCCCTCCTCCAGCAGCACCCCCGTGCCGGCCGTGCCGAAGTTCGGCACCTGGGGCTCCTCGTGCATGCTGCGACCCACTCCGTGCCCCACCAGCGTGCGCACCACGTTGAAGCCGGCACGCTCCACGACCTCCTGCACCGCAGCCCCGATGTCGCCGGTGCGGTTGCCGGGCCGCGCCTGGGTGATGCCCGCGGCGAGCGACCGCCGCGTGGCGTCCATGAGGTCGGAGGCCACCTGGCCCACCTCGCCCACCGGGATCGTGCGGGCCGAGTCACTCACCCAGCCGTCCAGCGTCACGCCGCAGTCAATGCTCACGATGTCGCCCTCGCCCAGCACGTAGGGCCCGGGGATCGCGTGCACGACCTCCTCGTTCACCGAAGGGCAGATCGTGCCGGGAAAGCCGTGGTACCCCTTGAATGACGGCACCCCACCACGACCGCGGATGAACTCCTCGGCCATCTCGTCGAGGGCGAGCGTGGTGACGCCGGGAGCCACTGCGGCCTCGAGCATGTCCAGGCACTCGGCCAGCACGGCACCGCTCGCCGCCATGGCGTCGATCTCGGCCGGCGTCTTGGTGATGGGACCGCCCCGGCCCGTTCCGCCGTCCACGGTGTCCTGCCCCCGCGCCCTACGCGATCGCTTCGACAACCTGCGCCTGGACCTCGTCGAGCGGCAGCGCGCCGTCCACCCGGCGCAGCAGCCCACGCGATGCGTAGTAGTCGATGAGCGGCGCGGTCTGGGAGTCATACACGTCGAGGCGGTTGGCGACGGCCTCCGGACGGTCATCATCCCGCTGGTACAGGTCGCACTCGGCCCCCGTTGCCGAGCATGGCGCGCCGTCATAGGGATTGCTCACCTCGTGGAACGACCGGCCGCAGCCGCGGCAGATCCACCGGCCGCCGAGGCGCCGCACCAGCTCATCGCGCGGCACGTCGAACGAGATCACGGCGTCCACCGGCGCGCCCATCCCGGCCAGCATGGCGTCGAGCGCCTCGGCCTGGGGAGTGGTGCGCGGGAAGCCGTCCAGCATGAAGTCATCGGTGCGCCCGGCAAGCGCCTCCTGGATCATCCCGATCACGACCGCGTCGGGCACCAGGTCGCCGGCGTCCATGTAGCGCTTGGCCTCGAGCCCCAGCGGCGTGCCCTCCTTCACCGCGGCGCGCAGCAGGTCGCCGGTGGAGAGGTGCAGGAGCCCGCGCTCCTTCAGCATCTCCGCCTGGGTGCCCTTGCCGGCACCGGGTGGTCCGAACAGAACGAGGCGCGCTATTGGAGGAACCCTTCGTAGGAGCGCATCATCAGCTGGGCCTCCATCTGGCGCATGGTGTCCAGGGCGACGCCGACGACGATGAGCATGGACGTTCCGCCGAAGAGCCCGAAGAACACGTTCGACTCCGGCAGGTACCGGAAGACGATGTTCGGGAACTCGGCGATGATGGCGAGGTAGATCGCACCCGGGAGCGTGAGGCGTGACACGACGCGATCGAGGTAGATGGCCGTCGGGCGGCCGGGGCGCACGCCGGGGATGAACCCGCCGTACTTCTTCAGGTTGTCGGCCTGCTCCGTCGGGTTGAACTGCACCGCGGTGTAGAAGTAGGTGAACAGCACGATCAGCAGGCCCTCGAACAGGATGAACCACCAGGAGCCCGGTGACAGGAAGTCGGCCACGCCCTGGGCCCAGCCGGTGCCGCCCGCGAGCTCGGCGATGGTGGGCGGGAGGATCGTGATGGAGGCCGCGAAGATCACGGGGATCACGCCCGCCATGTTCACGCGGATCGGCATGTACGTGCTGCCGCCCGATGTCATGCGGCGGCCCACCTGGCGCTTCGCGTACTGGATGGGGATGCGGCGCACGCCCTCGTTCACGAACACCACGCCCACCACGATGGCGGCGGCGATGACGCCGATCACCACGGCCGTGACCGGGGGCAGGCCGAGCCAGCCGCGGATTGCGTCGGGCAGCGCCGACACGATCGACACGAAGATGAGCAGCGAGATGCCGTTGCCCACGCCATGCTGGGTGATCAGCTCGCCCAACCACATCACCAGCGTGGTGCCCGCGGTCAGCGAGATGACGATCAGGAAGGTGCGCGACCAGCCCACGCCCGGCAGGGCGTCCTGCGACCGGAAGTACAGGACGTAGGCCATGGACTGCAGGAATGCCAGGCCCACGGTCATGTACCGCGTGTACTGGGTGATCTTGGCGTAGCCCGACTCGCCCTCCTTCTGGAGGCGCTCGAGCGACGGGATCACGACCGTGAGCAGCTGCAGGATGATGCTCGCGGTGATGTACGGCATGATCCCCAACGCGAACACGGCGAAGCGCGTGAGCGCCCCACCCGCGAACAGGTTGAGGAAGTTCAGGATGTTGGTGGTGCCCTGGTTCTCCAGGGCGGCGGCCAGGCGCTCGGGCTCGACGCCGGGCACCGGCACGTACGAGCCGAACCGGAACACCACCAGGATGCCCGCCGTGAACAGCAGTTTCTTCCGCAGCTCCGGCGAGCGGAGCGAGTTGAGCATGGCCTGGAGCATCAGCGGGGCCTCGCCTGAGGCGTCCTACTCCGTGCCGACGAGCTCGACGCGGCCGCCGGCCGCCTCGATCTTGGCCACCGCGGCCGCCGACGCCTGATTCACGCGCACCGTGAGTGCGTGGGAGATCTCGCCGCCCGCGAGCAGCTTCACCGGGTAGTCGCGGTTGGAGTTGTTCTTCACCAGGCCGCGCGCGGCCAGGACCTCCACGTCCACCACGTCACCGGCCGCGAAGGCATTTGCCAGCGCGCCCACGTTCACGGGCACCGATGACGTGCGGAACGGACCGATCGGCATCGACTTCTTGTGGTTGGGGCCGCGCAGCTTGCCCTTCTGCATGTGGAGGGGGATCGACCCGCCCTGGTAGCCGGGACGGGGACCAGGGCCCGATCGCGCGCCGGCACCCTTGGTGCCGCGGCCGCACGTCTTGCCCTTGCCGGAACCGGGACCGCGACCCACGCGCTTGCGGCGGTGGCGGGAACCGGGGTTGGGGCCGAGGCTCTCGAGGCGCACATCCTCGGGATCCACGCCCGCGCCCGTCACCATGGGCTCATCAGCTGCCACTGTCGACCTCCTCCACCTGCACGAGGTTCGCCACCTTGCGGAGGGCCCCCTGCAGTGCCGGCGAGTCCTCGTGGACCGCCGTCTTGCCAATGCGACCGAGGCCCAGGGCACGAAGGGTGCCGCGGTGGCGCTCGCTGCTCCCGATCTGGGAGCGGACCTGCGTGACCCTGAGGGCGCTCACGCCGTGACCTCCTCGGCAGCCGCGGACGCCGTGGCGTTGCCGCCGGTGCCCAGCACCTCGGCCACGGTCTTCCCACGCAGCGCGGCGACCTCCTCTGGCGTGCGCAGGCTCTTCAGCCCGTTCACGGTCGCGGTCACCAGGTTGACCGGGTTGGTGGTGCCCAGCGACTTGCTGAGGATGTCCCGCACGCCGGCCAGCTCCAGCACGGCGCGCACGCCGCCGCCCGCGATGACCCCGGTACCGGGCGCCGCCGGCTTCAGCAGCACGCGGCCCGCGCCATGGCGCCCAATCACCTCGTGGGGGATGGTCTGCCCGTACCGCGGCACGCGGAACATGTTCTTCTTGGCGTCATCGACGGCCTTCTGGATGGCCAGGGGGACCTCGTTGGCCTTCCCGTGACCCACGCCTACCGCATCCACCTCATTGCCCACGACCACCAGGGCCGAGAACGAGAAGCGGCGGCCGCCCTTGACGACCTTGGCCACGCGGTTCACCTGAACCACGCGCTCGGAGAGCTCCTGCCCCTCGGTCGTCACCCTGTCGCGCCTGCGCTCTGCCATGTCCTCTTCCCCGGTCCTAGAACTCGAGCCCGCCCTCGCGGGCGCCGTCGGCCAGGGCCTTCACCCGGCCGTGGTACAGGTAGCCGCCGCGGTCGAAGACCACGCGGGTCACGCCGGCGGCCTTGCCGCGCTCGGCGATGAGCTTGCCCACCTCGCCCGCGGCGTCGCCCTTGGGAAGCGGCTTGAGCGCCGCCTCGTGCGACCCCGCGGCCGCGACCGTGTGGCCGCGGTCATCGTCGATCAGCTGCGCGTAGATGCGCAGGTTCGATCGCGACACCGACAGGCGGGGGCGCTCGGCCGTGCCGTGGACCTTGCCGCGGACGCGGCGGTGGCGACGCGCGCGGGCGTCGCGGGTGCTGATCTTGCCCATGTCTCCTACGCCCTCTTCCCGACCTTGCGCCTCACGGCCTCGCCCTCGTAGCGGATACCCTTGCCCTTGTAGGGCTCGGGCGGCCGCACGCGGCGGATCTCCGACGCAATCTGGCCGACCTTCTGCTTGTCGATGCCCGACACCACGATCTCCGTGGGCTCGGGGACCTCGAACGTGATGCCCTCGGGCGGCTCGAACGTGACGGGGTGCGAGAAGCCCACCGCCAGCTCGAGGTTCTTGCCCTTGAGCTGGGCACGATAGCCCACGCCCACGAGGGCCAGGCGCTTCTCGAAGCCCGAGGTGACGCCAGTCACCATGTTGGCGACGAGGCTGCGGGACAACCCGTGCAGCGCCCGGTGCGGGCCGCGGTCGGTGGGGCGGGTCACCACGAGGGCGCCCTCCTCCTGGGCCACGCGGATGGGCTCGACCACCGTGTGCTCGAGTTCACCCTTCGGGCCCTTCACCGACACCTTCTGCCCCGTGATGTCCACGGTGACCCCGTCGGGCACCGTGATGGGCGCGCGTCCGATTCGGCTCAACTGCGCTCTCCCCCTACCAGACCGTGCACAGGACCTCGCCGCCGACCCCGCGGCGACGGGCGTCGTGCCCCGTGAGGAGCCCCTGCGACGTCGAGATGATGGCGACTCCCATGCCGCCCAGGACCTTGGGCAGGGAGTCCTTGTCGGCGTACACGCGGCGGCCGGGCTTCGACACGCGGCTGAGGCCGGTGATCACGCGGCGTCGGTCCTCGTCGTACTTGAGCTTCACGACCAGGGTCGAGCGCGAGTCCCCGGTCACCGTCTCGTAGCCGGCGATGTAGCCCTGCTCCTCGAGCACGCGGGCGATGTCGGCCTTCAGGCGGCTGCCGGGCATCTCGACGGTGTCGTGCAGCGCCAGATTGGCGTTGCGGATGCGCGTGAGCATGTCTGCGATGGGATCGGTCAGCATCGGGCTACCAGCTCGACTTCGTCATGCCGGGGATGTGGCCCGCGTGGGCCTCGTCGCGCAGGCAGATGCGGCACAGGCCGAACTTGCGGAACACGGCGCGCGAGCGACCGCACCGGTGACACCGGGTGTACGCCTGGGTGCGGTACTTGGGAGGCCGGGAGGCCTTCACCTTGAGGGACGTCTTCGCCACGGGTTCGTGAACCTTCCTCTATCGCTTGCGGCCGCGGCCGCCGTACTTGCGCATCTTCTTGCGACGGCGGGCAGCGCGCTCCTCGGCGCTGTAGCCCTCCTCGCGGAACGGCATCCCGAGGGCCGTGAGCATGGCACGGGCCTCCTCGTCCGTCGTCGCCGACGTCGTGATGGTCACGTTGAGCCCACGGACCTTGTCGACCTTGTCGTAGTCGATCTCGGGGAAGATCGTCTGCTCGCGCAGGCCGAGGTTGTAGTTGCCGCGGCCGTCGAACCCGTCGGGGTTGATGCCCCGGAAGTCGCGGATGCGCGGCAGCGCGACCGTGTTCAGGCGGTCCAGGAACTCCCACATGCGCGCGCCGCGCAGGGTGACCTTCGCGCCGATCGGCATGTCCTCGCGCAGCTTGAACTGGGCGATGGACTTGCGGGCCCGCGTGATGGCCGGGCGCTGGCCGGAGATGATCGCCAGCTGCTCCACGGCCTCGTCGAGCGTCTTCGAGTTCTGCTTGGCCTCGCCCACGCCCATGTTCAGCGTGATCTTCTCGATGCGCGGATGCTGCATCGGCGAGGAGTAGCCGAACTGCTCCTGCAGCTTCGGCCGGACCTCGTCCTCGTAGCGCGCCTTCAGGCGCGCGGGCGGAATGGCGGTGTCGGTGCTCAATCCAGGGCCTCCCCGGTACGGGCGGACACGCGGATGCGCTCCCCGTCCTTCTCCTCGATGCGGACCCGGCATGGCTTCTTGTCCGACGGGTCGATCGGCATGACGTTCGAGAGGTGCATGGGAGCCGGCTTCTCGATGATCCCGCCCGGGTCGTCGGGCGGACGCGCCTTGGTGTGGCGCTTCACGATATTCAGGCCCTCCACCAGGACGCGCTGCTCCTGGGGCATCACCTCGAGCACGGTGCCGGTACGGCCCCGGTCCTTGCCCGCGATGCACATCACCTCATCGCCCTTCTTCACGCGAGCGGGCATCACAGCACCTCCGGCGCAAGCGAGACGATCTTCATGAACTGCTTCTCGCGCAGCTCGCGCGCGACAGGCCCGAAGATGCGGGTGCCGCGCGGGTTCTGCGCGTTGTCGATGATGACGGCGGCGTTCTCGTCGAAGGCGATGAGCGTGCCGTCGTCGCGCGGGTGCGCCTTCTTCGTGCGCACCACCACGGCCTTCACGACCTCGCCCTTCTTGACGGCGCCGTTGGGTGTGGCCTGCTTGACGGTGGCCACGATCGTGTCACCCACGTGCGCGTAGCGGCGCTTGCTGCCGCCCAGCACGCGGATGCACAGGATCTCGCGGGCACCGGTGTTGTCCGCCACGCGGAGTCGTGATTCGTTCTGGATCATCGCGTGCTCCTAGCGGGCCTTCTCGACGATCTCGACGAGGCGCCAGCGCTTCTGCTTCGACAGGGGGCGGCACTCCACCACGCGGACGACATCGCCGATGCCGGCCTCGTTGCCCTCGTCATGCGCGTGGAGCTTCGACGACGACCGGACGGTCTTCCCGTAGATGGGGTGGCGGCGCGAGGTATCGACGCGCACCGTGATGGTGCGATCGCGGCCGTCGCTCGTGACGACGCCCTGGCGCACCTTGCGCCGGACCACGCTCTCCTGGGGCGTCTCAGCCACCGGCAATCTCCTCCTTGGCGATCTCGCGCTCGCGGGCGACGGTCAGGATCTGGGCGATCTCCCGCTTGCGGACGCCGATCTCGCTCGTGCGCTCCAGCGCGCCCGTGGGCAGCTGGAACCGCAGGTTGAAGAGCGCCTCACGCGACTCCTCGAGCTTGGCCGCGAGCTCGTCATCCGACAGCTCGCGCAGTTCACTGGCCTTCAGCATCGGCATGGGCTAGGCGTCCTCACGCATCACGAACTTGCACTTCACGGGCAGCTTCATCGCGGCGAGGCGCATGGCCTCGCGCGCGGTCTCCTCGGGCACGCCCGACAGCTCGAACATGACCATGCCCGGCTTGACCACCGACACCCACGACTCGGGGGACCCCTTGCCGGAGCCCATGCGGGTCTCGGCCGGCTTCTTGGTGACCGGCAGGTGCGGGAACAGGTTGATCCACACCTTGCCCTGGCGCTTGATGTAGCGCGTCATGGCCACACGCGCACTCTCGATCTGCCGGTTGGTGATCCAGCCGTTCTCAAGCGACTTCAGGCCGTACTCGCCGAAGTTGACCTGCTGGTTCCCCTTCGACATGCCCCGGCGGCGGCCGCGGTGGGCCTTCCGGTACTTGGTGCGCTTCGGCATCAGCATGGGCTACCTCGCTCCCTGGCCCTGCGGGCCGCCCTGGCCGCCACGGCCCTGGCCACCGCGGCCACGCCCGCCACCGCCACCGCGGCCGTCACGGCGCGGGCGCCGCGGCGGGGGTGCGTCGATCTCGGCGCTGCGTCCACGGGCGTCCACGACGCCCTCGGGCAGGACCTCACCCTTGTTGATCCACACCTTCACGCCGATGCGGCCGAAGGTGGTCTTCGCCTCGGCGAATCCGTAGTCGATGTCGGCGCGCAGCGTGTGGAGCGGCACGCGGCCATCGGAGTAGTGCTCGGAGCGCGACATCTCGGATCCACCCAGGCGCCCGCCGCACTGCACCTTCACGCCCTGGGCGCCGGAGCGCATGGCCGAGGTGAGCGCGCGCTTCATGGCGCGGCGGAACGAGACGCGGTTCTCCAGCTGCTCGGCGATCGACTGGGCAACCAGCGTGGCGTCGAGCTCCGGGCGCTTGATCTCGTTGATGTTGATCTGGATCTGCTTGCCGGTGAGCTGGTTCAGCTCACGGCGCAGGGCATCCACCTCGGATCCGCTCTTGCCGATCACGATGCCGGGACGCGCGGTGTAGATGTCCACCGTCAGCTTGGTGGCGTCCTTGCGGATCTGGATGTCGGACAGCCCGGCGTGGCTGAGCTTGCCGATGATGTGGTCGCGCACGGCGCGGTCCTCATCGAGGTACGCGGCGTAGTCGCGCTCGGTGTACCAGTTGCTCTTCCAGCCCTGCAGGACGCCGATGCGGAATCCGGTGGGGTTGACCTTCTGTCCCATCAGGCACGTCCCTCCGCCTCGTCGCCCGGAAGGCCGAGGCCGATCGTGATGTGGCAGGTGCGCTTGTTGATGCGGCTCGAGCGGCCCTGTGCACGCGGGCGGAAGCGCCGCATGGTCGGGCCCTCGTCCACCGTGGCGCGCACCACGTGGAGCTCGCGGACATCGAGGCCCGCGTTGTGGTCGGCATTCGCCATGGCCGACTCCAGCACCTTGCGCACCGGCTCGGCCGCCGCGCGGGTGGAGAAAGCCAGGATGGCCTGCGCCTCGGGCACCGACGCGCCCCGGATCAGGTCCGCCACCAGGCGGGCCTTCCGGGCCGACACGCGCACGAACTTGGCCGTGGCCTGCGGACGGGCGGGGGCGCGGTTGCGCGACCGGTCGGAGCGGGCCGGCTCGGGCGACTGCCCGGTCTCCGGGGCCTCGGTGGACTCCACGTCGTTGGTGGCCTCCACGTCGGTCGCCTCTGCGGTGGTCTCGGTGCTCACGTCAGCGCCTCGAGGTCTGTCGGTCGTCCGCGTGGCCACGGTAGGTGCGCGTGGGCGCGAACTCGCCCAGCTTGTGGCCCACCATGCTCTCGGAGATGAAGACGGGCACGTGCTTGCGGCCATCGTGCACCGCAATGGTGTGGCCCACCATCTCCGGGAAGATCGTGGACGCACGCGACCAGGTGCGGAGCATGCGCTTCTCGTTCGAGGAGTTCATCTCCTCGATCCTCTTCATCAGCTTGGGGTCGACGAACGGACCCTTCTTGAGACTACGGCTCATCGGCCTTCCGTGTGCTTGCCGCGCTTGCGTCCGCGGACGATCAGCTTCTGGCTTGCCTTCTTCGGGTCACGCGTGCGGTGACCATTGGTCGGCTTGCCCCAGGGGGTCACCGGATGGCGACCCGAGTTGCTCTTGCCCTCACCACCGCCGTGCGGGTGGTCCACCGGGTTCATGGCGGAGCCGCGGACGGTCGGGCGCACGCCGCGCCAGCGGCTGCGACCGGCCTTGCCGCCGACCTCGTTGGCGTGCGACGTGTTACCGATCTCGCCCACCGTGGCCCGGCAGTCAATGTGCACCATGCGCATCTCCGAGCTGGGCAGGCGCAGGGTGGCGTAGTCACCCTCCTTCGCCATCAGCTGGGCGCCGGCACCGGCCGCGCGGCACATCTGGCCGCCGCGGCCGATCTGCAGTTCCACGTTGTGGACGAGCGTACCCGTGGGGATGTCGCGCAGGGCCAGGGCGTTGCCCGGGCGGATGTCCGCGCCGGGACCGCTCATCACTGTGTCGCCCACCTCCAGGCGCTGCGGCGCGAGGATGTAACGCTTCTCACCATCCGCGTAGTGGAGCAGTGCGATGCGCGCGGTGCGGTTGGGGTCGTACTCGATTGCGGCCACGCGGGCGGGCACGCCGTCCTTGGTCCGCTTGAAGTCGATCACCCGGTAGCGGCGCTTGTGCCCGCCACCCTTGTGGCGCGTGGTGATGCGCCCGTTGTTGTTGCGGCCGCCCGTCTTGTGGATGGGCTCGAGCAGCGACTTCTCGGGCGTGCTCTTGGTGACCTCGGCGAAGTCGGAGCTCGCCACGAAACGGCGGCCTGGCGAGGTCGGCTTGTGCTTGCGGATACCCATCAGGCGCCCTCGAAGATGTCGATGGTGTCGCCGGGCTGGAGCTCGACGATGGCCTTCTTCCAGCCCGGGCGCGTGCCCATGCTGCGGCCGCGGCGCTTCGGCTTCGGCTGCACCTTGATGATGCGCACGTCGGTCACCGTGACGTCGAAGAGCTCCTCGACCGCCTGGCGGATCTCGACCTTGTGCGCCTCGTCAAGCACGCGGAAGGTGTACTGGTTGTGCGCCTGCACGAGCTGGTAGCTCTTCTCGGAGACCACCGGGCTGACGATGGCGCGGCGGACATCGCCGCGAAGGTCACTGCTGGTGCTCATGCGTCATCCCCCCCGGCGACCGGTGCGGCGCCGTTCCAGCGGTCCCAGACGTCGCGCTCCACAAGCACCGAGCGGCCGGCCATGATGTCGACGGTCTCGATGTCGCGCGCCTCGATCACCCGGACGTCGCGGAGGTTGCGGAACGACAGCGCCTCGGGCGACGCGGACTCGGTGACCACCACGAGCAGCGGGCGGGCGGACATGTCGTCCGGGGCCTGCGACAGGTACTCCGCAGCGCGCTTCGTGGACGGTGCGTCCCAGCCGGTGGGCTCCATCACGGCGATCGTGCCGCGCTCCACATGGGCCTTGAGCGCCGACCGGAAGGCCTGACGATGCACCTTGCGGTTGACCTTGCCTCCGTGGCTGCGCGGGTGCGGGCCGAACACGATGCCACCACCGGTCCAGATGGGCGAGCGGGTGGAGCCAGCACGCGCGCGGCCGGTGCCCTTCTGGCGCCACGGCTTCTTGCCGCCACCGCGCACGTCGGTGCGGGTCTTGGTGCTGTGCGTCCCGGCACGGCGCCACGCCATCTCCGCCGTCACGACCTCGTGGATCAGGTGCGGCTTGATGGCCTGGGCCTCGAGCTCGGCGCCCATCGCGGCGGGGCCGGATGCGGAGCCGGTCTGGGAAAGGAGATGAGCCGCCATCAGTCGGGCCTCACGAACACGATCGAGCCAACGGCACCGGGCACGGCACCCTTGACCAGGAGGATGTTGCGCTCCGGGTCGCAGTCCACCACCTGCAGCCCGCGCTGGGTCACCTGCCGGGCGCCCATGTGGCCGCTCATCCGGATGCCCTTGAACACGCGGGCGGGGTAGGCCGCGGCGCCGATGGAGCCGGGCTGGCGGACGTTGTGCGAGCCGTGGCTCTTGGGTCCGCTCTGGAAGTTGTGCCGCTTGATGGTTCCGGCGTAGCCCTTGCCCTTCGAGGTGCCGGTCACCTTCACGTACGAGCCGGGGACAAAGGTATCCACCGTGACGACCTCGCCCTCGGCGATGTCATCCACGCCCAGCTCTACGGACGAGAACTCGTGCAGGTGACGGACCAGCGGTGCGCCCGCCTTGCCCAGGTGACCCTGCTCGGGCTTGTTGATGTGCTTCGCCTTGGCCGCGCCGAAGCCGAGCTGCACGGCGTCGTAGCCGTCGCGCTCCTCGGTCTTCACCTGCACCACGGGGCAGGGGCCCGCCTCGATGACGGTCAGCGGCACGCGCTGACCGTCCTCGGCGAAGATCTGGGTCATTCCGACCTTGCGTCCGATGATCGCCGCCATGGTCAGACCTTGATCTCGATGTCGACGCCAGCCGGGAGGTCCAGGCGCATGAGGGAGTCCACCGTCTTGGGGGTCGGCGAGAAGATGTCGATGAGGCGCTTGTGCGTGCGCACCTCGAAGTGCTCGCGCGAGTCCTTGTCCGTGAACGGGCCCTTGATCACGCAGTAACGGTGGCACTCCGTGGGAAGGGGCACCGGACCGGAGATGGTCGCGCCGCTCCGCTGCGCGGTCTCCACGATGGATGCCGCGCTCTTGTCGATCAGCTCATGGTCGTAGGCCTTGAGCCTGATGCGGATCTTGTTCTGGGTGATCAAGGTTCGGTCTTCTCGTTCGTCTCGTGCTGCCCGGGGAAAGCGAGGGCCCCGCCGCCCATGGGGGCGACGGGGCCCGTCCAACTGGTGCGTCTACTCGAGGATCTGCTCGACGACGCCGGCGCCCACGGTGCGGCCGCCCTCGCGGATGGCGAAGCGCAGGCCGTCCTCCATGGCGATCGGCACGATGAGCTCGACCTCCAGCACGGCGTTATCGCCCGGCATGATCATCTCGGCCCCGTCGAGGAGCTGGATGACGCCGGTCACGTCCGTGGTGCGGAAGTAGAACTGCGGCCGGTACCCGTTCACGAACGGCGTGTGGCGACCGCCCTCCTCCTTGGAGAGCACGTACACCTGCGCCTTGAACTTCGTGTGCGGGGTGATGGAACCCGGCTTGGCCAGGACCTGGCCGCGCTGGATGTCCTCGCGCTTCACGCCGCGGAGCAGGGCGCCGATGTTGTCGCCGGCCTGGCCCTGGTCGAGCAGCTTGCGGAACATCTCGACGCCGGTGACGACGGTCTTCTCGATCTGGGGCTGCATGCCCACGATGTCGACCTCGTCGTTCACGTTGATGATGCCGCGCTCCACGCGACCGGTGGCGACGGTGCCGCGACCGGTGATCGTGAAGACGTCCTCGACCGGCATGAGGAACGGCTTGTCCACGTCGCGCTCGGGGAGCGGTACGTAGTCGTCCACCGCCTGCATCAGCTCGAGGATCTGCTCCTCGGCCGCGGCGTCGCCGTTCAGCGCGTTCAGCGCCGAGACCTTGACGATCGGGATGTCGTCGCCCGGGAACTCGTACTCCGACAGCAGCTCGCGGACCTCGAGCTCCACGAGCTCGAGCAGTTCCTCGTCGTCCACCATGTCGGCCTTGTTGAGGGCCACCACGATGTACGGCACGCCCACCTGGCGCGCGAGCAGGATGTGCTCGCGCGTCTGCGGCATCGGACCGTCGGCGGCCGACACCACGAGGATCGCGCCGTCCATCTGCGCGGCCCCGGTGATCATGTTCTTGATGTAGTCAGCGTGACCCGGGCAGTCGACGTGGGCGTAGTGACGGCCCTCCGTCTCGTACTCGACGTGCGAGGTGGCGATGGTGATGCCGCGCTCGCGCTCCTCCGGGGCGTTGTCGATCTCATCGAAGCTGCGCATCTCGCCGCCGAACTTCTTGCCGAGCGTCTGGGTGATGGCAGCAGTGAGGGTCGTCTTGCCGTGGTCGACGTGACCGATGGTGCCCACGTTGACGTGGGGCTTTGAACGGTCGAACTTCTCCTTCGCCATCACACGCTCCTCATGCGCGTCCGAGCGGGCGTGCGACCATTGGTGTCGCCACCCGCCAGTGCTTCCGAAACGGCCTCCACATGCGACGCGCGGCCCTGATGGCCGCGCGTGAAGAGGCCCTCGCTCTTTCGAGCCGGGGGAACATAGCATGCGAGCGACTCCTCGCAAGCGCGACTTCGGTGAGGCGCCGGGCATAGGATCGGGGACGTGGATCCAGCCCATCACGTGCTGCTCGACATCGCGCGCGAAGCGCGCGGCACGGTGCGCGGTGACCGCCCCACGCGCGAGCTGTACGCCGTGGACGCGAGCCTCTACCGCCGGGTTCCCATGGGGGCGCTGCTGGCCGGGCACGCGGACGACCTCGACCTCGCGCTGGATGCCTGTGCCCGTCACGGCGTTCCGCTGACCATGCGGGGCGCGGGCACCAGCCTGGCCGGGCAGGCGCTGGGCACCGGGCTGGTGGTGGACTGCTCGCGCCTGTGCGGCATCGAGGTGGACGCCGCGTCCATGACCGCCGTCGTGGGCCCCGGCGCGGTGCTGGACGACCTCAACCGCGCGGCGGCGGCACACGGCCTGATGTTCGGCCCCGACGTGGCCACCGCGAGCCGCGCCACGCTCGGCGGGATGATCGGCAACAACTCCGCCGGGGCGCGCTCGGTCGTGCATGGGATGACCTCCGACAACCTCGTGGAACTCGACGTGGTGCTCGCCGATGGCACGCGCGCCGCACTGCGCAGGGGCGGCCCCGCGCCCGCGGCGCTGGAGGCGGCGCGGGCGCTGGCCACCGATGCCGGATACCCCGCGCTGATGCGCCGGGTGTCGGGGTATGCGCTCGATCGCCTGGCCGGCACCGAGCCCGACTGGCCGGCCTTCCTCGCCGGAAGCGAGGGCACGCTGGCGGTACTGCGCGCGGCGACCGTGCGACTGGTCCGCGCGCCGGCGGAGCGCGCGCTGGCGATCCTGCCGTTCCGCTCGGTGGACGATGCCCTCGAGGCCGTGCCCGACCTGCTCGCGACGGGGCCGTCGGCCGTGGAGCTGATGGATGCCGACCTCGTGGATCCGGCGAACCGCCAGCCCGCGGAGCGGGCGCTGCTCGGCATCGTGGGGCGTGCCCCGGCCATGCTGGTGGTGGAGTACTCGGGGGAGCGCGGGGAGGCACGCGCCCGGACCCGGGGGCTCGCGGGCGCCACGGTGGTGCACGACCCGGGGCAGCAGGCGGCGGTGTGGGCGATCCGCCGCACCGGCATCGCACGCGCGCTCCGTTCCGAGGGCGACGCGAAGCCCATCCCGTTCATCGAGGATCCCGCCGTGCCCCCGGATCAGCTCGCAGCGTTTGCCCGCGAGGTGCGCCGCCTGCTCGCCGGTGAGGGCCTTGACGATGCCATCTGGTACGGGCACGCATCAGTGGGCTGCCTGCACATCCGCCCGATGGTGGACCTGCGGGCACACGGCGCCGTGGCGCGCGTGCGGCGCGTTGCCGAGGGCATGGCCGACATCGTCGCGGCCCACGGGGGATCGCTGTCGGGTGAGCACGGTGACGGACGACTGCGGGGGGAGCTGCTGCCGCGCATGTACGGGGACGACCTCATCCGGCGCTTCGAGGAGGTGAAGGACGCGCTGGATCCGGCCGGGATCCTCAACCCGGGCATCATCGCGCGACCGGAGTCGCTGGATGAGGGCCTGCGGATCGGCGCATCGCCGCCCCTGCACGAGATCGCAACCAGCGTCCCGTTCACGGCGACGGGCGGACTGCAGCGCGCCATCGAGGCCTGCAACGGCAATGGGCAGTGCCGTCGCGCGGATGCCGTGATGTGCCCGTCGTACCAGGCCCTGCGCGACGAGCGGCACTCCACGCGCGGCCGGGCGGTCCTGCTGCGCGCCGCCATCGAGGGCCACCTCGACCTGGGGCTGGCCGACCCCGGACTGGCGGAGGCGCTCGATCTCTGCCTCTCCTGCCGGGCCTGCGCCACCGAGTGCCCTGCCGGGGTGGACATGTCGCGCCTGAAGGTGGAGGCCATGGTGCACCGGCACGCCGAGCAGCGCCCATCCCCCACGGTGCTGGCCGCCGCCCACGCCCACGACCTCATGCGCGCAGGCTCGGCGTCGCCGCGCCTCGCGCGCCACACGGCCCGCCTCGCGGGTCGCCGCCTCGGCCGGGTGGTGCCGGTGCCGGTGGCGGAATGGCGTCCACGGGGGGACCTGCCCCCCGGGACGCCGGTGGGCCTGTTCGCCGACACCTGGACCCGGTTCCTCGATCCCCCGGTGGGCGACGCCGCGGTGCGTGTGCTGGGCACCGCCGGGGCGGGCGTGCGCGTACTGTCCGGTGGGTGCTGCGGACGCCCAGCGCTGTCGCAGGGCATGCCGGACCTCGCCCGCACCCAGGGCGTGAAGCTGCTCGACGCCCTGGCACCATGGGCCATGGGCGGGCGCCCGATCGTGGTGCTGGAGCCCTCGTGCCTGTCGATGCTGGCATCCGACCTCCCATGGCTGCTGCCCGACGACCCCCGGGCCCGATGGGTGGCCGATGCCGTCGTATCGTTCGAGCGCGCCGTGCTGGACTTCGGCCTCGAGGTGCCCGGGGTCGCCGCGGCGCCCCTCGTGCACCGCCACTGCCACGCCCGGGCCGATGGCGACACCGCCGCCGTGGCGGCGCTGGGCGCGGGTGCGCACGCCACCGATGCGGGATGCTGTGGAATGGCCGGCGCCTTCGGCTACCTGCACCCGGACGAATCGCGGCGCATCGGCGAGGACCGCCTGGCCCCGCAGGTACGCGCCTCATCGGCGCCCGTCGTGGCCGCCGGGGTGAGCTGCCGGCAGCAGGTGCGCGACCTCACCGGGCGCGAGGCGCGGCACCCCGCGGTGCACCTGGACCGCCTGCTGCACGGATAGGAACCCGAACGACGGGGGCCGCACGAATGCGGCCCCCGGGACATCACGGTGACGCAGCGGGCGTCAGTCGCTCGCAGCGCCCACCTTGGCCTTGATCTCCTCCGAGATGGAGTTCGGGACCTCGGCGTAGTGGTCGAACTGCATGGTGAAGGTGGCGCGGCCCTGCGTGGCCGAGCGCACCGAGGTGGCGTAGCCGAACATCTCGGACAACGGCACCTGGGCCTGGATGGTGCCGGTGGTGCCCTTCTCCTCCATGCCGCTGATGCGGCCGCGGCGGCCATTCAGGTCGCCCACCACCGTGCCCATGAACTCGGTGGGGCACACGACCTCCACGGCCATGAGCGGCTCGAGCAGGCACGGGCTGGCGCGCTTCGCAGCCTCGCGGATGGCCATAGAGCCGGCGATCTTGAACGCGCCCTCGTTGGAGTCCACGTCGTGGTACGAGCCGTCGATCAGCTCCACCTTCACGTCCACCATCGGGTAGCCCGCGACCACGCCGCCCTCGAGGGCCTCCTTGATGCCCTCGTCGACGGCCGGGATGTACTCCTTGGGAATCGAGCCACCCACGGTCTTGTTCTCGAACTCATACCCCTTGCCGGGCTCGTTCGGCTCGACCGAGATGTAGACGTGGCCGTACTGGCCGCGGCCACCGGACTGGCGGACGAAGCGTCCCTCGATCTTCTCGACCCGCTTGCGGATGGTCTCGCGGTACGCCACCTGCGGCGCACCCACGTTCGCGTCCACGCTGAACTCGCGCATGAGGCGGTCGACGATGATCTCCAGGTGCAGCTCACCCATGCCGGCGATGACCGTCTGGCCGGTCTCCTCGTCGGTGCGCACGCGGAAGGTCGGGTCCTCGTCCTGCAGGCGCTGCAGCGCGGTGGATAGCTTCTCCTGGTCCGCCTTGGTCTTCGGCTCGATGGCCAGGCGGATGACCGGGTCGGGGAAGGTCATCTCCTCGAGGATCACCGGGTCGCCCGGGTCACACAGGGTGTCGCCCGTCGTGGTGCTCTTCAGGCCCACGGCGGCCACGATGTCACCGGCCGAGGCCGAGTCGACCTCCTCGCGGTGGTTCGCGTGCATCATCAGCAGGCGGCCGAAGCGCTCCTTGCGCTCGTTCTTCGTGGCGTTGATGGCACCGGCACCGGCGCTGATCGAGCCGGAGTAGACGCGCATGAAGGTGAGGCGGCCCACGTACGGGTCGCTCATCACCTTGAAGGCCAGGGCGGAGAACGGCGCGGCGGGGTCGGCCGGACGCTCCACCTCCTCGCCGCGGTCATCGATGCCCATGGCGGGGGGCACGTCGAGAGGCGAGGGCATGAAGTCGACGACGGCGTCGAGAAGCGGCTGCACTCCCTTGTTCTTGAACGATGACCCGCAGAGCACCGGCGTCATGTCGATGGCCAGCACCGCGGTGCGGATGGCGGCCTTCATCAGGTCCGGCGTGATCTCGTTGCCCTCGAGGTAGGCCTCGGCCAGGGCATCATCGCTGTCGGCGAGGGCCTCGATCAGCTGCTCGCGGGCGACCTCGGCATCGGTGGCCATGTCGTCCGGGATCGCACCGACCTCAACCTCGGTGCCGAGATCGTCCTTGTAGGTGGTGGCGTTCATCTCGACCAGGTCGATGATGCCCGCGAACTCGGCCTCGGCGCCGATGGGCAGCTGGATCGGCACGGCCCGGGCGCCGAGGCGGTCGATCATCGTCTGCACGGCCGCGTCGAAGTCGGCGCCGATGCGGTCCATCTTGTTCACGTAGGCGATGCGCGGCACGCGGTAGCGATCGGCCTGGCGCCACACGGTCTCCGACTGCGGCTCCACGCCGGCCACCGAATCGAACACGGCAACGGCGCCGTCGAGCACGCGCAACGAGCGCTCCACCTCCACCGTGAAGTCCACGTGGCCGGGGGTGTCGATGATGTTGATGCGGTGGTCGCGCCAGAAGCAGGTGGTGGCGGCGGAGGTGATGGTGATGCCCCGCTCCTGCTCCTGCTCCATCCAGTCCATCGTGGCAGCGCCCTCGTGCACCTCGCCGATCCGGTGCGTGCGGCCGGTGTAGTAGAGGATGCGCTCGGTCGTGGTCGTCTTGCCCGCATCGATGTGGGCCATGATCCCGATGTTGCGGGTGTCCTTGAGCGGGACCGTCTTCTCAGCCACTGAATCTCACCTGTCCGTCGCGGTGTGGCACGGGTGCACTCGCTCCCGTGGCGTCTCTCCTGAATGCAAGCCGAAAACCCGCCCGGACCGGGCGGGGAACGGGGCTACCAGCGGTAGTGGGCGAAGGCCTTGTTGGCCTGGGCCATGCGGTAGAGGTCGTCCTTGCGCTTGAAGGCGCCGCCCTGCGAGCCGAGTGCGTCCAGCAGCTCGTTCGCGATGCGCTCGCTCATCTGCTTCTCGCGACGCTGGCGCGAGAACAGGACGATCCACCGGATGGCGAGGGTGCGGCCGCGGCGGGCGGGCACCTCGATCGGCACCTGGTAGGTGGCGCCACCCACGCGTCGACTCTTCACCTCGAGCACGGGCGTGACGTTGCGGATGGCCTCCTCCATCACCTGCACCGGGTCGCGGCCCGTGCGATCGCGGATGCGCTCGAGGGCGTCGTACACGGTGCGCTCGGCGACTGACTTCTTGCCGTCGAGGAGGACCTTGTTGATGAGCTGCGTCACGACGACGTTGTCGTAGACGGGGTCCGGGGTGAGCGGACGACGGGTGATTGCTGCGCGGCGGGGCATGTGCCTACTTCGGGGTCTTGGCGCCGTACTTGGAACGCGCCTGCTTGCGGTCGGACACGCCGGCGGTGTCGAGGGCGGCGCGGATGACCTTGTACCGGACACCCGGCAGGTCCTTCACGCGGCCACCACGAACCAGCACGACGGAGTGCTCCTGCAGGTTGTGGCCCTCGCCGGGGATGTAGCTCGTGACCTCCATCCCGTTGGTCAGCCGCACACGCGCGACCTTGCGCAGCGCCGAGTTCGGCTTCTTCGGGGTGGTGGTGTAGACCCTCGTGCAGACCCCGCGCTTCTGCGGAGCGCCACGCAGCGCGGGCGTGGCGTTCTTGGTCGGCTTGGGCTTGCGGCCCTTTCGGACCATCTGGTTGATCGTCGGCACGAGCCTCTTCCGGGTGATGAGCGTGAAATAGCGGATCGCCCTCGCGGGCGAGCGGTCCGGGACCGTATCACGGGGAATCGGGCGGGCCAACATCGGTCCGGCCGCGCGCGAGCGCCAGCGCGGCCAGCGCAAGGGCGAGGAACGCCGCGGCGGCGAGCCCCACGGCACCGGGGGTCATGATGGGTCCGAGAGCGGGATAGAACGTGAAGCCGGTGATGCCGGCCGCGATGGCCCACGCGACGACGACCGACAGCACGACCCCGATCACCAGCGCAGCGCGCTCACCGGGATCAGCCGGGCGCTCGGGCAGCCGCGTGCGCGGGCCCTCGCCGTAGCCCCGCGCAGCCATCGCCTCGGCCACGTCCAGGCCGCGCTCGAGGGCGGATCCGACGAGGGGCAGTGCGAGCGGCGCCGCGGCACGGGCACGACGGATGCGCGGGCCGCTCGTCAGGGCAACGCCCCGCAGCCGGGCGGTCTCGGAAATCGCACGGGCGTCCCGGCGCATCGTCGGCACCAGGCGGGCGGCCAGCGCGGACGCCAGGGCCGAGCGCGGCGCAACCCGTGACAACCCGGCCAGCATGCGATCGGGGTCGGCCCACGCGAAGAGCGCCGCGACCAGGGCGATGGTGGCGAGCACCCGCGCCGCAGCGGCGGCACCTGCCGCGAGCGCCTCGGCGGTGATGTCGCCGCTGAGCGGCGGCGGCACCGGGAGGTGGAACAGCACGAGGTCCCCCTGGTCGGTCACCAGGGGCGTGAGCACCAGCACGGCCACGGCAGACGCCAGGGCGCCCACCAGCACCAGGCGCCCCGGGCTGCCCGGGGCGAGGCGCAGCAGTACCAGTGCGCCCGCCGCGAGCGCCCCGAGCACCAGCGGCTGGTCCGTGATGAACGCGAGCACGCCCGCGGCGATGACCAGCAGCAGCACCGGCAGCGGCGCGCGGTCGCCCGCGACGGGACCACTCATGCCGTGGGCTCCACGCCGGTCATCACCAGGTCGACATCGGTGCGGATGGATGCGAAGCCATCGAGATTCGTCCGGACCACCCACCGCACCGGCATCTGCATGGACGGCGACCACCACATGCGGTCGTCGCGGACGCCCTCGAGCGGCCCGCTCACCACCCCGCGGCGATCCACCAGCAGAACGGGGATCCACCGCCCCGCCACCTCGACGGACGTGCGCCGGAGCACCCGCACGCGGGTGTCCACGCGCACCTCGTCCATCATGTACCGCTCCCGCCAGGTGTCCCCCACCGCAATACGCCGCGGCCAGGCGAGCGGGGGCGGCACCAGCACCTGGCGATCATCGCGGCCCACGCCCGCCACCGTCACCGTGGTGATGCGCTCCTCCAGGAAGGCCCCGCGCGTGCGCACGCGGAACCGCGACGCCTCCACATGCTCCTCGCTCAGTACCAGCGTGCGCCAGTACCCGCCGGGCGCGGACCGGACGACCACCTGCGCCTCGGCCGGCAGCGGGCGGTCCAGCCCGATCGGGCCGAGGCCCACCGTCTCATCGCCGCGGGCGCGGTAGGTCCATGTGCCGCCCCGCGGGGCGCCGGCCACGGCCCGCGCCGGAGGGCCCCCGTACTCGCGCGATGCCTGCTCGGCCGACACGCCCGTGCTCGACCCCGCGCGGGTCCACCACCATGCACCCACGCCGATCAGCACGAGCACCACGACGAGGGGCACCAGCACCACCGGGCGGGCAAGTCGCGACATCACGCGTCCGATCGTAGGACAGTCCGGCCGGGGGAAGGAGACCGCACGCACGCGTCGACGCCGCAACCCCGAAACGGGCATTTCCCACCCCTCACCGCGTGCCGCCTAGCGTGCCGCGCCCATGCCACGACGCCTGCTCAACGCCCCCTGCCCCTGCATCGCCTGCGGGCACCGCCGCGAGGCACGCCACGGCGCGCGCGGGCGCGCGGCGTGGCTCGGCCTGCTGGGGCTGCTCGCATGCTCGGTGCCCCTGGCTGCCGCCCTGCCCGGTGACGAGCCGGAGGCCGGTGGCGTGGTGGCCACTCCCGTCACCATGACCGTGCCGCGCGAGCCGGTGCTCGTGCCCGGCACCGTGCGCGTGACGGGCGAAGGTGGCGGGGCCATCATCGACTGGCGGGAGAGCGAGCCCGGGGGCTCTCCCAATGGAGGTCGCCTGAGCAACGGCGTGCGCCTGCCCGCATCCGGCGCCGGGTACTACACCTATGACCCGCGTACCCAGCGCGAGCCCGGCGGGCTCGCTACCCGATGGGGCACCGCCCGCCTGGTGCGGGAGATGGTGGACCTCGGCGAGTGGTGGTCGCGGACGCGCCCGGGCGCCGGGCCCCTCGGCATCGGCGACCTCTCGCGCCCCGACGGCGGCCGCATCGATGGGCACGCGTCGCACCAGAACGGCCTGGACGTGGACATCCGCCTTCCGCGCCGCGACCGCGCACGTGGCCCTGCGAACCCGTCGAACTACGACCGGGCGCTGACGCAGGCCGTGGTGGACCGCCTGGTCGCACGCGGTGCATCGCTCATCCTGATCGGGCACTCACTGGACCTGCGTGGCCCGGCGGGCGTGGTGGTGAGGTGGCCGAACCATGATGACCACCTGCATGTGCGCTTCCCGGGCTAGGGGCGCAGGCCGCTAGGCTCATCCCGATGATGGGCACTCCCCTCCTCCCCCTGGCCAGCGTGTGGGCCGAGGCGTTCCCGGTGGCGGACGCATTCCAGGAGCGCATCCGGCAGACCGGCGTCGGCACCGTGCAGATGACGCTGATCGCGTTCCTCGCGACGTTCCTCATCACGCGCACCATCACCCACCTCATCAAGGCGGGCAAGGGGCCGTTCGGTGATGTGTCGGTGGGAAGCACGCACATCCACCACCTCGTCCCGGGCATCTTCCTGCTCCTCATCAGCGGCGTCATCGGCATCGCCATCGACTGGCAGCCGGACGGCCCCGCCTCGCTCATCGTGCCGACGCTCTTCGGCATCGGTGCGGCGCTCACTCTGGACGAGTTCGCCCTGTGGCTCACGCTCCGCGACGTCTACTGGTCGCACGAGGGACGACGGTCGGTGGATGCCGTGATCGTCCTCGCGGTGGTGCTGGGACTCATTGCCCTTGGAATCCCGTTCTGGGCGGATGTCTGGGCCGACGCCAACATCACCGGAAGCTGGGTGCTCGGCATCTGGCACCTGCTCTCGGCCGGCTTCGCGGTCACGTCCTTCCTGAAGGGGAAGTGGATCTTCGCGGCCATCGGCCTTCTCTTCTGGCCGCTTGCATTCATCGGTGCGGTACGGCTCGCCCGCCCCAACTCGCTGTGGGCCCGGCGCCTGTACGGACCGGACAAGACGTCGCGCGCGGAGGCGCGGTACCCGGAGGACCGGCGCCTCCCCATGTGGTTCTGGCAGCGGCCCAAGCAGGACGCCACCCGGGCATAGGCCGGGGTGGCGTCCTGCGGGCGCGCGCTGCGACTACTCGGCGGCGCCGTCCTCCGCCGCCTCGGGGGCGGGCTCGGGCTCCGGCTCGAACGAGTAGGTGCCGCTGGCGTCCACGAGGCCGACCAGGTCGTCGACCTCCTCCTCGACGAGCGAGAACGGCTCATCCAGGTCGAACTCCAGCAGGGCGGGTGCCCGCCGCACCGGCTCGATCTCCAACTGCCGGTAGCGGCGCAGGCCGGTCGCGGCAGGGATGAGCTTGCCGATGATCACGTTCTCCTTGAGTCCGCGCAGGTGATCCACCTTGCCCTCGAGCGCGGCGTCGGTGAGCACCTTCGTCGTCTCCTGGAACGACGCGGCCGAGAGGAACGACTCGGTGGCCAGCGATGCCTTGGTGATGCCGAGGATGAGCGGCACGTACCGGGCCATGGCCGAGTCCAGGAGCTCCTCGACCTCCTCCGGCGTGCGCTTCACCTTCTTCCGGCTCCGCTGCAGCTTCTCCGCCGCGGCCAGGCGGACGCGCTGGTTCTCGCGGAAGAGCACCGGCTTGTCCACCAGCTGGCCGGGCAGGAAGTGCGTGTCGCCCGGGTCCTCGATGCGCACCTTGCGGAGCATCTGCCGGACGATGACCTCGATGTGCTTGTCGTTGATCTCCACGCCCTGCGACCGGTACACGTCCTGCACCTGCGCCACGAGGTAGGCCTCGGTCTTGGTGGCACGGTCGCCCGCACCCCACCCGGGGCCCGTCACGTACACGCCCTCGCGCACCGGCATGCCCTCGTGCAGGGGCGGTGCGGGGCGGTCGGCCGGCACCCGCAGGTGACGCACCTGCACGCCGTCCTCGCCGCTCACCTCGACCTTGTAGGTACGGGCGCCCTTGTCGGCGCGGCCCGCCGTGAGAGAGGCCACGGTCCCCGTGATGCCCAGGTCGACTCCGGCCTGCGCCTCGAGGATGTCGCTGGGGAAGGCCGAGCCGTCCGTGAGCAGGTCACCGGCCTCCACCCACGCGCCGTCCGCCAGATCGCGGCGGATCTGCGTGCGCTTCAGCACCTGGTAGGTGACCGCCGGTCGCACCGGCTCCTTCTTCCGGCCCACCTCGATGCTCACCGGCGGCTCCAGCGAGATGATCGCCCCGCCGGGACGCGACTCGTCATCGTCGATGCGGATCCAGCCGTCGTGCGCCGCCACGTAGGCAAGGGCCTTCGGCTTGCGGGCCTCGAAGAGCTCGACGATGCGCGGGAGACCCTGCGTGATGTCCGCGCCGGCGACGCCGCCGGTGTGGAAGGTACGCATGGTCAACTGCGTGCCGGGCTCGCCGATCGACTGCGCGGCGATGATGCCCACCGCGTCGCCGGGCTCGCACATCTCGCCCGACGCGAGGTTGCGCCCGTAACAGTGCGTGCACACGCCCACGGCGCTGCGGCACTTGAGCGGCGAGCGCACCGTGATCGATGCCGTGGGATGGCGCGTGCCGAGGTCGGTCACCTGCTGCATGAGCGCGCTGTCGATCTCGACCGAACGGAAGGAGTCCACGGCCTGGTCGTCACCCTCGTCCGGGGCGTCGCCACGGAGGTCGGCGATGACCTCGCCCGTCGACGCATCCACCACCGGTCCGATCACCACGCGGCCGAGGAGCGACGGGTTGGTCTGCCCGTCGCGGACCACGGCGGCCTCGATGCCCTCGGTCGTACCGCAGTCGCGCTCGCGCACGATGACGTCCTGTGACACGTCCACGAGGCGCCGGGTCAGGTAGCCCGAGTCCGCGGTCTTCAGGGCGGTGTCGGCCAGGCCCTTGCGCGCGCCGTGGGTGGAGATGAAGTACTCGAGGACCGAGAGCCCCTCCATGAAGTTGCTCTTGATCGGGCGCTCGATGATCTCGCCCTTCGGGTTGGCCATGCAGCCACGCATGCCCGCGAGCTGGCGGATCTGCTTGAACGACCCACGCGCGCCCGAGTTGGCCATCATGAAGATGGGGTTCAGGCGGAACAGGTGCTCCTGCATGGCATCGGCCACCTCGTCAGTGGCGTCATCCCACAGGTTCACCACACGCTCGTGCCGCTCCTCGGCCGTCATGAGCCCCTCGGCGAAGAAGTCCTCGAACCTCTGCACCTCGGCGTCGTACTTGGCGAGGATCTCGGGCTTCTCAGGCGGGATCACCACGTCGTTCTTGGAGATCGTGATGCCCGACTGGCTCGCGTAGCGGAAGCCGAGCGCCTTGAAGGTGTCGAGCAGCATCGACACCGTGGTGGCGCCGTACAGGTCGACGAGCTCCTCGATGAACTCCCCGAGCTCGCGCTTGGTGAACACGCGGTTCTGCCACGGGTAGGGGTGCGGCTCCGCCACGTGGGCCAGGAGCTCATCCAGCTGCACCCGCAGTTCGTGGTTGAACAGCACACGGCCCGCGGTGGTGACCAGGCGGCCGGCGGCGTGCTCCGGGTTCTGGCGGATCTCCACCAGGTCCTGCAGCCCCACGATGCCGTGGTCGAGCGCGCCGAGCAGCTCGTCGTCGCCGCGGAATGCACGCGGCGGCGCCTGCGGCGCCTCCTTGAACGGGTTTGCCACCCAGTCGGTGACGCCCTCGATGCGGGCCTCGTGCCCCTTCGGGATCACGTAGGTCCGGTCCTCGGAGTCCCACAGGTCGATGGTCTCGATGGCGCGGCCGTTTCCCGGCTCGCCCTTCTCGCGCACGTACACGGTGGGGCAGTACGTCAGGTAGTAGAGGCCGAGGATCATGTCCTGGCTCGGCACGGCAATGGGTCGGCCGTGTGCCGGGGACAGGATGTTGTTGGCCGACAGCATGAGGATGCGTGCCTCGGACTGGGCCTCCACCGACAGCGGCAGGTGCACGGCCATCTGGTCGCCGTCGAAGTCGGCGTTGAAGGCGGTGCACACCAGCGGGTGCAGCTGGATGGCCTTGCCCTCCACCAGCACCGGCTCGAAGGCCTGGATTCCCAGGCGGTGCAGCGTCGGCGCGCGGTTCAGCAGCACGGGGTGCTCGGCGATGACCTCCTCGAGCACGTCCCACACCTCGGGGATCATCGAGTCGACCATCTTCTTGGCCGCCTTGATGTTCTGCACCTGCTTGCGCTCGACGAGGCGGCTCATGATGAACGGCTTGAACAGCTCGAGCGCCATCAGCTTGGGCAGGCCGCACTGGTACAGGCGCAGCTCGGGGCCGGCCACGATGACCGAGCGCCCCGAGTAGTCCACGCGCTTGCCCAGCAGGTTCTGGCGGAAGCGCCCCTGCTTGCCCTTGAGCATGTCGGACAGCGACTTGAGCGGGCGGTTGCCCGGGCCGGTGACGGCGCGGCCGCGGCGCCCGTTGTCGAACAGCGCATCCACCGACTCCTGCAGCATGCGCTTCTCGTTGTTCACGATGATCTCGGGAGCGCCGAGGTCGAGCAGCCGCTTCAGGCGGTTGTTGCGGTTGATGACGCGGCGGTACAGGTCATTCAGGTCGGACGTCGCGAAGCGGCCTCCGTCCAGCTGCACCATCGGGCGCAGTTCCGGCGGAATCACCGGCACGGCTTCCAGGATCATCCACTCCGGGCGGTTGTCCGAGTGGATGAACGCCGAGCAGACCCGCAGGCGCTTCAGCGCGCGGGCGTGGCGCTGGCCGCGCGAGGTCTGGATGACCTCACGCAGCGTGACCGCCTCGGCCTCGAGGTCGAAGTCCTCGAGCAGCTTGCGGATGGCGGCGGCGCCCATGCCGCCCTCGAAGTACTCACCGAAGCCGTAGGGCGACCCGAAGCGGTCCCGCATCTCGCGGAACAGCTGGTCATCGTTGATGACGTCGCGGGGCTTGATCTCCTTGAACTTCGCCCACGCCTCCTGAATGCGCTCCACCGACTCCTCGGTGTATCGCTCGTCGTCGCGGATGAGCGCGTCGGTCTCCTTGCGCATCTCCGACTCGATCGACTTGCACTCGGCGTCGCTGAGCTCCTTCGGCACCGGCGGCGCCTCCGGGTTCTCCGGGTCGCGCGTCGTGGCGATGTCCTCCACCCAGAACTCGTCCTCGACGTCGAAGCCCTCGGTCTCGCGCTCGCGCAGCCAGTTGACGCGACGATCCAGGCGCTCGCGCAGTTCTTGGGCACGGATGTCCCGCTCCTGCACGTAGCCCTGCACCGCCTCGTCCACCTGCTCCTGCAGGGTCCCGAGGTCGGCATCGCGCTTCTCGGTGTCCACCGTGGTGACGATGGACGCCGCGAAGTAGAGAACCTTCTCGAGTTCCTTCGGGGCCAGGTCGAGGATGTACCCGATGCGGCTGGGGACGCCCTTGAAGAACCAGATGTGGCTGACGGGCGCGGCCAGGTCGACGTGGCCCATGCGCTCGCGGCGCACCTTGGCACGGGTCACCTCCACGCCGCAGCGCTCGCAGATGATGCCCTTGTACCGGACGCGCTTGTACTTGCCGCAGTAGCACTCCCAGTCCTTGGTGGGACCGAAGATCTTCTCGCAGAAGAGCCCGTCCTTCTCGGGCTTGAGCGTGCGGTAATTGATGGTCTCGGGCTTGGTCACCTCGCCGGAGGACCACTGCCGGATCTGCTTCGACGAGGCGAGGCCGATCTTGATGGCATCGAAGTTGTTGATGTCGATCACTTGCCGTCCTCCGCGTCGCCCTGGTCGTCGCCTCCGTCACCCGCTCCGGCCGCCACCTTCTCCGCCTCCCGGGCCTCCTCGGCCTCCCGCTCGAGTTCCTCCTCGATCGGCAGCGGGGCCCCGGACAGGTCGATGCCCAGCTCCTCGGCCGCGCGCAGGAGCTCGTCGTCCTCGCGTGCGGCGGTATCGGCGCCGGCACCGCCCTCGATGCGCACGTCCAGGGCGAGGCTCTGCATCTCCTTCAGCAGCACCTTGAAGCTCTCGGGGATCGAGGGCTCCTGGATGTTCTCGCCCTTCACGATCGCCTCGTAGGCCTTCACGCGGCCGACGGTGTCATCGCTCTTGATGGTGAGCATCTCCTGCAGCGTGTAGGCGGCTCCGTAGGCCTCGAGTGCCCACACCTCCATCTCGCCGAAGCGCTGGCCACCGAACTGTGCCTTGCCGCCCAGCGGCTGCTGGGTGACGAGCGAGTACGGCCCCGTGGAGCGCGCGTGGATCTTGTCGTCCACGAGGTGCAGAAGCTTCAGCATGTACATGTAGCCCACGGTCACGCGGCCGTCATACGGCTCGCCCGTGCGACCGTTGAACAGGCGGAACTTGCCGCTCACCCTGCGCCCGTCGATCTCGTCGGGGCGCACCCGCAGGTCGATGGGCTCGTCGGCATGCGCGGCGGACCACTCGGCCAGCACGCGGTCCACGTCCTCGGGGCTCGCGCCGTTGAACACCGGCGTCGCCACGAACGTGCGCTTCGTGGAACCGGAGTCCTCCTTCTGCCACCCGGTGGCCGCGGCCCATCCGAGGTGGGTCTCGAGGATCTGGCCGATGTTCATGCGGCTCGGCACGCCGAGCGGGTTCAGGATCATGTCGATCGGCGTCCCGTCCTCGAGGAACGGCATGTCCTCATCGGGAACGATCTTGGAGATGACGCCCTTGTTGCCGTGGCGGCCGGCGAGCTTGTCGCCCTCGGCGATCTTGCGCCGCTTGGCCACGTACACACGCACCAGCTCGTTCACGCCCGCGGGCAGGTCATCGCCGGCCTCGCGGTTGAACGTCTTCACGTCGATGACCTTGCCGCCCTCGCCGTGGGGAACCTTCAGCGAGGTGTCGCGCACCTCGCCGGCCTTCTCCTTGAAGATGGCGCGGATCAGCTTCTCCTCCGCGGTCAGCTCGGTCTCGCCCTTCGGCGTCACCTTGCCCACCAGCAGGTCGCCCGACGACACCTCGGCGCCGATGCGCACCACACCGCGCTCGTCGAGGTCGGCCAGCGACTCCTCCGAGCGGTTGGGGATGTCGCGGGTGATCTCCTCGGCGCCCAGCTTGGTGGTGCGGGCGTCGATCTCGTACTCCTCGATGTGGATCGAGGACAGGACGTCATCCTTCACGAGGCGCTGCGACACGATGATGGCGTCCTCGAAGTTGTAGCCCTCCCAGGACATGAAGGCGACGAGCATGTTCTTGCCCAGCGCCAGCTCGCCCTGGTCGGTGGACGAGCCGTCGGCCAGCACCTGGCCTGCCTCCACCTTCTCGCCCATCCCGACGATGGGCTTCTGGTGGATGATCGTGCCCTGGTTGCTGCGGACGAACTTCTCGAGCTCGTAGGAGTCGTGCTCGCCGCCGCGTGCCTCCACGATGATGCGCGTGGCATCGACGGCGGACACCGTGCCCGCGCGGCGGGCCACGACCACGTCACCGGTGTCAACGGCGGCGCGGTGCTCCATGCCGGTGCCCACCAGCGGCGCCTCGCTCACCATGAGCGGCACGGCCTGCCGCTGCATGTTGGCGCCCATCAGGGCGCGGTTGGCGTCGTTGTGCTCGAGGAACGGGATCAGCGCGGTGGCCACCGACACGATCTGGTCCGGTGACACGTCCATGTACTCGACGTCCTTGGCGGTGACCAGCACGGGCTGGCCGTTGCGCCGGCAGAGCACCTCGTCCTCGAGCAGCTTGCCGTTGCGGTCCACCTCGGCACTCGCCTGGGCGATGATCCGGTTCTCCTCCTGGGTGGCGTCGAGCCAGACGATCTCCCAGTCGCCGGTGCCGTCCTTCTGCAGCTTGCCGCTCTTCACCACGCGGTACGGCGTCTGGATGAAGCCGAACTCGTTCACCGTTGCGTGCGCCGACAGCGAGCCGATCAGGCCGATGTTCGGGCCCTCCGGGGTCTCGATGGGACACATGCGTCCGTAGTGCGTGGGGTGCACATCGCGCACCTCGATGGGCGCGCGCTCGCGGGTAAGCCCTCCGGCGCCCAGCGCCGACAGGCGGCGGCGGTGCGTGAGCCCCGCGAGCGAGTTGGTCTGGTCCATGAACTGCGACAGCTGTGACGAGCCGAAGAACTCCTTCAGCGCCGCGACCACGGGACGGATGTTGATGATGGTCTGCGGGGTGATGGTGTCCGGGTCCTCGGTGCTCATCCGCTCACGCACCACGCGCTCCATCCGGTACAGCCCGATGCGGAAGGCCTCCTGGATGAGCTCGCCCACGGTGCGCAGGCGACGGTTGCCGAAGTGCTCGTACTCATCGAGCTCGTGCACCATCTCGTCGCGCGGCAGCAGGATGCCGTCGGCGGCGAAGTCCTTCGACTCCTCATCGATGCCGTAGCGGATCGGCAGGTCGATCAGGCGCCTGATCAGCTCCACGAGGTCATCCCGCATGCCGGTGCGCGACCCGGTAAAGCGCGGGTTCGCGAGCGTGCGGGTGTCGGTGGTGCCATCGGCAGCGAGGCGGGCGTCCAGCTTGTAGCGGCCCACCTTCGTCAGGTCATAGCGCTTGGGGTCGAAGAACAGGCCGCGCACGAGGTTCAGCGAGTTCACCTCGGTCGGGGGCTCGCCCGGGCGCTGCTTCTTGAACACCTCGATCAGGGCGTTCTGCATCAGGTCGCCCGACCGCAGGTCCACGCGCTTCTCGAGGCGCTCCAGCTCGGACTCGATGCGCGCACGGTCGTCACCCGGCACGGTGTCGATGTCCTTGGCGATCTCCTGCATCTCGGCCACGATCGCGCCCAGCTCCTGCAGCGACTTCGCGTTACCGGACGCGGCGGCGCCCTCGGTGGGGTCCTTCTCGAGGGTGGCCTCGATGAAGGGGTTCACGCGCTTCTTGTCGAGCGGGTGCGGGAACAGGTTGCGCACGTCGTCCCGCGTGTACCCCACCGCGAAGAGCAGGGTGGTGACCGGCAGCTTGCGCTTGCGGTCGATGCGGACGTTGACCACGCCCTTCTTGTCGATCTCGAGCTCCACCCACGAGCCGCGGGCGGGCATGAGATTCGCGATGAAGACCTGCTTCTCGCGGTCCTTCGGCTCCATCAGGTAGGCGCCAGGGGAGCGCACCAGCTGCGTCACGATGACGCGTTCGGTGCCGTTGATGATGAACGTGCCCCAGTCCGTCATGAGCGGGAGGTCGCCCATGAACACCTTCTGGCGGCGGATCTCGCCAGTCTCCTTGTTGACGAAGGAGACCTCCATCGTCAGCGGTGCCGCGTAGGTCAGGTCCTTCTCGCGGCACTCCTTGATGGGGTTGTTCGGCATGATCTCGTCGAACGGCATCCCGGGCTCCCAGCCCCCGATCGTGTAGGGCCCGAACTCCACCATGAGCGTGCCGGTGAAGTCCTGGATCGGCGAGATGTCATCCACGGTCTCGCGCAGTCCCTCGGCGAGGAACTGGTCGAAGCTGGCGCGCTGGATGGCGATCAGGTTGGGGACGTCCGGGATGCGCGGCGCGTCATCCTTGGTTCCCCTGGTGCCGGCGATCGGGAAGAACTCCCTCTCCCGGGTGCGATGGGCGGTGGGCGTGCTCAAGTCGCAGAGCCTCCTGACGTGAGCTCGGTGGTGAACGGGCATGCGGCGGCAGGCGCCGTGGGCGCGAAGACGCGGAATATGTGGGCGGGCAGCGGTGCGGGCACGTCGTACGCGTCCACCGAATGCCGCCGCGCCGGGCGATAGGCGCGAGGGGCGGCAACGGCGGAACGGCGATCTTACACCATCGGACCGGCCATGCCCATGCCGTGGCGCTCCGCCGCGACGGTCGCCATACTCACCGGGTGGAACGCGAACCCCAGGGCACCGACGCCGCAGCCGCGGGCGAGGCCATCCTCGAGCGCCTCGTGCCGCTCCTCGACGCCACCCATCAGGTGTGGTCATCCCCGCAGGAGCGGCGTCGCCTCCGCGCCTTCGGGTTCCGCCCCGCAGTCGAGCCCGGGGTGCTCAAGCGCGAGTGGCACGGCACGCAGGTGCGGGTGGGGCCGGACGCGCTCCGCGTGGTGGCCGATGACGGCACGGGCGAACTCTCATGGGTGGCGGGCGACGGGATCGCGCTCGATGGCGGCCCGTTCCGGCCGACGGCTGCCGGCATCGCCCTAGCCGACTCGGTCAACCAGTTGATCCAGAGCTACGAGCGCTGGGTGGAGGCCCGCGAGGGGCGCGAGGAGCGCCTGCGGCGCGGGCACTGGAGCGCCGCGGATAGGCGCCAGGTCAACGCCCTGGCGGAGACCCGGCGACTGCAGCGGCTGCTGTCGGTGCGGGCCACGCGCACGAAGCGCTGAAGAGATCCCCGGCCGGCGCGGGGTCGGCCGGGGATCTCACCGGAATCAGCCCTGGAGCCCGCCCGGGTCACCCGTGCGGCCAATGACCTTGCCACCGGCGATGTGGGAGAGGTCCTCCAGCCAACCGCCGAGGCGGTCGTAGTCCTTGTCGTCGGGCGCGAGGCCCGCGCGGGCGGCCTCGACCTCGGCGACGACCTCCTCGACGTTGGACTTGTTGGCGAGGGACACCCGGTCCCTCAGCTTGCTCTTGGTTTCGCGATCGAGCGGCATTGCGTACCTCTGTTGGGGAAGGATGAATGGGGCGCTGGCGCGCGTGCACCGGGATTGTGCGAAATCGCGCGCGCGGGCGCCCGATGTTCGGTCGGTCAACGGGCGCGCAGGCGGAGTACCCGCGTGAGCGTGCGCGCATGCCCGGCGGCATCCGAGGCGGCGATCGTCGCCTCGTACCGACCCGCCGGGAGTGACCCGAGCGCGAGGTCCCGGCGCACGGTGCCGCGGAAGCGCACCACGCGGCGGATCTCCCGGCCGTCCGGGGCGCGCAGGGTGATCACCAGCCGTGCCGGGCTGGCGTCACGCGCCACGAGGGCCAGGCGTGCCGCGCGCGACGCGGCAGCGCGGGCGCCCGTCCGTGCCGCCGATGGCCGCGTGAGGCGCAGCGACGCAAGGCGCGGCGGCCGGGAATCGACGAACACGTCCATGCGCCGCGTCGAGACGTTCCCGGGCCAGTCGCGGGCCGTCACCACCACCTCGTGCAGGCCGTCCGGAAGCCAGCGCGATCCGAGCGCGACGGAACGCCCCACCTCGCCCCACCGGCGCGCAACGGTACGGCCGTCGACCGCCACGCTCCAGCCCACCACGCGCGAGGCGTCGCCGATCTCCGCGCCCACGCGCACGGGCAACCTCGCCTCCGACCGGCGCGGGCGCGCGGTCATGCGGATCTCGGGCGGGTCCACATCCACGCGCACGCGTCCGGCGCCGAAGACGTCATCGGGTCCCGGCAGCCCGAGGTCCAGGGCCTGCGTGGCGAGCAGGTCGCCGAGGGCCGTGAGCTCGAGCGGCGCGCCGGCCCGGCGGCGGGCCGCGATGAGCAGCGCGATGGCCCCCGCGGCGTTCGGGGCGGCGTTCGACGTGCCCCCGACCGACCGCGGCCCGGTGGGCGTCTGCACCCGCGTGTTCGTGGGCGCCGTGAGGTCAGGCTTGAGGCGTCCGTCGTCGGTGGGCCCGCGCGATGAGTACGCCTTGATGGCGTTGCTCTTCCACTCGACGGCGCCCACGGCGATGGCCCCATCGGCGTCGCCCGGCGTGGGAATGCTGCCCGGCCCGGGATCGCCGATGGCGTCCATGGGGATCTCACGCGAGAACATGGTGAGCGTGCCCGGTGGCGGCGGACCCCCGGCCAGCGCCACGCGCACCCGGAACTCGCCGCCATCACCCGACGGGATGCCGGTGAGGCGCTCCGCCGGGGGAGCGCCCGCCAACTGGGAGTCGCGAGAGGTGGCCACCGCGGCCCATCCGCCCGGCGTCAGCTTCTCCAGCACGAGGTCCAGGTCGGTCACCTCGGCGCCCTCGGGCTGGTCCCACGAGAGGGCGAACGTGATCGGCTTCCCGGGAGCGACGGCGAACGACCAGCCCGGCGCGCGCGGCCAGTCGAGCACCTCGTCCCCATCGCCGTCCGCCCACGTGCCCTCCCAGTGGCGCTCGGCGTAGTTACCCGCAGAGTTGACCCACGCGATTCCGGCGGCCGCGGCGCGATCGACGGCCTGGGCAGCCGCGCCGGTGCCGTCGAACGGCCCCTCGAGGAAGCTGTTGCTGTGGACCACCACGTCGGGGCGGCGCGCGATGAGCCAGTCCACGGCGGCCTCGAAGTCCTGCTCGGTGTGGTAGTTGACGAACAGGTAGCGGGCGGCGGGCGCGAAGTCGTACACCGTCTGCGCCACGAGCTCGCCGTGGTTGGTGGGGTTGCCGTAGGCATTCCGGCCGGCGAAGCCCCACGCCGGATCGAAGCTGGCCGTCTCGAGCCGCGACGAAGGCGGAAGCTCCTTCCGGCGCTGCAGCCCCACGATGCGCGAGATGGGCCCGAACCCCAGGTCGAGCACGGCGATGGTCACCCCGCGCCCGTCGCGGGCGAGCGACTGGAGCGCATCGGCGCCGATGCGCTCGAGGCCCTCGCTCATCACGGGGCCCGCCACGGGCGTGACCTTCGCGCCGGGATCCTCCTCAGGATCCGTGGCGGGGACTCCCCCGGGCGCCGGATAGGCCGCTGCCACCCCGGGCAGACGACGGATGGCGGCAATGCGCGCCGCCGGTGCGTTCACCTGCATCATCGCGCCACTCCGTCGCACGACCGGCAGAGCCGCCGCGCGCAGGGCCGCGGCTACGCCGTCGCCGTGACCCCGCGAGGCGATGACGCTCACGGGGCCCGTGCCGGCCGCGCCCTGGGCCGGCACGATGCCGGCCAGCGCCAGGGAAACGGACAGTCCTGCGACGCGGACGATCATCGGCGGGTCACCGTGCGACGCACGACTGCCTCGTTGCCGGCGAGGTCGCGGGCACGCACCTCGATGCGGTTGCGCCCGTCGCGCAACCAGATGCGCTGCGCGAGTACGGGGCCGGGACGCGTGCGCATCACACGGCCATTCAGCCGCAGCTCCACCGCCGCCATGGTGCCGGCATCGGTGGCCCGCACCCTCACCACGGGGCGCCGCCCGGAGGGCACGACCAGCCGCACGCGGGGGCGCACCACGTCCACGCGCGCCATCCCTGCGCCCGTCGCCGCGCGGTCGCCCAGCCGCTTCGCCCGCCGCAGGATCTCCGCGCGCAGGGCCCACACGTCGCTGCGCGCCCCGGTGGCGATCCGCTCGTCGCGGATGAGCGCCGCCGCGCCCGCCACGTGCGCCGTGGATGCGGAGGTGCCCGCGGTACCCGGGAAGAGCCGATTGGACGTGACGTACGTGGGCCCCACCAGGTCGGGCTTGGAGCGACCATCCTGGGTGGGGCCGCGCGACGAGTACCGCTCGGGCGCCGTGCCGCGCCAGCTCACCGCGCCCACCGAGAGCGAGCCCAGGGCGTCACCGGGGGTGGCCACGCTGCCATCCGCGGTGGCGGCCGCCCCGAAGCCGACGGTGCGCGAGAACACGTCCACCGGGACCTCGGCACCCGCGGTGCGCATCACCACCAGGCGCCACGCGCCTCCGTCCACCGCCACGGGTGGCGTGCGACGGGTGCGGTCGCTGCGGGCCACCTCGGCCCACGACCCGTCGCCCCGCAGGCGCTGGACCAGCAGGACCGCCTCGGCGCCGGCGCCGCTCCAGCCCAGCCCGAACGCCATCGTCTCGCCCGGCCGCGGGCTGATGGGGATCTCGGTACCCGCGGGCCCGGGCACGCCCCGCCAGTGCCGCTCGCCGAAGTTGCCTGATGAGTTGACCCACAGCACCCCGCGGGCCGCTGCGCCATTGACGGCCTGGGCAAGCACGCCGCTGCCGTCGAACGGCCCCCCGAGGAGGCTGTTCGAATGGCTGACCACCGGGATGCCGCTGGCCGCGATCCACTCGACCGCACGGACGAAGCCGCCGATGTCGTCGTAGTTCACCAGCACCAGGCGCGCGCCCGGGGCGACGTCGTGGACGATCTCGGCCATCCTCGTGCCGTGCTGGGTGCGCCCGCCGAGGTTGTCGCGCCCCTCCAGACCGTGGACCGGGTCGAACGAGCGGGTCTCCATTGATGAAAGCGGCGGCAACTCGCCGGCGGCGATGGACTCGGCCAGGCCACCGAAGCCCTGGTCCAGCACCGCGACCTGCGTGGCCGCGCCCGTGATGCCGCGTGCCCACGACGCGTCCGCGCCCATGCGGAAGACACCCTGCGACACGACGCCGAGGGCGGGGGATGAGGAGGCAGCCGCGACCAGCGCGGCCCCCGCCATGCGCGCGAGGAGGCCTGGCATGGAGATGCAGGTAAGCAAACGGCCCGGGTGGCGCATTGCCACCCGGGCCGTCGGGCACATCAGGATGAGGTCGTCGCTACGAGAGCGAGACGGACCCGCCGGCCTCCTCGACCTGCGACTTGATCTGCTCGGCCTCCTCCTTGGCCACGCCCTCCTTGATGGTGCCGGGGGCGCCATCGACGAGGTCCTTGGCCTCCTTGAGGCCAAGGCCGGTGACGGCGCGGACGACCTTGATCACCTGGATCTTCTTGTCGCCGGCCGCGTCGAGCGTGACGGTGAACGAGTCCTGCTCGGCGTCGCCGCCGCCATCGCCCCCGCCTGCGGCCGGGGCCGCAGCAACCGCGACCGGGGCGGCCGCCGCGCTCACGCCGAAGGCCTCCTCCAGCGCCGAGATGCGCTCGCTCAGTTCGAGCACGGAGATGCCCTTGAGCTCCTCGATCCACTCCTCGGTGGTCATCGCCATCGTCAGTCTCCTTCCGTGGTGTCGTCGGCAGCCGGCTCGGCGTCCGCGTTGTCGTCGGCTGCCGGCTCCTGCACGGCCTCCGGGGTGTCCTCAGCGGGCGCCTCGGGCGCCGCCTCGGCGGTGTCATCGGTGGTGGCCTCGGCCTCCGGTGCCGGCTCGGCGGCCGGGGCCTCCGTGGCTGCGCCGGGCTCGGCCGCGCGCTGGGCGTGGTACGCACCCAGGGCACGGGCCATGCCGGAGATGAGGCTGTTCAGCGCGTTGGCGGTGCCCTGCAGCGGGCTGGCCACGCCGCCGACCAGGCGGGCGAGCAGCTCGTCGCGGGGCGGGAGGGCGGCGAGCTGCTTGAGCTCGCCGGCCGAGATGGGGGCGCCATCGAGGATGCCGCCCTTCATGCTCAGCCGGTCCTCCGTGGACTTCGCGAAGCTGTTCAGCGCCTTCGCGATCATGGCCGGGTCGCCATTCGCCCAGACCAGGGCGGTCTGCCCCTCGAGGTACTCGAGCAGGGCCTCGCGACCGGTCTCATCGCATGCACGACGCGCCAGGGTGTTCTTGACGACCTGGAAATGGGCGTCGGCCTCGCGGAGCGCACCCCGGAGGTCCTCGACCTCGCGGACGCTCAGGCCATGGAACGCCGTCGCGATGACGGTGTCGGTGGTGGAGAGGCGCTCCGCGATCGCCGCGATGGCCTCTGCCTTCTGCTCCCTGTTCAGTTCCTCACCTCCTCCTCTGCCAGCCGCGCGAGGGCGGGCCGGGAGGAGATGACGCACGGCGCGCGGCCGGGCGTACCCCCAGTGGCTCCGTCCTCACACGGGTCGGGGTGTCCCCCTGGTTCAAGGCGACCGGATGGCCGCCCCCGTGATCTTCGGTCGGTCTGCCGTGCGGTGCCGCGCCCCTAGGCCGTGGCCTCCTCGAGCAGGTTCTGGGTGTACTGCGGGTCGATGTCGATGCCGGGGCCCATGGTCTGGGCGATGCTGATCGACGTGATGTACTTGCCCTTGGTCGCAGCCGGCTTCGCACGCAGGATCTCGTCCAGGATGGCCGCGTAGTTCTCGGTGAGCTGCTCGGCCGTGAACGACTTCTTGCCAAGGCCGATGTGCACGATGCCGGCGCGGTCGGTGCGGTACTCGACCTTGCCGCCGATGACGTCCGCGACGGCCTTGCCCACGTCGAACGTGACGGTGCCCGTCTTGGGGTTGGGCATCTTGCCCGATGGGCCGAGCACGCGGCCGAGCCGGCCGACGGCGCCCATCATGTCGGGCGTGGCGATGGCCACGTCGAAGTCGGTGAAGCCCTCCTCGACCCGCTTCACCAGGTCCTCGCCGCCCACGATCTGCGCGCCGGCCTCCTCGGCCTCCCGGGCCTTCTCGCCCTCGGCGAACACCGCCACCGTGACGGCGCGGCCGGTGCCGTGGGGCAGCGCGATGGTGCCGCGCAGCTGCTCCTCCGCATGGCGGACGTTCACGCTCAGGCGGAAGTGCGCCTCCACCGTGGTGTCGAACCGGGCGACCTCCTGGCTGACCAGCAGCCGGAAGGCGTCAAGCGGGCGGTAGTTGCCCTCGGGATCGATCTGCGCCTTGGCATCGTCGTAGCGCTTGCCGTGCTTGGACATTTCCTAGCCCTCCACCGTGACGCCCATCGAGCGGGCCGTACCCGCGATCATCGAGATAGCGGCGTCGATGTCATTCGCGTTCAGGTCCTGCATCTTCGTCTCGGCAATCTGCTGCAGCTGCGCCCGCGTGATGGTGCCCACCTTGGTGCGGTGCGACTCCGGCGAGCCCTTGGGCAGCTTGATGGCCTCCTTGATGAGGACGGCCGCCGGGGGGGTCTTGGTGATGAACGAGAACGACCGGTCCTCGTACACCGAGATCTCCACCGGGGTGATGACCCCGCCGAGGTTCTGCGTCTCGGCGTTGAACGCCTTGCAGAAGTCCATGATGTTGATGCTCGCGGCACCCAGCGCCGGGCCCACCGGCGGCGCCGGCGAGGCACCCCCCGCGGGGATGTGGAGCTTGATGATCTGCAGGACCTTCTTCGCCATGCGGGCGTGACCTTCCGGACTGGGGCCGTCTCGAGCGGCCCGGGATCATACATCTGTGCGCGCGAATGGCCAGCGGGTAGCTCCGGCCGGGTGCGCGCGCCGGTACCTACGTGAGTTTCTTCACCTGATCGAACGACAACTCGGCGGGCGTCTCGCGGCCGAAGATGGACACGAGCACCTTCACGCGACCCTGCTCGGCGTTGATCTCGGCAATCTCGCCGGTGAAGTCCGACAGCGGGCCCGAGATGACCTTGATGCTCTCGCCCACCGTGAACTCGGCGCGCACCTTCGGGCGGCTCTCGGTCTGCGTGTGCAGCAGGCGGTCGACCTCCGACCGCGTCAGGGGCGGCGGGCGGTGGTCGTCGTTCTTGGTGGCCCCCACGAACCCGGTGACGCCCGGGGTGTCCTTGATGAGCGACCAGGCGTCGTCATCGCCCATGTCCATGTTGACCAGCACGTAGCCGGGCAGCGTGCGGCGCTCGGTCTGCACCTTCTGCCCGTCCTTGTTGGTCTCGACCACCTGCTCGGTGGGCACGACGACCTCGCGGATCGACCGCTTGCGGTGCTGGGTCTCCACGCGGCGGAGGATGTTGGCCCGCACCTTGTTCTCGTGACCCGAGTAGGTGTTGATGACGTACCAGCGCAGCAAATACTTCTCCTAGAAAATGGCGTCGACGAGGGTGCTCATGAGAGCGTCGACGAGCCCGAGGTAGATCGCCACCACGGCGACGAATATCAGCACGACGGCGGTGGCCTGGAAGAGCTGTGCCCGGTTCGGCCAGGTGACCTTCTTCAACTCGGTCGTCACCTCGCCCAGGTAGCGGCGGCTGCGCCCCTCCTGGACGGACTTCGTGACCGTGCCGGCCTTCTCGTTCTTCGCCTGCTGGCGCGGACGGGGCTGCGCCTTGGGCTGGCCGCCCGACGACTTCTTCTTCCGCCGGCCGGGCACGGGCGGCGGCTCGGCCCCGCCGGGGCCGGATTCGTCGGGGCCCGGTTCGCCCGAGCTCTGGCCCTTTGACGGGCGGATGCGTGCCATCTGGCTGGCGGCCTTCTCAGTCTGTCGCGTTCTGCTGGACAGGGCCGGAGGGACTCGAACCCCCAACCCCCGGTTTTGGAGACCGGTGCTCTACCAATTGAGCTACGACCCTGTGTTCCCCGCGCCGGCGAGCCGGCGGGACCTCCCTACCGCGTCTCGCGGTGCTCCGTGTGCCGGCCGCACCAGCGGCAGTACTTCGAGAGCGACACGCGGTCAGGCGTGTTGCGCTTGCTCTTGTTCGACTGGTAGTTGCGCCTCTTGCAGTCCTGGCATGCCAGGGTCACGGCGATGCGCTGGCCGGTCTTGCCCACGGGGAAGCCTCCGGTCGTTGGCGGGTCCGGGAAGGTACCACAGTGATTTGGCCGCCCCGGTAGCCTGCCCGCATGGCTTCCGAATGGAGTGACTGGTACACGCGGGAGGACACGACGGGGTGGGTCCTCCCCCGCATCCTCCGCGCGCGCGCCGAGGCGCACCCCGACCGGCCGTACATCCGGTTCGGCGACGGCGCCTGGGTGACATACGGGGAGATCGACGCGCGGGCGAGCCGCATCGCGAACGCGCTGATCGCCCGGGGGCTGCGCAAGGGCGAATGCGTCTCGACCCTCATGCCGAACTCCGTGGACCAGGTGGCCCTGTGGTTCGGGATCCTCCGGGCCGGTGGCGTGCAATCACCGATCAACCTGGCCTACCGCGGCGATTTCCTCTCCTGGGTCATCAACCTGCCCGAATCCCGGTTCCTGGTGATCTCGGACGACCTGCTGGACCGCCTGGACCACGTGGCAGGTGAGCTGCCGGTGCTCGAGCACGTGTTCGTGTGGTCGTCCGGCGCGCCGCACGGCCCGGATCCCGCCGTGCCCTTCGAACCGTTCGCCGTGCTCGACGACGCACCCGACACCGACCCGGGCGTGGAGGTGACGTGGGTGGATGACGCCCGCATCATGTTCACCTCGGGCACGACGGGCCGCAGCAAGGGCGTCATCAAGCAGCACGCGTCCGATTACTTCTCGGGCCGCACCTACAACGAAGTGTGCGGCGTTACCGCGGACGACGTCTTCTACACCTGCCTGCCGCTCTTCCACAGCAACGCGCAGGTGCTCAACTGCTACCCGGCCATGATCGCCGGCGCGCGCATCCAGCTGTCCGCCCGGTACTCGTCCACGAACTTCTGGCGCGAGGTGACCGGGTGCGGGGCGACCATCCTGAACACCGTCAGCGCGATGAACTACTTCATCTGGAACACCGAGCCCGGTGAGTTCGACCGCGCGCACTCGGTGGAGCGCATCATGGCGATGCCGGCGCCCAAGGACATCTACCACGAGTTCAAGGAGCGCTTCGGCGTCCGCTGGCACGAGGGCTACGGGCTTACCGAGACCGGCATGGTCACCTACGTGCCGCCGGGGGTCGAGAAGCCCGGGTCGTGCGGGCTCGCCAGCCCCGGGTTCGAGGTGAGCGTGGTGCAGCCGGGCACCGACCTGCCACTGCCCCCGGGCGAGCCGGGCGAGATCGTGGTGGACATGAAGCTGCCGAACATCGTGATGCGCGCATACGCGGGAATGCCGGAGAAGACCGCCGAGGACTTCAAGAACCTGAAGCTCCACACCGGCGACCTGGGCGTGATGGACGAGGACGGCTACCTGTACTTCAAGGACCGCGTGAAGGACTACATCAGGCGGCGCGGCGAGAACGTCTCGTCCATGGAGGTCGAGCGCATCGTGGCCTCCCACCCCGGGGTGCTGGAGGCCGCGGCGGTGGGCGTGGCCGCCGGCGAGGGGGCCGGCTCGGAACAGGAGATCCTCATCTGCGTGGTGCCGCGCGAGGGCATGCCCGACCCGCACGAACTGCTCACCTACTGCAGCGACAAGATGCCGTACTTCGCGGTGCCACGGTACGTGCGCTTCATGGAGCACCTGCCGAAGACGCCCACCGAGCGGGTGCGCAAGGTGGAATTGCGCGACCTGCCCCTGGACGACACGGTGTACGACCGCGTGACGAGCGGTCCGAAGATCAGCGCGTGATGGACGACGACCCCCTCGACCTGGGCGAGGCGGCAGCATTCATCCTCGGCGAGCGACCGGCCCTGGCCGAGGACACCGTGTGGACAGTGCTCAATGAACTGCAGGACCCGCCGGTGAGGAACGCCGACGGCATGGCCGTGGACCTCATCACGCGCCTGTATCCCCACGTCCGACCCCGGGATGTGCGCGTGGTCCTGGACGAGTGGCGCGAGTACGCGCGGCTGGCCGTGGAGGATGACTGGGACTGACCCCGCGTGGTGGTGGGGTGCGGACCTCAGCGGCGGGTACGGGGCGCAGCGGTCCGTCCGAGCAGGATGTCGCGCGCCTGGTTGAGGGCGACGGTCATGTCGGATGCCCGCTGCTGGAGCTCGGGATGCAGGTCCGCGACGCGATCCGGGTGGCAGCACGCCACCTCGCGCCGCCACGCCCGCTCCACCTCGGGAGGGGATGGCCGCGGACCGAGGCCGAGCAGCTCCGCCGCCTCCGCGGCGCTCGACGGCGCCGTGACCCCGCCGGCCCGCTGGCGGTCCAGCAGGCCGTGGGCCAGGGTCCGCAGGCGCGCCTTCTCGGCCTGGATGTCACCCCACTCGTCATCGAGGGCCTCCTGGCGCTCGGCCAGGCGGGCGCGCTCCTCGCGGACCTCGTCCGCGAGTGACGCCAGGGCACGGTCCCGCCCACCGGCGTCGGCCCTGAGTGCCTCCAGCATCACCGTGGGGTCCGCGGGTGACGGATCATCGGCCGCCGGGGAGCGCCCCTGCCCCCACTGACCCTGGCGGACGAGGCCGATGACCTCGTCGATCCGGTGATGCGCGGAATTCGCCATGACCGGGCCATCGGAGGGTCCCAGGCGCACGAGCGACAGGGCATCCCACGAGGGATCGGCGATGAACGCCGCCGACGAGCGCCCCGCGAGCAGGACGCGCCGGTCGGGCTGCGCGCGATGACCCAGGAGGGCGAACCGGGCGTTGGGCGCGGGTGCGCCGCGCAGGGCCGCGAGCTCGCCCGCGAGGTCGTCGAGCCGACGCGCCACCTCACGGCCATCCGGGCCGTCGGAGGCCACGCCGCGAGCCGCCGCCAGGGCATCATCGAGGCCCTCGGCGCCCGGGCCCTGGCCCACGGCGAGCACCGACCACCAGCGCGTCCACGGGTCGTCGTCCGGTGCGGCCGACAGCACGCGGCCGGCCTCCACCGGGTGGTCGAGGGACAGCAGCACCGACGCCAAGGGCGGCCGGGCGTGGCGATCGCCCGCCGCTGCGGCGATGCCGAGCAGGGCCACCTGGCGCCAGCGGGCCGACTCGCCGCGCCGCGGGAGCGTGCCGCCCGCGTGTGCGAATGCGTCGTTCACCCACCGAACGGTAGTGCAGGACCCCTGCGGAAACGCGCCGCACCGCGGGCGCCCGGCGCGCCCTGATGCGACCATCGCCCCCGTGCCCAACCGGCTTGCCACCGAGGCCTCGCTGTACCTGCGCCAGCACGCGGACAACCCCGTGGACTGGTGGCCCTGGGGGCCGGACGCCCTCGCCAATGCCCGGTCCCGGGACGTGCCCGTGCTGCTCTCGGTGGGGTACTCCTCATGCCACTGGTGCCACGTGATGGCCCATGAATCGTTCGAGGACCCGGCGACGGCCGACCTCATGAACGCGCTGTTCACCTGCGTCAAGGTGGACCGCGAGGAGCTGCCCGACGTGGACGCCCTGTACATGCAGGCCACGTTGGCAATGACGGGCCACGGGGGCTGGCCCATGACGGTGTTCCTCACGCCGGGCGGCGAGCCGTTCCACGCGGGCACCTACTTCCCGCCGCAGCCGCGTGCCGGCATGCCGTCGTTCACCCAGGTGCTGCAGGGGGTGGCGGAGGCGTGGCGCGAGCGGCGCGACCAGGTGATGCGGCAGGCGGAACTGCTGGCGACCGGCCTGCGGGGTGAGTCCGCCGTGACCGTGGCACCACCACCCGGCCGCGATGCGGTGGGCGCGGCTGTCGGCGGCCTGCGCAGCCTGTACGACGACGCCCACGGGGGGTTCGGCGGGGCCCCCAAGTTCCCGCCCTCGGTGGTGATCGACCTCCTGCTCCGCCGCCACTGGGCGGGGCAGCCCGGGGATGCCCTCGCGATGGCCATCGGGACCCTTGACGCCATGGCGGCGGGCGGGGTGTTCGACCAGGTGGGTGGCGGGTTCCACCGCTACGCAGTGGACGACATCTGGCTCGTGCCGCACTTCGAGAAGATGCTGTACGACAACGCCCTGCTGCTGCGCGACTACGCCCTGGCGGAGCGGCTGACGGGCGACACGCGCCACGGAGCGGTCGCCGAGCGGGTCGCCGGGTACCTGCTGCGCGACATGCGCGTGGAGGGGGGCGCGTTCGCGGCCGCGCAGGACGCCGACTCGCCCGGCGGCGAGGGCGCCTTCTTCACGTGGACCCCCGGGGAGATCCGCGCGGTGCTGGACCCCGCGGATGCCGAGGCGGTCATCGCGCGGTTCGGGGTGACCGACGGCGGGAACTTCGATGGGCGCACGATCCTGCGCGTGGTGGACCCCGGGGTGCCCGTGGGGAACACGGCCCTCGCCGCGCTCCGCGACGCCCGGGACGCCCGGCCGGCGCCTGCCCGGGACGACAAGGTGATCGCATCATGGAACGGCCTCGCCATCGGGGCGCTCGCGGAGGCCGGCGTGTCGATGGAGCGCCCGGCGTGGGTGGACGCCGCGCGGCAGGCGGCGCGCTTCGTGCTTGACCGCATGGTGGTGGACGGCCGGCTCATGCGGGTGCATGCGGCGGGCCGCGCCCGCCATCTCGGCACCCTGGATGACCACGCCGACCTGGCCGACGGGCTGCTGGCGCTGTACGCCGCGGACTTCGACCCGGCGTGGCTCACGCACGCCCGGGAGTTGGCGGAGGCCATGCTGGAGCTGTTCGCCGAGGGTACGGGCGACGGGTTCTTCATGGCGGGCTCGGACGCACCGGCGCTGCTGGCGCGCCCCCGCGACCTCGAGGATCACCCGTCGCCCTCCGGCAACTCCCAGGCCGCATGGGTGCTGGCGCGGCTGCACCTGCTGACGGGCGATGACCGGTACCGGCGCGCGGCGGAGGGAGCCGTGGGGGTGGTGGCGGAGCAGGCCGGGCGCTGGCCGCAGGCGTTCGCACGGGCCCTGGCCACGGCCGACCTGCTGGCGACCCGGCCCGTCGAGGTGGCCGTGGCAGGCCACCCGGACGATCCGCGCACCATCGCCCTGGTGCAGGCCGCGCGGCTGCACGCCGGCCCATACGCGGTGATCGCCGCAGGCGCGCCGGATGATCTGCGCGCGCACGCGGCCGCCCCGCTGCTCGCGGACCGCCCGATGCGCGGCGGGGCCCCGACCGCATACGCCTGCAGCGGATTCACCTGCCGGGAGCCGGTTTCCGACCCCGATGCACTGATCTCCGTGCTGCAGGGCGCCTGACGGCCTATCCTGCGGCGCATGGCCGACCTCGACGAGATCCGCGCACTGATCGAAACCGCCCTCCCCGGCTCGGCCGTGGAGGTGAAGGACCACGGCGGCGGCGACCACCTGTCCGCGGTGGTCGTGGCGCCGCAGTTCGAGGGCATGAGCCGCATTGACCAGCACAAGGCCGTGTACGCCGCCGTCCAGGCGCGCATCGACGACGGCCAGATCCACGCGCTCGCGCTGAAGACGCGGGCCCCGGAGGCATGATGAGCGACGTCACGACGATGACCGACGAGCAAATCCTCGAGGCCATCAAGGGCGAGGTCGCGGGCAACCGCGTCTTCCTTTACATGAAGGGCACGCCGGACGCGCCGGCGTGCGGCTTCTCCATGCGCGTGGTGCAGATCCTCGACCACCTCGGCGTGGAGTACGGCGCCCGCAACATCCTGGAGGACCCGCGGGTGCGCATGGTGCTGTCGGGGTGGTCCGACTGGCCCACCATCCCGCAGCTGTTCGTGAACGGCTCGCTCGTCGGTGGCTGCGACATCGTCACCGAACTGTTTCAGGACGGCGAGCTGCAGCCGATGCTGGAGGTCTGATTCTGATGGCGAGCCATCCCCTCGAGTTCTCGGAGGACCTGCAGGACACCATCCCTGCGACCCGCATCGGGCTGTCCCGCGCCGGGGTTTCGCGCTCGGCCAAGGCCATCCGCCTGGCCTTTGGCGGTGGCGAGCACTACATGGACGCCACCGTGGAGTGCGTGGTGGACCTCGACCCCGACCAGAAGGGCGTCCACATGTCGCGCTTCGAGGAGGAGGTCAACGAGGCCATCGACGCCGTGCTGATCGGCGAGGCCGTGGCCATCGAGGCGCTGGCCGAGCACATCGCCCAGCGCGTGGTGGAGCGGCAGGGTGCCCTGCGCGGCATGGCCACCATCCGTGCCCGCTACCCGGTGGAGAAGCGCACGCCGGTGACCGACGTGGCCACGCAGGAGATGTACGGCCTCATCGGCACCGCCAGCGCACGCCCGGGGTGGAGCCGCCGCGCCGTCGGCGTGTCCGCGCAGGGCATGAACGCCTGCCCCTGCGCCCAGGGGCTCGTGCGTGAGCAGGCCGAGGCCGCCCTGGCCGACGACGGCTTCTCGCCGTCGGAGATCGACCGCATCGTCGCCCGGGTGCCCATCGCCACGCACAACCAGCGCGCGCGAGGAACCCTGATCGTCGGATCACCCGGCAACGAGGACGTCCCCGCGCATGACCTCATCGCCATCGTCGAGGACGGCATGTCGTCCGAGATATACGAGCTGCTGAAGCGCCCGGACGAGCTGTACGTCGTCGACAAGGCCCACCGGCGGCCGCGGTTCGTCGAGGACTCCGTGCGCGAGATGGTGGCCGGGGTCATCGCCGGATTCCCGGGCCTGCCCGACGACTCATTCGTCTCCGCGCACCAGGAGAACTACGAGACCATCCACACCCACGATGTCGAGGCCGAGCGCCACGGCCTGCTGGGCGAGATGCGCGCCGAGGTCGCCGGCGGGGACCACGCCGCGCGCCACATCACCCTCGCCGAATGGCTCGACGGCCCCACCTGATCCACCCCTGACGCGGGCCCTGGTGAGCCGGGCCTCGTGTTACCCCCGGCGACAACCACAGCAGTGCGGGGTGGATCAGGTGGGGCCGGGCGCGCCCTTGCCGCCGAGGTGGATGCGGTTCTCGGTGCCGTTCAGAAGACGGCGGATGTTCTCGCGGTGCTTCCAGATGACGAACAGCCCGGCGGCGGCGATGAAGCCCACGTACGACCACGGGGCGCCGAAGGCCCAGGCGAGCGGGGCGGCGGCGAGTGCGGCAACGATGCTGGCGACCGAGACGTACCGGGTGGTGACCACCAGCAGGAGCCACAGCAGGATGAGCACCCCGGAGGCGGCGGGAACGAGGCCGATCAGCGCACCGGCGCCAACGGCCACGCCCTTGCCGCCCCGGAAGCCGGTCCACACGGGGAACACATGGCCGAGGATCGCCAGCGCACCAGCGGCGATGGGCCACCACGACCCGCCCGCGAGCCAGTCGGCCAGCAGCACGGCGGCCGCGCCCTTGGCGATGTCAAGCACCATCACGGCGATCCCCCACGACCGGCCGAGGGTGCGGAACACGTTGGTGGCGCCCAGGTTGCCGCTGCCCACCGCGCGCAGGTCCACGCCGTTCAGGCGGCCGGCGATGAGGGCGAAGGGAATCGAGCCGAGCAGGTACGCGGCGATGAGGGCGATGGCCTGATTCACGGGTCTCCGGTGACGTCGGCGGCCGGGAGACGGCCCTCGAAGAGCCGGCGCCGGGCCATGATGAAGTAGTAGGCACCCGAGATGACGGTGAGCGCCACCGCCAGGTAGAGCAGGGCGTCGTACTGCCACTGCGGCGCGATGTTCAGGATGACCCAGGCGATCGCCACGTTCTGGCTGAGGGTCTTGATCTTCCCGAGGCTGCTGGCGGGGATCACCAGGTTCTCGCTCACGGCCACCAGCCGCAGCCCGGTGACGGCGAACTCGCGCGTGATGATCACCATCGCGATCCAGGCCGATACGTCACCGACCTCGATGAGGCAGAGCAGGGCTCCGGTGACCAGCAGTTTGTCGGCGAGCGGGTCCAGGAAGGCACCGGCCACGGTCACGTCGCCGCGCGAGCGCGCCAGCCAGCCGTCGAGGGAGTCGGTGGCCGCGGCCACCACGTACAGGGCGAACGCCCAGTACCGGGCGCCCTCGTCGTCAACGAGGATGAGCACCATCACGACCGGGATCAGCGCGATTCGCGCGGCCGTCACGACCAGTGCGGGGTTCAGCGATGCGCGGCCGCTCACGCCGCAAGCATAGGTGGCGCCCAATCCTCGCGGCATGAACGAGTACACCGTGAGCATCATGGGCGGAGACCTCCCCGGGATCGTGGCGGCCGTGACCGGCGCACTGCTGGGCGGCAGGAGCAACGTGGAGAACCGCCGGGCAGGCATCCTCGCGGGAACGCCCTGCGCGGTGCAGGCCGAGGGAGTCGAGGCACGGGTGATCCTCCATGAGATGGATCATCTCGACGGCGTGCTCATCCTCGACCGGGTGGCCTCGCTCGCGCTCGACGTGTGCCCGCGGCGCGGCCGGGGCCGCCGCGGGTAGGCCGGGTGGTACCCGCTCCACGGGCGGCCGCCGCCGGCGATGGCATCCTGCGGGCATGCGTCCGGCCCCGTCCCCGCTCCTCCCCACGTCACTTGCCGTGGCCTCCATGGCATGCCTGGCGATCGTCGCGGCACCGGCCGGCGCCCAGTCGCAGGCCCCCGCCCCGGGAGCGGAACCGGCGGCGCCCGCCCGCACAGGCCCGTCCGCGCGCCGGTCACGACCCGTGGTGCTGGTGCAGGCCGGCCACCTGAGTCCGGGGGAGCCGGGCTACCTGGCGCAGACCGGCGCCTCCGGCAATCCGTTCGGGGGCGAGGCGGAGTTCAACCGCCGCGTGCGCAACGACATGGTGCGCCGCCTACGGCGCGCGGGCGTGAATGCGCGCCCCCTCGCGGCGCGCGTGGAGCCACTGGGAGTGGGCGGCGCCACCTTCGTGAGCATCCACCACGACTCCCCCGGCGGCGCCGCGATGGTGGGCTACGCGGTCACCGGGGGCAACGAGAACTACTACCGGGGGCAGGGCTTCGGCACGGGCAGGTCCACGCCGTACCCCGACAGCGCCACCCATCGCACGCCGGCCACCACGGTGAACAGCGCCGTGCAGCGGACCTCGGCCGCCACCGCACGGCGGGTCGCCGCGGGCCTGAAGCGCGTGCGCACCCGCCGCGCGGGCGCCCGGTCGCGGTTCGCGGGCGTCATCCGCCCGGGGACCAACCGGCGCATCAACCACTTCTATGGCTTCTACCGCACCACGGCGCAATCGCGGGTGATCGTGGAGGTCGGCGCGGCGCCGGACGACAACCGCTTCCTCCGCCGGGTCGGGACCATCTCCGCAGCGCTGTCGCGCGCCGTGGTGGCCGACCTGCGGGCTCGGCGCCTGCTCTAGGAGGCCGTGGTCTCGCCCCCGCGCACCCCGTGCACGGGACGCCCGGCGGCGATCCACTGGTAGTACGAGCACGCGGGGCCCATGCCCGTTTGGTACTCGGCCACGCGGGGATTGCGCCCCACCTCCTTGGCAATCTGCGCGTGCGTGAGGAGGTTCGGGTCGTCCATCTCGGGCCAGCAGATGACCAGGTGCGCCGCGGTGATGTGGTTGGCCACGAACCCGCAGCCCTCCGCGGGGCATGGCCACGGATCGGTGGCGATGCAGTACCAGCCCTCGAGGTCCTCGCCCGAGTCATCGGTCCAGAGGTGCTCGTCGATGTCCGTCGACTGATCCGGGGCGTCGATCACTCCCACCCCGGGTCCCGTCGCCGGGTCGATGCGTCGGTCCTGATCGCTCATGATGGCCAGCGTACCGTGGCGGGGCATGGGCCGCGCCGACGGTCGTGCCGGGAGGCCGGGCTTTGGTAGCGTGCCGCCGCACGCGAGGGGCCTCCTGAGCGTGCCGGCGACCCGAGGGAGGCGCGCGTGAGCAGCGGCACCGACGCTGCCGGAGCAGCACGGAGGACCGACTCCGGAATCGATATCGAGCCCGTCTACCACGCATCGGACGTGGAGGCGCTCGACCTGGCCTCCGCCCTCGGCGAGCCCGGCGAATTCCCCTTCACGCGCGGTCCGTACCGCACGATGTACCGCGAGAAGCCGTGGACCATGCGGCAGTACGCGGGCTTCGCCACCGCCGAGGAGACCAACGCGCGCTTCCGGTACCTCCTGGTCAACGGCGCACCGGGGCTGTCGATGGCCTTCGACCTCCCGACCCAGTTGGGGATGGACTCCGATGACCCGCGTGCGCTCGGCGAGGTCGGTCGCGTGGGCGTGGCCATCGACTCGCTGGACGACATGCTGCGGGTGTTCGATGGCATCCCGCTCGACGAGGTCTCGACGAGCATGACCATCAACGCTCCGGCGGCGGTGCTGCTGCTGCTGTACCGGCTGGTGGGCGAGTCGCAGGGCGTGGCGGCCGACCAGCTGCGCGGCACGATTCAGAACGACGTGCTGAAGGAGTACATCGCCCGCGGCAACTACATCTTCCCGCCGCACCAGAGCATGCGGCTCACCACCGACACCTTCGCGTACTGCGCGGCCGAGATGCCGCGCTTCAACACCATCTCGATCAGCGGGTACCACATACGCGAGGCCGGCTCCACGGCGGTGCAGGAGGTGGCCTTCACGCTGGCCGACGGCATCGCGTACGTGCAGGCGGCGGTGGATGCCGGGCTGGACGTGGACCGCTTCGCGCCACGGCTGTCGTTCTTCTTCAACGCCCACTCCAACTTCGTGGAGGAGATCGCGAAGTTCCGCGCGGCGCGCACGCTGTGGGCGCAGATCATGCGCGAGCGGTTCGGGGCCACCGACCCGAAGTCCATGGCCCTGCGTTTCCATGCCCAGACCGGTGGCAGCACGCTCACGGCCCAGCAGCCCGACAACAACGTGGTGCGGGTGGCCCTGCAGGTGCTGTCGGCCGCGCTCGGCGGCGCGCAGTCCATCCATGCGAATGGCTTCGACGAGGCGCTGGCCCTGCCCACCGAGCACTCGGCCAAGCTGGCGCTGCGCACGCAGCAGGTGATCGCCGAGGAGACCGGCATCACCGACAGCGTCGACCCGATGGCCGGCGGATGGATGGTGGAGTCGCTCACCGCCGAGATCGGGGACCGTGCCCGCGAGCTCATCGCGCGCATCGACGAGCGCGGCGGGGCCGTGGACGGCATCGCCTTCATGCGCGAGGAGATCGCCGACGCCGCATACCGCTGGCACACGGCCATGGAGAGCGGCGAGCGGAGGGTGGTGGGCATCAACGTGCAGGCGGAACCCGAGGAGACCGAGATCGACATCCTCAAGATCGACCCGGCGGTGGAGCGTGCCCAGGTGCAGCGGCTCACCGACCTTCGCGCCACGCGCGATGAGGCCGACGTGCGCGCGGCCCTCGATGCAGTGCGCAGCGCCGCCCGGGGCACTGACAACCTGCTGCCCCCCATGCACCGCGCCCTCGGCGCCCGGGCCACGATCGGCGAGGTGTGCGGGGTGCTCCGCGAGGAGTTCGGCGAGTACGACCGCATGATCGCGGGTGCGGGATGAGCACCTCCGACGCGGAGAAGCGCCTGGACGACCTGCGGGCCGAGGCCATGAACCCGTCGGGCGACGCCGCAGTGGAGCGCCAGCACGCCCGCGGGAAGCTGACGGCGCGCGAGCGGATCGACCTGCTGCTCGACCCGGGCTCGTTCGTGGAACTGGACATGTTCACGCGCCACCGCGCCACCGGGTTCGGCCTGGAGGACAACCGCCCGTGGGGCGACGGCGTCATCACGGGCCACGGCACCGTGGACGGCCGGCAGGTGTTCGTGTTCAGCCAGGACTTCACGGTGTTCGGCGGCAGCCTCGGGGAGGTCTTCGCCGAGAAGATCTGCAAGGTCATGGACCTCGCCGTGCGGATGGGGTGCCCGGTCATCGGACTGAACGACTCCGGTGGGGCCCGCATCCAGGAGGGCGTGGTGAGCCTGGGTGGGTACGCCGACATATTCCTGCGCAACGTGCAGGCCAGCGGCGTGATCCCGCAGATCTCGGTCGTCCTGGGCCCGTGCGCCGGCGGGGCCGTGTACAGCCCGGCCATCACCGACTTCATCTTCATGGTGAAGCAGACCAGCCACATGTTCATCACGGGCCCCGACGTGATCAAGACGGTCACGGGCGAGGACGTGACCATGGAGGAACTGGGCGGCGCGCTGTCGCACGCGGTCAAGTCCGGGGTGTGCCAGTTCGCGTCCGAGGACGAGGAGTCGTGCATCGACGAGGTGCGCCACCTGCTCTCGTTCATCCCGCAGAACAACCTCGACTCCGCGCCGTACGAGGCGCCGTCGGACGACCCGGACCGCCGTGAGCCCGAGCTGCGGTCCATCGTCCCGGACAACCCGAACAAGCCGTACGACATGAAGCACGTCATCGAGCTGGTGTTCGACGCCGGGGAGTTCATGGAGGTCGCGCCGCTCTACGCGCAAAACCTGGTGATCGGGTTCGCCCGCCTGAACGGCCATTCGGTGGGCGTGGTGGGCAACCAGCCCAAGGCGCTCGCCGGGGTCCTGGATATCGACGCCTCGATCAAGGGCGCGCGGTTCATCCGCTTCTGCGATGCCTTCAACATCCCGGTGATCTCGTTCGTGGACGTGCCCGGGTTCCTCCCCGGCACCAGCCAGGAGTACGGCGGCATCATCCTGCACGGTGCCAAGCTGCTGTACGCCTACGCCGAGGCCACGGTGCCGAAGATCACCGTGATCACGCGCAAGGCCTACGGGGGCGCGTACGACGTGATGAACAGCAAGCACCTGGGCGCCGACTTCAATGCCGCATGGCCATCGGCGGAGATCGCCGTCATGGGTGCCGACGGCGCGGTGAACATCATCCACCGCAGCGAACTGAAGCGCGTGGCCGAGGAGGGGGGCGACGTCGATGCCCGCCGCACCGAGATGGTGGATGAGTACAAGGCGCGGTTCGCCAACCCGTACCAGGCGGCCGAGCGCGGCTACGTGGACGACGTGATCCAGCCCGAGGACACGCGCCCGTGGCTGGTGAAGGCACTCGAGGTGTCGCTGACCAAGCGCGTGGACGGGCCGCGGCGCAAGCACGGGAACATCCCCCTGTGAGCGCGTCGATCGCGATCTCCCCCATGCCGTCCCCCGAGGAGGCCGTCGCCATCACCGCGGCGGTCACCGCGGTCATCACCGCCGCGCGCGGCGGCGACACCGACCCGCGCCCCGCCGCCTACCGGTCGATGTGGCGGCGGGCGGCCATCCGCGAGGGCGCGGGCCTGCCCGCCGATCAGATGAGGAATCGTTGATGTTCGAGGCGGTGCTGGTCGCCAACCGCGGCGAGATCGCGATCCGGGTGATGCGCACGCTGCGCGAGATGGGCATCCGCTCGGTGGCCGTGTACTCGGAGGCCGACCGCGATGCGCTGTTCGTGCAGTTCGCCGACGAGGCCCACTCGCTCGGCGCGGGCCCGGCGGCGGACACCTACCTGAACATCCCGAAGATCCTCGAGGTGGCCGCCGCCGCGGGCGCGCAGGCGGTGCACCCGGGCTACGGGTTCCTGGCCGAGAACGCGCCGTTCGCGCGCGCATGCGAGGACGCCGGCGTCACCTTCATCGGCCCGCCGGCCGACGCGATCGATGCCATGGGCTCGAAGACCGCCGCGCGCGCACTGATGGATGCCGCAGGCGTGCCGATCGTGCCGGGCGTCACCGAGGGCGTGGCCGACGTGGCCGAGGCCACGGGCATCGCCGAGGAGATCGGCTACCCCATCGCAGTGAAGGCCGCCGCGGGCGGTGGCGGCAAGGGCTTCCGCGTGGCGCTTACGCCGGACGACCTGGAGGGCGCGTTCGAGGGGGCACGCCGCGAGAGCGAGAAGTTCTTTGCCGACAGCACGGTGTACCTGGAGCGCTACCTGCCGGACCCCCGGCACGTGGAGATCCAAGTGCTCGCCGATGGCCACGGCACCACGCTGTGGCTGGGCGAGCGCGACTGCTCGGTGCAGCGCCGCCACCAGAAGCTGGTGGAGGAGACCCCGTCGCCCATCGTGGGCGACGACCTGCGCCGTCGCATGGGCGAGGCATCGGTCCGTGCCGCCGAGGCCGTGGGCTACCGGTCGGCCGGCACCCTCGAGTACCTGGTCTCGGGCGAGGAGTTCTTCTTCCTCGAGATGAACACGCGCATCCAGGTGGAGCACACGGTGACCGAGATGGTCACCGGGCTCGACCTGATCCGCGAGCAGGTCCGGATCGCGGCGGGCGAGGCCATCGGCCTGACCCAGGACGACGTCCGCCCGCGCGGCCACGCCTTCGAGTGCCGCATCAACGCCGAGGACGCCGAGAAGCGGTTCCTCCCCACCCCCGGGCCGATCACCGCCTACAGGGAGCCCGCCGGCCCCGGCGTGCGCGTGGACTCGGGCGTGCAGGGCGGCTCGGTGATCAGCGACATGTACGACCCGATGGTGGCCAAGCTCATCACCTGGGACGTCGACCGCGAGCGGGCGCGCATGCGCATGCTGCGCGCACTGGACGAGTACGTGGTGGAGGGCACCACCACGCTGATCCCCTTCCACATCTGGCTGCTGCAGCAGCAGGACTTCATCGACGGCGGTGCGTGCCACGCGGCGCTGAAGGTGATGGCCGAGGAGAACACGCCGCTGCCGCCGCGCGACGGCGGGCCGCCCCCGGCGCCGGAGGCGCCCGAGGCCGAGCCCGTGGCCGAGCGCGCGATGGTCGCCGAGGTGGGCGGCCGCAGGTTCGACGTGCGCCTGTTCATCCCCGAGAAGGACCTCGGACCCGCGGGTGCCCCCGCGCCGACGAGGAAGCGCCCGCGGCGGGGTGGCGCGCACCACGGCTCGGCCAATGGCGGGGCAACCGGCGAGGTGCACTCGCCCATGCAGGGCACGGTGCTGAGCGTGGCCGTGGAGGCCGGCCAGGAGGTCGCCGAGGGCGACGTGATCTGCATCGTCGAGGCCATGAAGATGGAGAACGAGGTCACGGCCCACACCGGCGGCACGATCTCGGCCGTCAATGTCGAGGCCGGCCAGTCGGTGGCCGCCGACGAGGTCATCGCCGTCATCGGCTGACATGACGCGCGTCGTCATGTGGGCGGGACTGCTGGGCGCCGGCCGCGCATCGGCGGGCGCCCTGGTGGATCCGGGCGGCGCCGATCGCGAGACCGTGCGCCGGGCCGTGCTGGCATGCGGGGTCGCGCTGGCCGCGGACCGGCTTGCCGCGAGCCCGGATGCCGGACGGCGGGCGGTGGCCCGGGCCTTCGCGGCGTCGGACCCGGACGACCTCGTGGACCTGACCGGCCGCTGCGAGATCGGCGGGCTCGCGGTGCCGCCCGGGGAGGTGGCCCCGCCGCCCGGTGCCGCCGTGGCCGACCTGCTGCTCCGACCGGGTGACGACCCGGACGATGCCGAGCCCATGATCGTGCCGGGCGACCTGCCGGCCGACCGGGCCGCGGCCCTGACCGCCGCGGCCATGGCCCGGGCCCTGCCGCGCGATCCCCTGCACCTCGCCCGCACGGGCGTGGCCCTGCGCCGACTGGCACGCGAGGCAACCACGTACCCGGAGACACTCGTGGACGTGGCCAGCGGCATCGCGGTGACGGCGCGCGACCCGGAGGATGTCCGGCTGTTCGCGGGCCCACCGGCGGCGGACGCCGGCGGGTCATCCCGATGGGAGGCTCCCGGTGCCCGCACCCTCGGCATCGCCGCCGGTGCCGCGCTGCTCATGGGCGCCATCGGCACCGGGATCGCCGCGGCGCTGGTGGCGGCGCTCGACCCCGCCACCGCCAACCGGACTACCGCCCTCGTGGCGGGAGCGATCATCGGCGCGGCCATCGGCGCGGCGATCGCCGTACGCCTGCTGCGCCGCTAGGCCCCGGTCCCGAACAGCCGATCGGCGTCGCGCGTGATGCCGTCGGACAGCAGTACCCGTGCGTCGCCCGCGCCGGGCCGGTGTCCGGGCCATTCCACGCGGACGCGGCCGGCGTCCTCCAGCGCACCCAGCGCCCCCATCACCGCCAGGAGGCCCGACGGGCCCTCCCGTCCCAACTCCGCCGCGGCGGTGGCGACCGACAGCATCACGTCGCCCTCCGGGGGCCGGCCGTCATCAAGCCACTGCAGCACCAGCAGCATCTCCAGGCGCGCGGCGAGGTCGGTGTCACCGGACATGCACCCGAGCGTATCCCGGCCGCCCGCTGCGGCGTCATGGGTAGAGTCCCCCACCGGCCCGCGGCGGGATGACCCGTGCGCGGCCGTTCACTGACAGCGAGACAAGGGACGCGGGTGGATCTCTTCGAGTACCAGGGCAAGCAGCTGTTCGCCCGGCATGGCCTGGCCGTGCCGAGTGGCGAGATCGCTGACACGCCCGAGCAGGCGAAGGCCGCCGCCGAGGCCATCGGCGGAACGGTCGTGGTCAAGGCGCAGGTGCAGGTCGGCGGCCGCGGCAAGGCCGGCGGCATCAAGCTGGCGGCGACGCCGGACGAGGCCTACGCCGAGGCGCAGAACATCCTGGGCATGGACATCAAGGGCCACACGGTGAAGCGCGTGTGGATTGAGGCCGCCTCGGACATCAAGAAGGAGTACTACGCCTCGGTCACGTTCGACCGCTCGGCGAAGAAGCCCCTCGTGATGCTCTCCGCCATGGGCGGCATGGACATCGAGGCCGTCGCCGAGGAGCACCCCGAGGCGCTCGCCCGGCTGCATGTGGACCCGCTGATCGGGTTCCAGCAGCACGACGCCCGGTGGCTCATCTACCACGCGGACATCGACGTGCCCGCGCAGAAGGGCGTCCTCGACGCGCTGATGAAGGCCTACGAGGCGTTCATCGACCTCGAGGCCACGCTCATCGAGATCAACCCCCTCATCTGGACGGCGGACGACCGCGTGGTGGCGCTGGACGCCAAGGTCTCGATCGACAACAACTCCCTGTACCGCCACCCCGACCTCGCCGAGCTGCAGGAGAGCGTCACCGACGACCCGCAGGAGCGCATGGCGCATGAGCGGGGCGTGACCTACGTGAAGCTGGATGGGGACGTGGGGATCATGGGCAACGGCGCCGGCATCGTGATGAGCAGCCTGGACGTGGTGGCACTCGCCGGGGGCACGCCCGCCAACTTCCTGGACGCCGGTGGCGGCTCGAACGCAGAGGCCGTGGCCACCGCGCTCGAGGTGCTGCTGAGCGACCCGAAGGTGAAGTCGCTGATGATCAACATCTTCGGCGGCATCACGCGGTGCGACGAGGTGGCCGAGGGCCTCCTCACGGCGCTCGACACGCTGGGGGCCACGCTCCCCATCGTCGTGCGCCTCGACGGGACCGCCGCGGAGGAGGGGCGCGCGATCATCGCCGATCGCGCCCCGGCCAACGTGGTGGTCGAGCCCACGATGCTCTCGGCCGCCAAGCGCGCCGTGGAGCTCGCGAAGGAGGCCGCGTGAGCATCCTGGTCGATGAGAACACCAAGCTGGTGGTGCAGGGCGTCACCGGCCGCGAGGGCCAGTTCCACACCCTCCGCAACAAGGCATACGGCACCAACGTGGTGGCCGGCGTCACCCCGGGCAAGGCCGGGCAGGACGTGGACGGCATCCCGGTGTTCAACACGGTGCGCGACGCCGTGGAGGCGACGGGCGCCAACACGTCGATGATCTTCGTGCCGCCGCGGTTCGCGACGGACGCCATCTACGAGTCGCTGGACGCCGGGATCGACCTCACCATCGCCATCACCGAGGGCATTCCGGCGCACGACATGATGCGCGTGTACACGCACCTGAAGCGTGGCGACCAGCGCCTGCTGGGCCCCAACTGCCCGGGCGCGATCAGCCCCGGCAAGGCGACGGTGGGCATCATGCCGACCGACGTGTTCACGCCGGGCCGGGTGGGAATCATCAGCCGCTCGGGCACGCTCACGTACCAGATCTCCAAGGAGATCGGTGACATGGGCATCGGCCAGAGCACCGTGGTGGGCATCGGCGGCGATCCCATCGTGGGATCGTCGTTCATCGATGTGCTCGCGATGTTCGAGGCCGACCCCGACACCGACCTCGTCGTGATGGTGGGCGAGATCGGCGGGGATGAGGAGGAGAAGGCCGGCGCCTTCATCGCCGAGAACATGTCGACCCCGGTGGTGGGCTACATCGCCGGGTTCCAGGCGCCCCCCGGCAAGCAGATGGGCCACGCCGGCGCCATCATCACCGGCTCGTCCGGCACCGCCCAGGGCAAGAAGGACGCCCTCGAGGCGCTCGGCGTGAAGGTGGGAACCAACCCCACCGAGGTCGCCGAGATCGTCGCCGACCGCCTGAAGTAGGCGACCGCAGACGACTGTCACCGTGCTCCCGGTCACGCAGGCGACCGGGAGCACGGTGCGTCTACACTCGCCCGCGTGCCTGACGTGATCTCGTTCGCCCGCGGCGCCCCGGCCCCCGAGGCCCTCGATGGCGGCCTCGTCGCCCGATGCGCCACCTCCGCGCTGGAGGACGACCCGACGGTCATCCTCTCCTACGGAACCGGTGGCGGCTACCCGCCGCTGCGCGAGTGGCTGGCCGCGCACCACGGCACCACGGCCGACCGCGTGCTCATCACCAACGGGTCGCTCGAGGGGTACGTGTTCCTGCTCGAGACCTTCCTGTCGCCGGGCGACCTGATCGCCCTCGAGGCGCCCACGTACGACCGCGCGCTACTGCAGGCGCAGATGCACGGCATGGAGATCCTGCCGATCCCCATGCAGGACGACGGCATGGACGTGGACGCCCTCGCGGCCGCCTGCGACGCCGGACGCGTGCCCAGGCTCGTCTACACCATCCCCAACTTCCACAACCCCGCGGGCACCACCATCTCGCTGGAGAAGCGCACGGCCCTCGTGGCGCTCAGCGAGAAGCACGGCTTCTGGATCCTCGAGGATGACCCCTACGGCCGCCTGCGGTTCGAGGGCGACCCCATCACGAGCATCTACGAGCTGGGCGGCCCCGACCGCGTGATGTTCTCGTCGTCCTTCTCGAAGACGCTGGCGCCCGGCCTGCGCGTGGGTTACCTCATCGCGCCGCCGGACCTCATCTCCGCGCTGGTGACCCGCGCAAACCAGACCTACATCTCCCCCGCGCACCTCCCCGAGGCCGCGGTGCTGAAGGTGTGCGAGGACGGCCTGCTCGACCCCAACATCGCACGGGTCACCGAGCTCATGCGCGTGCGCCGCGACGCCATGGCCGCGGGCCTGGTGCACATGCCGGAGGGCACGCGCTGCACGCCACCGGAGGGCGGGTTCTTCATGTGGCTCGAGCTGCCGGGCGACATGGACGCGGATGCGCTGCTGCCGGTGGCCCGGGACGCGGGGGTCATCTACGTGGCGGGCTCGGCCTGCTTCACGGAGGGGCACCGCAACACCCTGCGGCTCGCCTACTCGGGGGTGTCCCCCGAGGAGATCACCGTGGGGATGGAGCGCCTGGGCGCGGTGTTCCGCGCAGCCTGAGGCCGCTCCGCGTCTGGGGCCGAATGTCCCGTCAGTAGGGACATCCGGGAGACGGCACCTGCGGTAGCCTTCCGGCAGCGGGAACCCTCTCAATCAACCGGAGGTATCGGAAAAGTGCGCACACACGACGTCGTCGTCGTCGGTGCCGGTCTTGCGGGCATGCGGGCGGCCATCGCCGCGCACGAGGCGGGCGTTGACGTCGCCCTCGTGACCAAGCTCCACCCGGTCCGCAGCCACTCGGGCGCAGCCCAGGGCGGGATCAACGCCGCTCTCGGCAACGAGACCGAGGACAGCACCGAGAACCACACGTTCGACACCGTCAAGGGCGCCGACTACATCGGCGACCAGGACGCGATCGAGATCCTCTGCCAGCGCGCGCCGCTCGAGGTGTACCAGCTGGAGCACTGGGGAGCGGTCTTCAGCCGCCAGGAGGACTCCGGCAAGATCGCCCAGCGCCCGTTCGGTGGCGCCGGGTTCCCGCGCACCTGCTACGCGGCCGACCTGACCGGGCTGGTCATCCTGCACACGCTCTACACCGTGTGCGTGAAGTACGACATCCCGACCTACGAGGAGTGGTTCGTCACCGACCTGGTGACCGACGACTCCGGCAACGCCGTGGGTGTCGTGGCCTACGACATGATCCACGGCAGCATCGAGACGATCGGCGCCAAGGCCGTGGTGATGGCCACCGGCGGCGCCGGCCGCGTGTACCGCCCGTCGACGAACGCGCACGCGTCGACCGGCGACGCCATGAGCCTCGCCCTCCGCAAGGGCGTGCCGCTCAAGGACATGGAGTTCATGCAGTTCCACCCCACCACGCTCGCCGCGAATGGCGTGCTCGTGACGGAGGGTGCCCGCGGAGAGGGCGGGTACCTCCTGAACAAGGACGGGGAGCGCTTCATGAGCAAGTACGCCCCCAACAAGCTCGAGCTGGCATCCCGTGACGTGGTGTCCCGCGCCGAGGCAACGGAGATCATGGAGGGCCGCGGGGTCGACGGCTGCGTGCTGCTCGACCTGCGCCACCTGGGCCGCGACCGCATCATGGAGCGGCTGCCGCAGATCCGCGAGCTGGCCATCGCCTTCGCGGGCACCGACCCGATCGAGGAGCCCATCCCGATCCGCCCGGGCGCGCACTACCACATGGGTGGCGTGCACGTGGACAACTGGGGGGCGGCCCCGCATATGCCGGGCCTGTTCGCCGCCGGCGAGTGCTCCTGCGTGTCGGTGCACGGCGCCAACCGCCTGGGCGGCAACTCGCTGCTGGAGGCCGTGGTGTTCGGCGCCCGCGCCGGCGAGGCCTCCGCGGCCTACGCCCAGGAGGCGGGCGAGCCGGACGTGCCGTCCAACGCCGCCGCCGAGACCCAGGACCGCATCGAGGAGCTGCTGCTCCGCGAGAACGGTCCCCGCCAGGGCGAGATCCGCGACGAGCTCGCCGCCGTGATGCAGGAGAAGGTGGGCGTGTTCCGCTCAGACGGCCCGCTGCGGGAGGCCAAGGCCAAGGTCACCGAGCTCAAGGAGAAGTTCCAGGGCGTGGTGGTGGATGACAAGGGCAGGACCTTCAACACCGACCTCATCCACACGATCGAGACCGGCTACCTGCTGGACCTCGCCGACACCATGGTGACCGGCGCCATCGCCCGCCACGAGAGCCGCGGCGCGCACTCGCGCACCGACTTCACGGAGCGCGATGACGAGAACTGGATGAAGCACACGCTGGCGTACCTGGACGATGGCGAGATCCGCCTCGACTACTCGCCGGTGACCATGACCAAGTACGAGCCCCAGGTGAGGTCCTACTGATGGCGAGCACGACGTTCCGCGTATTCCGGTACCAGCCGGACTCCGGCGAGTCGGAGTCGTATCACCAGGACTTCCGGCTGGACCACGAGGAGAAGACCACCATCCTGGACGCGCTCCTGCGCATCCAGAACGAGCAGGACGGCACCCTCGCGGTGCGGTACTCCTGCCGCAGCGCCATCTGCGGTTCCTGTGCCTGCAAGGTCAACGGCAAGACGGTCCTCGCCTGCATGACCCAGGTGGAGGAGGCCAAGGCCGAGAGCGGGGCCGACACCCTTCAGGTGGACCCCATCGGCAACTTCGCCCCGATCAAGGACCTGGTGGTCGACATGACCCCGTTCTGGGAGAAGTTCAAGGCGGTCAAGCCCTTCCTCATCCCGGACGGCCCGGCGCCCGACAAGGAGCGCCTGGTGCCGAAGGCCGCGATGGAGAAGGTGGCCAAGGAGAGCGCCTGCATCCTGTGCGCCGCCTGCTACTCCGAGTGCAACTCGCTGGCCGCGGACCCCGAGTTCGTCGGGCCGGCCGCGTTCGCATGGGGCTACCGCTTCGCCGCAGACGAGCGCGACGCGCAGCGCAAGAACCGCGCCAAGCTGTACTCGGGCGACCACGGCATCTGGGACTGCACCCGCTGCATGTTCTGCAACGAGCGGTGCCCGAAGGGCGTGGACCCGCGTGACGCCATCGAGAAGCTCGGCGCCATCGCGTTCCAGGAGAAGGTCACGAAGGACAAGGGTGCACGTCACGCCAAGGCCTTCCTCATCTCCATGCGCCAGGGCGGCAAGCTCAACGAGCAGCTGGTGGGTGGATACACCGACCCGGTCGGCGGCGTGTTCAACGCACCGCTCGCCCTCCGCATGCTGCAGAAGGGCAAGCTCCCGAAGTCGCCCCTCACCCACAAGGTGAAGGACCGCGATCAGGTCACCAAGCTCATCAAGAACGTCAAGGAGACGATCTAGTGGCGCGACAGTTCGCCTACTACCCCGGCTGCGTTGCCGAGTTCAGCTCGAAGGAGCTCAACGCAACCACCAAGGCCCTGGCTCCGCTGCTGGACATCGAGCTCCTGCCTATGCCGCAGGCCACCTGCTGCGGTGCCGGCGACATCGCCGAGGCCAAGCCCAACCTGTACCTCACGCTCAACGTGCGCATCCTCTCGGAGGCCGAGGAGATGGGCGCGGACATCCTGACCATCTGCAACGTCTGCACGCTGAACCTGCGCCGGGCAAACAAGATGGTGAAGGAGGACCCGCGCCTTCTGGAGCAGGTGAACGCCGACCTGGTGAACGCCGGCGCGCGCCCCTACCAGGGCACGATCGACGTGACCCACCTGCTGTGGTACCTGGCCACCGAGGAGGGCCTCTCGCTGCTCGAAGAGCGCGGTCCGAAGGGCCTGAACGGCCTGCGGGTGGCGCCGTATTACGGCTGCCAGCTGCTGCGCCCGTCGTCCGTGATGGGCTTCGAGGACCCCGACCGCCCGCAGAGCCTGGAGCGCCTGATCACGGCCCTGGGCGGCGAGGTCGCCGACTATGACGGCAAGACGCGCTGCTGCGGCTTCCCCATCATCCTCGCCCGCGAGGAGGTGGCGCTGAAGGAGTCGCACGTGGCCCTGTCCGGCGCCCGAGACGCCGGTGCGCAGGCCATGGTGACCCCGTGCCCGCTGTGCCACCTGGCAATGGACGCCTACCAGCGCAAGACCGAGCAGCTGATGGGCGAGGAGTACGCCATGCCGGTGCTGCACCTGCCACAGCTGATCGGCCTGGCACTGGGCCTGCCGACGCAGTCGATGGAGTTCAAGCGGCACTTCACCCCGGTGGACGACGTCCTGCAGACCGTGGGCGCCTGACCCACGGCAGGTGACTGTCCCCGGACGGGGACTGTCACCGGGGTTCGCACCGCGTGACATCGAACGGCCCGGGCCACCCCGGGCCGTTCGCGTCTCACGGGAACATCGCCGCGCCGCCCCGGTCGCCTAGATTGGGGGCGTGCGACCGGTTCCCCTCACACGGGCATCCATCGGCGAGATGCCGGACTGCTGCGCGGGCTGCGTGTTCTGGCAGACGCTCCGGGGCGCCAGCGACGAGACGGGCCGCGACCGCTGGGCGCACCGCACCGAGCAGTCGTTCGGGCCCTGGGGGCGCATGCTCCGCGACGGCGACGCCGTGCTCGGGCTGCTCCAGTACGGACCGGCGCGGGCCTTCCCACGCGCCCAGGTGCTTCCCGCCGGCCCGCCCGACCGCGACGCCGCCCTCATCACGTGCGCGTACGTCAGCGGCGGCGACGCCGCGGGCGCCCTCGAGCGCCTGGTGCTCGAGGCCCTGGCCGACGTGAAGGGCCGTGGCATGGCGGCGGTCGAGGCCTTCGCCATGCGCTATCCCGACGAGGTCACGCCGGAGGAGCGCGCCGCGCTCAACCACACGCTGTTCGACCTCGCCATGCTCGAGGACATGGGCTTCCGTGCGGTCCGCAGCCGCGGGCAGGTGAGCCTGATGCGCATGGACCTCGGGGGCGCGGTGCCCGGACTCGCGGAGAAGGCGCGTGCGATGGTGGGCGATCTCCGGCCCGTGCCCGGCGGTACCCCCCTGCCGGCATGATCGCGCGACTGGCCGCGGTGGCGGTGGCCGTGCTGGCCCTGCTGGCGGCGCCCGCCGCGCTGCTGGCGGATCCCGCGGTGGAGGCCCTGGAGCAGGGGTCGGCCTACGTGAACCCCATCGTCGCAGGGGCAGGCGCCCCGGATGCGCAGGCACGCCTGCAGGAGGTGGCGGACGAGCTCCAGCGCGGTGGGCGCCCCGTGCGCATCGCCGTGGTGCCCGGCCCCGTCGGGTCGTCGTCCATGCGCGCGTATGCCAGCGGTCTGCGCCGCGAACTGGGCTTCGGCGGTCTGGTGGTGGCCGTGGCCCCCAACCGCGGCATCGGGCTGGCCGGACCCCGCAGCCAGGGGGCGATGACGCGCGACCTGCGCGAGGCCCGGGTGGGAGCCATCACCGATCCGGTGCGGCGCGCCGACGCCGCCGCGCGCGCCGCCGCGGGACCGCTCCTGTCGCCACCCGCCAGCGACGCCGCGCGCGCGCTGCTGGCGCTCCTCGGCATCGCGCTGATCGGCGGGGTCTGGGCCGCGGCGTTCGGCATCCGGAGGAACCGGCGGGTGCGTCGCGACACCCTGGTGGACGTGACCGCGCGCGCGCGTGTGCGCCTGGACGCCATCGGCGCGCGCCTGGACGCCCTGGCGGTGCTGCCCGGGCACCACGCACGCGCGGACGACCGCCTGGACGCGGCCACCCGCGTGGCGCGGCGTGCGCAGGCGGAACTCGACCGCGTCACCGCCCCCGAGCACATCCCCGCCGTCGAGGAGCAGGTGGATGAGGCATTCGCGCTTCTGCGCGAGGCCGAGCGCGCCGCCGGGGTGGAGCCGTACGAGGACATCTTCGGGGGGCTCTGCCGGTGCGATCCTGCGCACGGTCCGGCAACGACCGAGGCCCCGATGCGACCCGACGGGACACCGCGCCCATCATGCCGG